>DAOTZZ010000061.1:0-3600 GCA_034433965.1 Anaerolineae bacterium
AACGCTTCGAGCAGGCTTCTGGTCAGGGCCAGGTAACCGGCAGCCTCGCGCCCGGCCAGGCGATCCACCAGCGGCTGGGCGAGCGCTATGCCCCACGCGGCCAATTGTGTGGGCAGGGGCAGGCTGAACGCAATCTTTGGGCCGTGCCGGGGGACGATGCGCAGATGCAGCCAGGGTGACCACTGACTCAGCCACCCCACCACGATCAGCAGCGCAGCCATGACCAGGACGACCCAGGCCAAGACTATCAGCCAGGGGCTGCTCACTACTGAGATACACAGGGCGGCCAGCGCCAGCAGAATCACCCCTGCCAGGAAAGGGATTTCCCAGCTGCGGCGCAAGCGTACCAGCGGCGGCGCTGCCTCGTGAACGGGGCCGGGGCGCGCCAGAATGTCCAGCAGCCGCTCGGCCTCTTCGACCGTCAGGCGGCCCTGTGCCACCATCTTCAACACGTGCAAGCGTTCGTCGTCGCTCATGATCCGCCAGGGGGCGCTACAGACCGGCCAGCAACAGGAGCAAGAAGATCAGCCCCATCAGCCAGGTGATCAGGGTGTTTGGATCCATTGTGCAGCTCTCGCGTCCCACTCGACAGCCAGGCATGGATGCCCTGAGCATACCGCAGACAGGCAGGGCCGGTCAATCGGTGTGCTCCGGAGTCTCACACGCGGCGGCGCTGGACGAATGCACGATTCCGCACTACACTTACCGAAAAATCGGCGCGAAAGTCCCCAGCTTTAGCTGTGGAGATGAAGCGCCGCCACTCAATCGCCATTGCGTTAAACGGCTTTCTGTTGTATGACAGGGGCGACGGTTGAGCAACCCATCGAGGCTCAGAAGGCGGTCTAAATGCTGCGAACCTACCGCTATCGCCTCTACCCTTCGCGCTCGCAAGAGAAAAACCTGTGGCGCGTGCTGGACGCCTGCCGAGGGCTGTACAACATGGCGCTGGCGGAACGCAAGCTCGCCTATCGGTTGGAAAGGCGCAAGGTCAGCAAACAAGACTTCTACGAGCTTGCCAGGCGCTACCGCAAAACCTTCCCCTATGCCAACCAGATGTTCAGCCAGACCGCGCAGAGCGTGTACAAGGCTGAAAGCGCCGGTCGTGAGATTGCCTTCGTGGATCCCGCCTGCACGTCCAAAAGCTGTTCGAAGTGTGGGGCAGTGTTCCAAGACTTTGCCCTTTCGACCCGCTGGATCACCTGCGCCTGTGGCTTGTCGCTCGACCGAGACCACAATGCGGCGCTGAACATCTTGCGTCGAGCCGGGTGGGACACACCTGTGCCGGATAACGTAGCCCCGCTGTTCGCCTCGCGAAGGGGCGAGCAAGGGCAAGCGTCCGTCAGAAGCCCTCGCCTTTAGGCGTAGGGAGTGTCACGTCAACCGTTAGCCAATGACAAACCGGCTCGCGACCGGATCAAGGTCTCTTAGCGCAGGAGAAGAGCGTGATGGCCGTCTGGCCTTTGCCCAAGATAACTTTTCGCGAACTGAGCACCGTGCAGGAAAGCCGCCGGGTGGCGCTGCTCACCAGCGAGGAAACATGGGCCGCACTGAGCGCCAGCCTGTCGCTGCCCCTGGTGATCCAGGCCGAACCGTCTCGTTACGACCGCGATCTGTTTGAGTATCTGGCGCAGCACTTGCCCAGCACCGTCGAAGTGATCTATGCCGTGGGCAACGGCGCGCCGGTCGAGGCGGCCAAGGTGGTGGCGGGCCATAACCATCTGCCGCTGGTCATCGTCCCTTCCGCGCTCGACAGCGCTGCCATGCTCACGCCTTATGCCGTTGCTGACGAGCCGGTGGGCGAGCGCAAACGGCGGATACGCCTGGAAACTGGCCCCGCCGCCGAGGTGATTCTCGACTGGGATGTGATCGCCGACGCTCCACCGGCGCAACGCGGAGCAGGCGTCGCCGACATGGTGGCGATCGTCACCGGTCTGCTGGACTGGCGCTATGCAGCACAGCGCGGCAAGAATCCCCGCGCCGAACGTTTTCAGCCCTGGGCGGCGGGCGTGACCACCGACCTGGCCAAGCAGGCTATCAAGAGCGCCCCGGCGATCGGGCAGGGCGACCGCGAAGCGCTGCAAACCCTGCTCAACTTGATGATGGTAGCGGTGCAGCTCAACAATCTGCTGGAGCATTGTCGCGCTCAGCAGGGCAGCGAACATTACCTGGCCGACATCCTGGCGGTGACCAGCAACGGCAGTACACCGTCCGCCGAAAGGCTCGGCCCGTGCATCTTGTTCTGCGCGGCCTTGCATGGTCAAGACCCGGCCCCCTTGCGCGAGGCACTGACCGCTGCCGGTATTCGTCTCGACCGGATTCGCGCCACCGACTTCCGCCTGCTGCTCGATCACCTGGCGGAGCATCTGGCCGATCATCGCTTCCCCTACAGCATTCTCAACGAACTCGACCCGGCGTCGGAGCAGGTGAGCCGGGCGTTGGAACAGGCGGGATTGGCCCTGCGCGGCGACGCCTGGACCCCACCTGCCGCCGCCAGGCCCCCTGTGCCTGTCGCCCAACCGACCGCCGAGGAAGAAGCAGGTGCCGCTGCAGAGCCTGTGGCCGAAGAGGAAACACCTGTCGAACAACCAACCGCTCCCGCGCCGCCCCCCGATGCCGAACCGCAGGATACGGCTATGGAGTGACACCATGGTCTTCTCCGTCGCCCCGCCGGACTGCAAAGAGGCAGTCCGTTTTTTTTGGTTCGGGCCTCTGTTTCTACGATGTCATTAATCTTCACTTAACTATTTGACGCTTCATGACAGACATTCCTCGCCCAAGTCCGGCCCGCGTCTTTACGGAAAATTCACGAAATTCTCACAACTCCATACTGTATCAATGCTGAATCTGTTCTATCTTAATGATAGAGCATACGGATGCAATCATTGCCCAGGCAATCTGGGCGGCCTGAGCCGGTCGTGGGCCAACGGACCTGGCTCGGCACCTTTGTTTGCTGTGGTATGGTGGAGGTCAACATCATGAACAAATCCCTTTTCGTTGCGACGGTGCGCAGCCTGGTCACCGGAGCGGTGCTGATCACCCTCCTGGTCACGGCCATGCTGCCCGGCTGGGCCACGCACGCCCAGGCAGCGGCGGGGGCTGCGCCTCCGTCAGCCGGTGTGCAGGCCCTGGAAGTTCCCGCGGGAACTCCGGCCATGCCCTCCGCGGCGCGCGCCGAGGCTGCCGCCCCCGACCCGACCGTTCCGCTCAATACCCTGATCCTGGCCGACGAAGCAACGCTCGATACTGTGGCGCGCACCATCGCCCGCGCGGGCGGTACGTTGTACGTCCGCTATGGCGAGGCGCTCTTCGCGGGCGTGGACGGCCTGGACGAAGCCGCGCTGATCAGGTCGGGCGCGCGCGCGGCCTATCGTGGACCGGTGCCCGCGACGGCGCTCACTGCGCTCTCCGGTGATACGCGGGCGGCGGCGCTGGTATGGAATGCGATCACCGCCCCCGACGACGATCCAGCCGATGCAGTTTCGGTGCAGAGCGATGTCCGCACTGCGGCCCTGGTCAGCCCTCAGCCGCCCATCTCAGCGGGTGCTTCTGCCTCTTATGCTCCTCCGCCGGAGCAGACCAGCGCCTACATGGTGGGCGATG
>DAOTZZ010000062.1:0-35845 GCA_034433965.1 Anaerolineae bacterium
ATGGACGAACGGCTGGTGCGCTACGACTTCGCCGAGGCGGACGAGCTGACGCACGCCTACTGCATCAGCGTGCACCGCGCCCAGGGCAGTGAGTATCCCTGCGTGGTAATGCCCATCGTCACGCAACATTACCTGATGTTGCAGCGCAACCTGCTCTACACGGCGGTGACACGGGCGCGGCAACTGGTGGTGCTGGTAGGCACGCGCAAGGCGGTCGCCATCGCCGTGCACAACGACCGGGTCGCCCGTCGCTGGAGCGCGCTGGCCTGGCGATTGCAGAGGTGAGCGGGCGGAGTCCGCAGGTACGGCGACGTTTGCACCTTTGCACCAATTGACACGCCAGCGAATTCGTGCTATATCGCTCCTAGTGCGTTTTGACTCTGAGCGAACAGTTGAGCAGTGGAATGAAAAGCGATACTTTTGACCGCAAAGCTGGGGCACAGCGCAGCCCGAAAGGCAAGATTCGCGCGCGGTGTCCGTCGTGCAGCGCCTGGGTGCAGCTGCGAGACAATGTCGAAGTCTGGGATCTGGTCAAGTGCCCGGAATGTGAGACGCTGCTGGAGGTGGTTGATCTGCGACCGCCCACGCTCGACTATGCCGACGCCGGCCTCGAAGTCGAAGAGGAGGAGTGGGACGAGGAAGAATGGGAGGAGTGACGGGCCACCGTAAGCGGGATTGAGCACTCCGTGGACGATAACCCCCTTCCTGGCGAAGGGGGATTTTTGTGCCTGTTAAGGGGATTTTATGCGCGCCTAACGGACTTTTCACGGCTACAGGAGCGTCCCTTAACACCGATGACCTATCGTTGGATAGTGGCGCTCACGATCCCCATCCCCGACACCGTGAGCGACGGCGGGGGCAGCGTACGTTGTCCCCGCTCGTCCTTTTTCATCAGGGCCGGTGACGGCGCTCCAGCTCGGCGGCGACATCGTCGGGCGTCAGCCCACGCGCTGCCAGCAACACCAGGCAGTGATAGGTCAGGTCGGCCAGCTCGCTGATCACCCGCTGATCGCCCTGCCCCCTGGCCGCCAGAATGACCTCGATGGCTTCCTCGCCGATCTTCTTGACGATCTCATCTTCGCCCGCCTCGAGCAGGCGATTGGTGTAAGAGCCGGGCCGCGGGTGCGCCTGGCGATCGGTTATGGTCGCGAATACGCGCGCAAGAATGTCACTCACCGAATTCCTCCAATGTGCGAAAGAAGCAACTCACCGCGCCGGTATGGCAGGCCGGGCCGGCAGGCGTCACGCGCACCAGCAACACATCGGCATCGCAATCCACCCAGATTGCCTCAACGCGCTGCGTGTTGCCGCTGCTCGCGCCCTTGTGCCATAGCTCGTTGCGGCTGCGACTCCAGAAGTGCGTTTCACCGGTTTGCACCGTGCGGCACAGGGCTTCGGCGTTCATCCAGGCGACCATCAACACCTGCTGCGTGTGCGCGTCCTGCACTACCGCCGGGATCAGCCCCTCGGCAGACCAGCGCAGCCGCGCAATGATACCTTCCAGATCGAGATCAGCCATGGGTCGTCTCCACCAGGCGCACCGGCACGCCGTGCGCGTGCAAATAATCTTTGACCTGCCCGACACTCAGTTGCCGGTAGTGGAACAGGCTGGCTGCCAGCGCCGCGTCCGCCCCGCCTTCGACCAGCGCCGCGCGGAAGTGATCGAGCCGTCCCGCTCCGCCAGAAGCGATCACCGGGATGCTCACCGCATCACTGACGGCACGAGTCAGGGTGATTTCGTAGCCGTCCTGCGTGCCGTCGCGATCCATGCTGGTCAGCAGGATTTCACCTGCGCCACGCCGCTCTACTTCCACCGCCCAGGCGATGGCGTCCAGGCCGGTCGGGGTGCGCCCGCCGCTCACATAGACTTCGTAGAACTGCCCGTTCCAGCGGGCGTCTATGGCGACGACGATGCACTGCGAGCCGAAGCGCTCCGCCCCCTCGCTGATCACCTCCGGTGTGCGCACGGCTGCGCTGTTGATGGCGATCTTGTCCGCGCCCGCCAGCAGAGTAGCGCGCATGTCGTCCACCGTGCGCAGCCCGCCCCCCACGCAGAAGGGGATGAAGATGGCATCGGCGACGCGCCGCACCACGTCGAGCATGGTCTCGCGGCCCTCATGGGTAGCCGTAATGTCCAGGAAGACCAGTTCGTCCGCGCCTTCCTGATCGTAGATAACGGCTTGCTCGACCGGATCGCCGGCGTCGCGCAGGTTGACAAAGTTGATCCCCTTCACCACGCGCCCGGCGTGCACATCCAGGCAGGGAATGATACGTTTAGCCAGCATGACTCACTCCTTCGGAGAAAAGAGATCACCACAGAGGGCACAGAGGGGACATTTAAGTGTTGATGACACGGTGAATACCTTGCTTAAGGACCTGCCCGTGAAGTTGATCAGCAGGCCAACCGGACAGGACGCGAGTTGCAGATAGGAAAACCACTGAGCCGTGTGAATCGATGCCAGTTCATCCACCGCCTTATTTCTACAATCACCAGCAAATCGAGGCGATATCCGCTTTTCCTCTGGGTCTCCTCCGGGTCCTCTGCGCCCTCTGTGGCTAGCCCTCTCCAGCAGCGCGCAGCGCGTCTTCGAGGGCAAACGCCCCCGTATACAGCGCCTGGCCGATGACCACGCCCGCGACCGCGCCCGTCGCCCGCAGACGGCGCACGTCGTCCAGCGATGCCACCCCACCCGACGCGATCACCGCCAGGCCGGTTGCTCGCGCCAGAGCCGCCGTCGCCTCTACGTTGACGCCGCTCAGATCGCCATCGCGCGACACATCCGTATAGAGCGCGTGAACCACGCCCATCCCCGCGAAGCGCGCGCCCAGCTCTACGGGTGTCCATGCGCTGACCTGCTGCCAGCCGTGCGTTGCCACGCGCTCGCCGCGCGCATCGAGCGCCACCGCGACCGCCTCCGCGCCAAAGCGTCGCACCGCCTGGCCCGCCATGTCCGGCTGCTGCACGGCCAGCGTCCCCAGGATGACGCGCGCTGCGCCCGCTTCCAGCGCCAGCGCCGCGTCGTCCAGCGAGCGCAACCCGCCGCCGAACTGCACCGGCAGCCCCACCGCCGCGATCGCCCGCAGCGCGTCGAGGGCCAGCGTCGCCTCGCCGAGCGCCCCGTCCAGGTTGATCACATGCAGCCAGCTTGCGCCCGCCGCCTGCCAGCGTTCCGCCACAGCAACCGGATCGTCGCTGTGCACCGTTTCCTGAGCCGGATCGCCATATTTCAGGCGCACCACGCGCCCGCGTCGCAGGTCAATAGCCGGATAGACGATCATGCTCACATCTCCACGAAGTTTTTGAGGATGCGCAGGCCCACCGCCTGGCTTTTCTCCGGGTGCGGCTGAATGCCGAAGAGATGGCCGCGCCCCACCACCGAAGCGTACTCAATGCCGTAGTCGGTCGTCGCCAGCACGTTGTCCGGGTCGCCCGCGTCCACATAATACGAGTGCACGAAATAGGCGTAAGCGCCATCCTCGATCCCCGCCAGCAAGGGGTGTTCGCGCTTGAGGTGCAACTGATTCCAGCCAATATGCGGCACCTTCGGCCCGGCGGCGGGGAAGCGCGTCACCCGGCCCGGCAACAAGCCCAACCCGCGATGCAGTCCCATCTCATCACTGGACTCGAACAGGTATTGCATCCCCAGGCAGATGCCGATCAGGGGCACACCCGCGGCCACCGCCTCCTTGAGCGGCTCTTCAAAACCCGCCGCGCGCAGCGCTGCCATCCCCGCGCCGAACGCGCCCACACCCGGCAGCACGATCTTGTCTGCGCGATCCAACCCTTCCGGCGTGGCGAGGGTGATCACGTCAGCGCCCAGGTGTATCAGCGCGTTACGCACGCTGCGCAGATTGCCCGCGCCGTAGTCAATGATGGCGATCATGAGCGCGTCTCCTATGCTCCCACCAACCGATCGGCCAGTGCCACAAAATCGTCCGCCGTCCAGATCGTCCTGCTGCGGGGCGGCCAGGCTCCGCGCAACGCCGTCCGCCAGCGCTCCGGAATAGACGCCAGTCCATAGGCTGCTCCCGCCAGCGCCCCGACGACTGCCCCCGCCGAGTCCGCGTCGTGGCCCAGGTTGACCACCTGCACCAGCGCCTCTTCAAAGGAGTCAGTGGTCAACAGACCCCACAGGGCGCTTTCCAGCGTATGATGCACCCAGCCGGAATTGCGCAGTTGCTCGCGGCGACGACTCGCCGCCAGCTCGATCGTGTCGCGCAGATCGTCGGGCAGAGGGACAGTTGCCAGCGCCTCGTTGAACGCTTCGGCGGGCGTTGCTCCGCGCAGCAAGGCAGCGATCAGGGTGTTGGCGAAGACACAGGCAGCCAGGCAGTCTATGTGCACATGCGTCACGCGGCTCTGCAACACGCTGTCCCGGCGGAGCGCCTCCGGCTCCGACCAATAGACCAGCGCGACGGGCCAGCAGCGCATCAGCGAACCATTGGCCGCAGAATCCCGATTCATCTCCTGCACCGCTTCTGCCGCCACGTCCCAGGGGTCGCCGCGCCTCAGCCGCCACAGCACGCGGGACGTGTGCACGCCGATGTCATCCGGGCCGGTATCCGCCCAGGCGATGAAGCGCCGCGCCAGGTCGGCGGGGTCGAGCGGGCGATGCGCCAGCAGACTTTCGGCCAGGGCCAGGGCCATTTCGGTATCGTCGGTGAAGCTGCCCGCGGGCAGCCGTCCCCTGACCATCTCGCGCAGCAGATTGTCGAGTGGACGGGGCGGTCTGGCTTCCAGCGGCATCCCCAGCGCGTCGCCGATGGCCGCGCCGACAGCGCAGCCACGCGCCCGGTCGAGCAGGACAGGGTCGGGGGTGATCGGTGCGTTCATTCAGTTAGCGTCCCTTTCGTGCTGGGCACGTCGCCCCGGCGCGGGTCGAGCGTCACCGCAGCCCGCAGCGCGCGCCCCAGCGCCTTGAACAGCGCTTCGGCCTTATGATGATCGTCGCGACCATAGAGCACGGCAGCGTGCAGATTCATCCGCGCATTGAAAGCGATCGTTTCGAGCACATGCGCCACCAGCGACGAGGGCATCTGCCCGATCAGCGGCGCGCTGAAGTCGGCCTGGATGACGGCATAGGGTCGCCCGCTGAGGTCCACCACGGCGCGGGCCAGCGCCTCGTCCATCGGCACATAGGCGTAGCCCATACGGACGATGCCCTTCCGGTCGCCGAGCGCCTGATCCAGCGCGCGGCCCAGGCAGATGGCCACATCCTCGACCGTGTGATGAGCGTCCACGCGCAGATCGCCGGTCGCCTGCACCGTCAGGTCGAACAGGCCGTGATGGGCGACGTGATGCAGCATGTGGTCGAAGAAACCGACTCCCGTGTCAATCTGCGCCGCACCCGTCCCGTCCAGGGACAGAGTCAGCGCGATCTGCGTCTCGTTGGTGTGGCGAGTGATGGTAGCGGTGCGTTCGGTCATCAGGATAGTCGTCCTTTCGCCAGGATTTCAGACTTCCGAAGCCCGGCCTATCTCGCGCAGTGCGGCGAGCAGCGCGTCGGTCTGCGCGGGCGTTCCGGCGCTGATGCGCACGTGATCGCGCAGGCGCGGCGTGCTGTAATAGCGGATGAGGATGCCGTATTCCTCCGCCAGCCGCCGCCGCAACCCCGCCGCGTCCATCCCCATCACCCGGCAGAGCACAAAGTTGCTGCGGCTGGGATACGGATGCAGGTAGGGAATGCCCGCCAGTTCACGCTCCAGGCGCTCGCGCTCGGCGATCAGACGCTCGACGTTCGCCCGCAGGTAGGGCAGGTCGGCCAGCGAGGCTCGCGCTGCTGCATCCGCCGCCACGTTCACATTATACGGCTGCTTGATTTTCCACAGGTGCGCGATGATCTCGCGCGGGAAGATGCCATAGCCGATGCGCAGCCCGGCCAGTCCCGCCCACTTGCTGAAAGTGCGCAGCACGATCAGGTTGGGCGTCTCCGGCACACGATGGGCCAGGCTCTCCGATCGGCTGAACTCGATGTACGCTTCGTCCAGCACGATCACCAGCGACAGATCGAGCAGGCGCTCGATTGTCTCCGGCGCGATCAGGCTACCGTCGGGATTGTTGGGGGAGCACAGAAAAAGCAGCTTGGCCCCAGACGCGCGCGCCGTTTCCTCGATTCCCTCGACATCGAGCGAGAAGTCGGCGCGGCGGGGCACATCCACCACGCGGGCGAAGGCCAGCGGCGCGTCGAAAGCATACATGCTGAAAGTTGGCGGCGCGTTGATCAAGACGTCGCCCGGCTCGATGAACAGTTGCAGGATCAGCGCGATCAGTTCGTCTGCGCCCGCTCCGGCCAGGATATACCCGGCGTCCACGCCCACATAGTCGCTCAGCAGGGCGCGCAGGGCGCGCGCTTCCGGATCGGGGTAGATGTGCGTCGTATTCAGCGACGCCAGCGCCTGCCGGGCGCGCGGCGACGGCCCATAGGGATTCTCATTGGCGTCGAGCTTGATCAGCCGCTCCGCCGGAATGCCCAACTGCTCCGCGAACACCTCCAGTGAGGCCGTCGGCGAATAGGGCTGCATGGCGGCGATGTCGGCGCGGATGCGCACTTTGTCGGCTACGCGAGAGCGGGAAACCTCGGTCATGGTCATCCTATCCTGTTCGGCGAAGACTGCGCCCGATTTACCTCATACGGTGTCCATAGGGGGCAGGCTTCGAACCCGCCTACCGCCTGACCCGTGCTTCGGCGGCGGCGGCGTGCGCCGTCAGCGCCTCGGCGCGGGCCAACACAGCCGCTACCTGGCTCAGTTCTGCCGCAGCCCGCGCTTCCAGCCCGACCAGGCTGGTGATCTTGACGAAATCCAGCACGTTCAGCGGCGAGGCGAAGCGCGCTGTACCGCCGGTCGGCATGACATGCGAAGGGCCGGCCACATAGTCGCCCAGCACTTCGAACGATGTCTCGCCCAGGAAGACACCGCCCGCGTTGCGCACATGCCCCACCCAGTCCCAGGGATTGGCCACCAACAAGCACAGGTGCTCGGCGGCGTAGTCATTGGCCACGACGAACGCCTCGTCGAGATCGCGCACGATCACTGCGCCGCTGCGGTTGGTCAGCGACTGCGCGATGATCTCCGTCCGGCTGAGCGTTGCCGCACGCCGTTCAACTTCCGCCGCCACCTGTTCGGCCAGGGCGCGGCTCGGCGTGACCAGGATGGCCGAGGCCAGCACGTCATGCTCGGCCTGCGCCAGCAAGTCGGCAGCGGCCAGGGCAGGATTGGCGCTCTCATCGGCGATGACCATCGTCTCGGTCGGCCCCGGCAGCCCATCGAGGCCCACGTCGCCATAGACCTGCTGTTTGGCCAGTGTGACGAATAGATTGCCCGGCCCGACGATTTTGGCCACGCGCGGCACACTCTCCGTGCCATAGGCCAGCGCGGCGATGGCCTGCGCCCCGCCGATGCGCACTACTTTCGTCAGCCCGCAGACTGCCGCCGCCGCCAGGATCACCGGCGGAACGGCCCCCGTCCCCCGACCGGGCGGCGTAGTGACGACGATCTCGCGCACACCGGCCACCTGCGCGGGAATGGCGCTCATCAGCAGCGATGAGGGCAACGGCGCGGTGCCCCCTGCCACATACACGCCCACCGAGTCCACCGGACGAATGAGCTGCCCCAGCGACCCTTCGTGCGTCGCGTCCACCCAGCCGGTAACAGGCTGCTTTTCGTGGAAGCGGCGGATACGGTCAGCAGCGTAGCGCAGCGCGTCGGCGACTTCGGCGGGGATGGCGTCGAGCGCCGCCGTGATCTCGTCTTCCGGCACGGCCAGCGTCTCCAGTTGCGCCCCATCAATGCGCGCGTTCCAGTCGAACAGGGCGGCGTCACCGCGCTCGCGCACGCTGCGAATGATACGCCGCACCGCCTCGTCCGGCGTCACCGGCTCGCCGAACAACTTCTGCAGGCTGTCGCTGAGCCAGGCGGGGACGGTGATGTCGCGCAGCGAGTCGCGGCGCAGGATGGTGGCGCGGGCTTCGCGCAGGTCGTCGTAGATGCGTAGCGTGCTCATAGGGATGTGTCCTCTCCGTTCAGGGTAGATAACAGGCGCAGATAGCGCTCTGGCGCTTCCTCGAAGATGTACGTCACCGGTGTCACCACCACGCCGCTGCCGCCAATGGCGCGAATCTGGCGGATGACCTCATAGAGCCTGTGCGCATGGGCCACAATGTTGATCGCCCACCATTGACCGACTTCCTGGCGGGTGATCATCGGCGCGATAGTCGGCCCCTGCAGCCCGCCCAGATCGGGTTGGCTGAAGACGCGCGCCGCCACGTCTTCCATCGAGGCACCGCGCATGTTGGCGAAGATCATGTACTGGCCGCGTGCGCGCAGGTGCGCTTCGATGAACTCCAGCATCTGCCGCGCCGTTGCCAACACGTCGGGACGCGCTTTGAGGGCCGCCCGGTTGCCGATCAAAATCGCCTGCGAGGTGACGATGGTGCCGTCGTCGAGCGCTCGCAGGCGATTCTCGCGCAGGGTTGTGCCCGTGCTGGTGATGTCGGCGATGAAATCCGCGTAGCCAACCACGGGCGCAGATTCCAGCGCACCGTCGGCGCTGACGATGCGCACGTTGGTCACGCCACGCTCTGCCAGGAAACGCCCCACGCTCTGCGGATACTTGGTAGCGACCCGCAGCTCGCGGCCCGCGGCCCGCCGGCCCAGATCGGCGACCGTGTTCACCTCGTCCCAGTCGTCCGGCACGGCCAGCACCAACTGACACTCGCCGAAGCCCAGCGCCTCATGCACGATGACCACGTCCTGCGTCTCTTCGCCGAACGCCTCGAAGAGCGTGTCGTAGCCGGTGATGCCCAGGTCTACGTCGCCCGCCGCTACGCTGAGGGGGATGTCGCGGGCGCGCTGAAACAACACCAGCACCCCCGGCAACGCAGGCAGGGTGGCCGTGTATTGGCGCGGGTTGGGTTTGTGCACGCGCAATCCACATTCGGCCAGAAAATCGAGCGTCTCGCCTTCCATCCGGCCTTTGCTGGGCAGTGCCAGCCGAATCTGTTCTCGCATGGCTATCCTCTCGCCTGTCGCAACAATAAAAACGCCCCCCGGCGGACCGGAGGGCGTCTACTGGCCTGAACTGTCTGGCACGTCCTCAGACACGCAGCGCCATCTCACCGGGCCGTCGGGCGGACGGGCGGTCATGATGATGGTGCGCGTGAGCGTGGATCGTGTTCGTCAACATGGCGTAGAATATAGCGACCGGGATGACACTTGTCAACATGTTTGAGTCCGGCCAATAGAATACACCTACCAGGGATACCAGCGGCTTATGCGCTGTTACCTTGTTCCAGGGTGCCCGCCTGCCGCGTGTACTCCACGAGCGGCTGTAGCAGGTTGGTGAACTCCACTGGCACCACGATCTTGGTAGACTCGCTTGCTCCTAACTGCTTGAGCGCATCCAGGTATTCCAGACTCATGGTCTTGCTATCCACACCACGCGCAACCTGATAGATCTTCTCCAAACTCTCCGCAAACCCCTCTGCGCGCAGGATGCGCGCCTGCCGTTGGCCCTCGGCGATCAGGATTTCGGCTTCGCGTTCGCCCTGAGCCTGTAGGATGCGCGCTTGCCTCTCGCCCTCAGCGACCTTGATCGCGGCTTCGCGCTTACCATCCGCCTCGGTGACCAGCGCACGGCGCTGACGTTCGGCGGACATCTGGCGACTCATAGCGTCCTGGATTTCGCGCGGAGGGATAATCTCGCGGATTTCCACCGCAGTCACCTTGATCCCCCAGCGATTGGTGACTTCATCGAGCTTGACCTGCAGCATCTCATTCAGTTGATCGCGGCGGGCCAGCACATCGTCCAGGTTCATGTCGCCTACCAGGGCGCGCAGGGTAGTAATGGCGATTCCCCGCGCTGCTCCACGGAAGTCCTCCACTTCGAGCACACTGGCGGTCGCGTTAATCACTTTCATATAGACCAGGAAGTCAATTGAGAGGGGAGCATTATCCTTGGTGATACAGGTCTGCGGCTCGACATCAAAGAAGACTTCGCGCAGGTCAACACGCACACCCTGGTCAATGAAAGGAACAAGTACCACCAGTCCTGGCCCACGCGCTCCCAGAGCACGACCCAACCGGAAGACGACCAGGCGCTGGTATTCGCGCACGATCCGCAGTGCCGCCGTTGCTAACAGCAGGAGCAGCACCAACAAGACGATTAGAAAGAAAATGGTTCCTGAACCCATCAGCAGACTCCTTGTACTGGATAGCGGTCAATGAGGCGAGAAGAGAAATGGTCGTCGGACACCAACGTCAGCGCGAGAAGTGATCGGCGGAGGTTGACGCACCCTGTTCGAGCGGCTCGACGATCAACGTCAGACCGTCGAGGCCAACGATACGCACGGACTGGCCCTCGGCGACTTCTACACCGCTCTGCGTCCTGGCAAACCAGCTCTGGCCCTCAAACCAAACTCGCCCTGTGGGGCACAGCGCCTGGCGGACCTGTGCGATCTGCCCCATGTAGTGCTCGACCCCTGTGAGAGGCGGCGCTTTGCGTGCGCGGGCCACCTGCGTAACGACTACCAGTACAAATCCCGCCATGGCGGCGGTCGCCAAACCGACCAGCCAGGGGTCAACGCGCATATCTGGCAGCGCGGGCGAACCGGGCCGAAACGGGCGAAACAGGATCAATCCGCCCAAGAGAAAAGAGACAACGGCGCTAATCCCCAGAATCCCCGTGCCATCGGTGTTCAGTTCGGCGATGAACAGGCCAACTGCCAACGCCAGCAATGCCACCCCCGCCCAGTTGGTCGGCAGGCTACCCAATGACAGAAAAGCCAGGATGAGCGCGATGACTCCCGTGATACCCGGAAACAACGCGCCGGGATTATATAGCTCCGCGATGATGCCAATCGTGCCGACGGTCAGCAGAATAAACGCCAGGTTGGGATCAGTGAGCAGATGCATGAAGCGCTCGGCCAGATTCATGGATATTTCGCGGCGCGGCGCAGTGGCGAGGTCGAGCACCTTGTCGCCCTGAGCAGTGCGAATCGTCCTGCCATCAATCTGCTGCAACAGATCATCCAGGTTGCGCGCCACCACATCAACGACGTTTAGCTCCAGGGCCTCTTTCTCGGTGATTGACTCGCTCTGCCGCACAGCACGCTCGGCCCAATCAGCGTTGCGCCCGCGTTCTTCGGCCAGCGCGCGAATTGTTGCCGCAGCGTCGTTGACCACTTTGGACATCATCACCTCATCTACGTCGCCTCCTAACCCAACCGGATGAGCCGCTCCAGTATTGGTACCAGGTGTCATGGCGGCCACATGACCGGCGATCAGCAGAAACAGACCCGCTGAGGCAGCCCGTGCCCCCGCCGGCGTGACATACACAGCCACAGGTACCGGCGACGCCAGGATGTCCTGAATCATTTCGCGCATGGAGCTGTCCAACCCACCTGGCGTGTCCAGCTTCAGCACCACCAACTGAGCCTGACGGGCTTCGGCATCATCAAGGACGCGATCCAGATAGCGAGCAGTGAAGGGGTTGATGACTCCCTGAATTTCTGCAATGTACACAGCACCACGCTGCTCCTGAGCACCAGCAGCAGCCACCAACCCCAGTCCCAGCAGAAAGACGAGACCAATAGCAGACAAACGGGCTACACGGATACGAAGTCTCATGTCAGGTCACTGTCTTCTGCCCAAGGACGTTTCACTCAGTTGAACGTACAGCCTCTGATGAGGCAACGCTCACTGATCAATTAATATTATCGCCGAATCGTGCGACAATGCCAAGTGAGGTGAACGGCGATAGGTGAGCGCGGAAAGAAACCAGGGGCGGGTTCTTTCCCCGCCCCTGACTGTCGCACAGACTGAGGTGAAAAACAGCAACCTGACCTTAGAGGCTGTTATGAACTTTCGCGAAGTATCTTCCCCTCACCCCTCAATCCCCTCTCCCTCGCGACTGCGTCGCGGGTCAAGGGACTTGCTAGCTCTTGCGCAAGCGCTCCCCTTCTCCCCGCTTGCGTGGGAGAAGGGGCCGGGGGATGAGGGCGAAAAGAGCATAACACGCTCTAGCCTCATTCCCCCAGTGGGACACAGCCCGAAACCCACAGTGGCGGCCATTCGGAATGGGGCATCCCGTAGTAGTCTTCGACGATACGGCGGACAATCGGCGCGGCAACCTCCGAACCTTCGCACGAGTTCTCGACCGTCACCACGACGGCGATCTCCGGCTCCTGTTGTGGAGCGAAGGCTACGAACCACGCCTGCGGTTTGGTCGTCGCGCCGCCAGTTTGTGCCGTGCCCGTCTTGCCGCAGACGATCACATCGGTGCCCTGGAACTTATACCATTCCTCGAAGATATAACGCGCTGTACCGTTGGGGTCGAGCGTCACGTCGCACATGCCCTTGCGGATCAACTCGAACACCTCTGGCGCAAAGTCAAGCTGCGACAGAACCGTCGGCTCGGCCACGTAGACCGGCTCCTCGCCCACCAGTTGCACCTTGCTGACGAAAAGGGGCTTGAAGAGCTTGCCACCATTGGCGACGGCGGCGACCATGCGCACCATCTGCAGCGGCGTGACCTGAATCGGCCCCTGCCCGATGACCAGATTGAGCATGTCGGAGATGCTCCACCGCCGCGCTTCCAGGCGGAAGATTAACTCTTCGTTGGGAATCTGACCGGTCTCTTCGGGCAGTACGTCCTGGCCAGTAGGCACACCCAGGCCCATCTTATAGGCGTACTCGCTGAGGATTTGCGGGTTGAAATCAAACAGACTGACGCCCAGTTGCCAGTAGTAGGAGTTGCAGGAATAGGTGAGCGCGTGCGAGAAGTCCACATAGCCGTGACCGGTCGGCAGCCAGTCGGTGCGGTAGGGCAGGCCGTCGCCATAGGTCTGGCCGTACCACCTTCCCCCGCAGGTGTAGCCGGTGTTGGCCGTGTAGACACCGCTATCCAGCCCCGCAGCCGTCGAGACGATCTTGAACGACGATCCCGGCGGATATTTGCCCAGCGTCACGCGGTTGAGCAAGGGCGTGCGCCAGCTTATCTCCAGATCGCTGATGCGTTGCACGCGGTCTTGCAACAGCGAATCAGGATTGAAGAGATTGGGGTCGAACCAGGGATAGCTCACCGCGGCCAGCACCTCGCCGGTCTTGATGTCCATCACCACCGCCGCCCCACCCGGCGAGGTCGGTCCCCAGGTGGCCGAGGAGTAGTTGTAGGCTTCGATGAAGGCGTTCTGTACCGCTGCCTGCAGGTCGCGGTCAATGGTCAGATAGACGCTCTGTCCTGGTTCTGCCGGCGCCTCAGCGATCTTGCGCAACGTCACCCCTTCTGGCGAGAGAATCACCAGCCTGCCGCCAGGTTTGCCCGCCAGGTAACTCTCGAACGCTTTCTCGACACCCGTCTGACCGATCAGGGCGTCGCGCGGATAGCCCTTGCGCTCGTATTCGGCCATCTGCTCCGGCTGAATCTGCCCGACATAGCCGACCACGTGAGGGACCAGCTCGCCGAAGTAGCGGCGCGTGTTGCGGATGGTGGTATCGTAGGGGTCATCGCCCACATCGCAATACTGGCGCAGATTGGCTTCCTCGACCTGATAGGTCTCCGGGTCTATCTCGGCGACCAGGAAGCGCGTCTCCGGCAAGAACTGCGCAAACGTGCGCTCCAGCGAGGCGACTTCGCGCCGCAGCACACGCGATAGCAGGGCAATGCACTCATCCAGGTTGGGGATGTCCTGCTGTACCAGGTAGAGGCCGATGGCCCGCCCGTTTTGGTCGGCCAACACCTTGCCGTTGCGGTCATAGATATTGCCGCGGCTGGGCAGCGTCTGCTGGCGGATCAGGCGCGCGCCTTCCGCCAGCCCGTCGAAAATGTCCATGCGCGACCACGCCACACGCCAGCCTTCGGGCGTCTCGATCAGGCGCATGGTGCGCCCCAGGTCTTCGATTACGCCAAACAGTTCCGTATGGAAGCGGACATCGTACTGCAGAGCCGCCGTCGTGCCCTGGCGCAGCGAACTGGTGATGCCAGTCTCCAGCGAGGTCAGCGTCAGTTGCACCGCGGTCTGCTGGTAGTCCTGCACAAAAGCTTCTTCGCTATAGACCTCGCGGCTGTTGGGGCTGATCAGCGTGTACATGGCGGCGTAGTCGCCGTCGGCCCAGGCTTTCAGGAAGGTCTGCGCCACCTGTTCGGCCTGTTCCAGGGTGAGTTGTGGGGTGGGATTCGGCCCGCTCACATCGCCCAGCGAACCGGGGTCAAGGCCGCCGCAGGCGTTCAGGAGCAGCGCCAGCAACAGCGCCACCAGCACAGGCATCTTGGTGGGGGACACGGGACGTCGCATGACCGGCTCCTCAAAACAAACGAGAGGCAAAGCCTGATCCTAACACCTGGCTCTACCCCCCATGTGTACAGTGCTTCCTGGTGTCGCGCAGCGATTATAGCGCCCCGCACACCGCCTGTCTAAATCCGGCGGGCACTGTGACTGTCGCAGCCGGTTCGCATTGCGAATAGTCTAGAGCGAGTGATGCACTTTTTCTCCTCAACTCGCGCTGCAGGCGAAGGGGTGTCGCTCGTAGTGGCGCTGTTCTGCTGCGCCAGCGGGTGACAGCGCAGGCCGTTCCCCTCGCCCCGCGACGCAGTCGCGAGGCGAGGGGCGCAGGGGTGAGGGAAAAACACCGGGCAAACAGACTCTAGACCCGACCAGCCAGGATTCTTTCCGTCACGTCGCAGTTGTAGGCGAAGAAAGACTGACACGCGGCGGGCACGTCGGCGGGTACCTCCTGCGCCAGCCGTCGCAGCGCCCGCAGCAGATGGCATAGCGGCAGTCCCACCACGTTGGCGAAACAACCGCTGCTCAAGACGGCGGGCCGAAACCCTGGATGCTGGATGGCATAGCCCCCCGCCTTGTCGAAGGGATCGCCGCTGGCGACATAGGCGGCGATCTCGGCGTCGGTATAAGGGCGCATGGGCACATCTGTCACGGCGACTTCGGTCACCTGCTGCCCTGTTGCGGCGGAAATCAGGGTCAGCGCCGTGTAAACCTGGTGCGTGCGCCCGCGCAGACGACGCAACATGGCCCAGGCTTCGGCAACATCGGCGGGTTTGCCCAGGATCGCCTCCCCATCGGCGACAGTGGTATCCGCTGCCAGCACCAGATCGTGACCGGCGGCCAGGGACAGCGCCGCGCGGGCTTTTTCCTGGCTGAGGCGGACGGTGTAGGCGCGCGCCGGTTCGCCCGGCAACGGCGTCTCGTCTATGTTGACGGCAACCGGCGTGAACTGCAGGCCGGTCAGGCTCAACAGTTCGCGACGGCGGGGCGAGCCAGAGGCGAGCAGAATGGAAGGAGACACGGTCATAGGCAGGCCAACTCGCGTGTGTGCAGGCGCAGGGGGCGCTAGCGATTCTCGAACAGCAGCCCGAAGCCGCGCCGGGTGATGATATATTCGTGTTCCGGGTCTACTTCCTGCAGCCGCCGTCGTAAGCGGCTGACCAGCGCATCAATGGTCTGATCGCTCACGTCCGTACCCGGCCCCCACACTGCCGCCACGATCTCGTCGCGTTCGACGATGCGCCCGGCATTGGCGACCAGCAACGCCAGTAACGCGAACTGATTGGGGCTGAGGGGCGGATAGAGCAGCCTGCCGCCGACAGTCACACGGGCAGCGGCTTCGTCTATCTCCAGGCCGGGGCGGGGTAGTTGCACAGGCGAGATTTGCGCGGTCGTAGCCGGATCGTCGAAGACCCACAGGCAGACCTTGCCGAACGAGACTTCGTCACCGGCACGCAGGCGATAGCGTTCGCCAGAGGCCAGCCGTCGCCCGTTGACAAAAGTACCGTTGGTGCTGTCCAGGTCTTGCAGGTAGACGCTGTGATGATCGCCGGTAATACAGGCGTGCTGCCGCGAGATGGCTGAATAGTCCAGCACATAGTCGCAGTCGCGAGCGCGCCCCACCGTGAAAGGCAGGCGGCTCAGTTCCACCGCCTGACCCTGGTGCGCGCCCTCCTTGATCAGGAAGCGGGGGATCGCTGGCATGGCATTCCCATCCCTCTGGCCCGACCTCATTCAGCAACAGCGACTTTATACCACGTCGGCGTCTTCATCGTCCAGCAATGGCGGCGCGGTATCCGGCAGCGCACCCTGCAGACCCAGGCGACGCTCGAAATCCGCCAGCGCGGCCTGGAGCGCTTGCTGCCGCAGACTGCTGGTCACGTCGCCGCGGGTGCGCTCCAGCACAGCGCGCAGCGCGTCCACCCGCCGCCGTAGCCCGCCAGTGATCGTGTCGTGAAAGTCCAGCCCGATCAGCAGGCCGTAGATGGTATCCATGGCGCTCAACAGCCGCTCGGCCTCCTGCGAGTGCCCGTCGCGCAGGATATCGAGAATCTGACGGCGCAATTCGCTGGCCGCCTCACACAGACCGTTGAGATAAGTCGCCGGCTCGACAGCCAGCGACTCCGGCGCAGGCAGGGCCTCGCCGCGCACAAGGGCATAGATAAGCCAGGCTTCGACGTATTCTTTGAGCGCGTCCTGGGTATAGCCGCTGTGGTACAGATCGGGATAGGCGGACACAACGGCGCACATCGCTTCGGCAGCAGCGCGGGCCTGTGCCAGGCGCGCCTGAGCCAGTTCCCAGTCGTGCCGGTGCACGGCGCGGATGGCGTTGGCGCAATGCTGGATTAACCCGCGCGACTGATTGATGGCAGCGTCACGGGCAGCGTTCTTGGCCTCGAACTGCTGGCGGATCGCCTCGACGACGGCGTCGAGTTTCTCCAGGTCACTCATTCTCTGGCTCCTGGTCGTCATCCGGTGGACGGATCGTGCTGAACAGTTGATCGGCCAGCGATTGCGGGCGCGGTGGCAACTGGATCTCGCCATATTGTGTCTCGTAGCGCTCCAGATTTTCCTGCAGCGCGTTGAGTAGCATCTTGGCGTTGGTGGGCGTCAGCACCAGGCGCACGCGCACCCGCGCTTTGGGCACGTTGGGCAGAATTTGCGCAAAGTCCAGGAAGACTTCCCAGGGCGAGTGCGTGATGATGGCGAAGTTGGCATAGGTCGCGGGCAGGTCGGCGGGAATCTCCAGGTTGAGCCGCCGCACCACAGGTTGCGATGGTTCGGTCATAGCCCCTCCTCAGGTGGGCCGCGGGAATAGCCGCAGGTGATGGTCAGTCGTCAGTCTGCCAGGGACGCTAGAATGGCAGGTCTTCGGCGTCGGCGGCGGGGTATTCGGCGGCAGCGCCTTCTTCGCCCTCACCGCGCCGCCCCAGGAACTTGATGTCGCGCGCAGTGAGCTCCAACGAAGCACGCGGCTGCCCATCCTGCCCCATATAGGCCGAGGCGTCGATCTCCCCGGCGACCATGATTTGCATGCCCTTGCGCACATATTGATTGGCCGTCTCAGCCAGGTTGCG
The DNA here is from genome assembly GCA_034433965.1 of Anaerolineae bacterium. Taxonomy (GTDB): domain Bacteria; phylum Chloroflexota; class Anaerolineae; order Aggregatilineales; family Aggregatilineaceae; genus UBA2029. The sequence goes on from DAOTZZ010000062.1 coordinate 17,357, forward strand.
CCATGCTGAGACTTTGAACCACGTGGTTTTCTCACGCTGCTCGTTGGTCTGCCGGTCGTTCCAGCGCCGCGTCACCGCCACGCTGAAATCGCACACCGCCACGCCCGAAGGCGTGTAACGCAACTCCGGATCGCGCCCAACGTTGCCAATAATAATCGTATACTGGTAACCCGCCATGTTTGCCTCCCGCTCTATGAGCATCTGGGGCCAGACCGATTGGAGCCTGGAGTTTCGAGTGTGAAGTGCTGATCTGGAGCCTGAGACAGGCGCGCCTTCCGCCCTACTCCTCACTCAAAACCCTCTGCTTGCCTACTCCCCCTACTATAGCACAAATAGAACATTAGTTCCAGTTCTATTCGCCGCGCCGGGTCTGTAACTGTTCTGTCAGCAAGCGCGCCACCACCTGTGCGTCGGCCTTACCGCGCATCTCGCGCATCACCTGGCCGATCAGGAACTTGAGCAACTTCTCTTCGCCCGCCAGGTAGCGCGCAACTTCGGCGGGATTGGCGTCCAGCACGCGGGTGACAACTGCGCCCAACACCGCCTCGTCGCTGACCTGCGCCAGGCCTTGCGCCTCGACCAGCGCCCGCGGATCGCCGCCCTGCTGATAGAGCGTTTCCAGCAACTGCCGGGCTACGCTGTGATTGATCGTGCCCTGCTGCACCAGCGTGACCAGCGCAGCCAGGGCTGCGGGCGTCAGCCTGATCGCGCCGATATCCTCGCGGTCGCGGCCCTCGGCGTTCATCTGCCGGAACACCTCGCCGGTGATGTAGTTGGCGACCTGCTTGGGATCGCCCCCGGCTTTCACCGCTGCCTCGAAGTAGTCGGCGACGGCCTGCTCGGCCACCAGCACCGAAGCGTCGTAGCGACTCAGCCCATAATCGCGCATAAAGCGATCGCGTTTGGCGTCGGGCAGTTCGGGCAGGGCAGCGCGTGTCTCCTCGACCCATTCAGCGCTGATCTCCAACACCGGCAGGTCGGGTTCGGGGAAGTAACGGTAGTCGTCCGCCGATTCCTTGACGCGCTGCACCACCGTGACCTGCCGCACTTCGTCCCAGCCCAGCGTCGCCTGTTTCACTTGGCCGCCGCTCTCCCACAGGGCGATCTGCCGCTCGATCTCATAGGCACAGGCGCGGGCCAGGCTGCGGATGCTGTTGAGGTTCTTGATCTCGGTGCGCGTGCGGAATTCGCTGGAGCCAACTGGTCGCACGCTGATATTTGGCTCCATGCGCAGCACGCCCTTGCTCATGTCGCCGCTGTTCACGCCCAGGTAACGCAGGATGGCGCGCAGCTTGCGGGCGTAGGCTTCGGCTTCCTCCGCGCTGCGGATGTCCGCCTCCGAAACGATCTCCAACAAGGGCACGCCCGCGCGGTTGAGGTCAACCAGGCTGGAGCCGTTCACATGCGTGAGCTTGCCCGTGTCTTCTTCCAGATGCACACGCCGGATGCGCACACGCTTGGTGCTGCCGTCGGGCAGATCGATCTCCAGCCAGCCCTGGATCGCCAGCGGATAGTCATACTGGCTGATCTGATAGCCCTTGGGCAGGTCGGGATAGAAATAGCTCTTGCGGGCGAACTGATTGAAAGGCGGGATGGTGCAGTTGAGCGCCAGCCCCACGCGCAATCCCAGTTCTACCGCTCGCTGGTTAATCACGGGCAACACGCCTGGCATTCCCAGGCAGACAGGACAAACCACCGTATTGGGCGGGGCGGAGGTGCTGTCCACCACTGCACACCCGCAAAACATCTTGGAAGCGGTCTGCAGTTCCGCATGAACTTCCAGACCGATCACAGCTTCGTAGGCAGTCATGCGCTCTCTCACCGGTGCGATGCGCCAGGATGTGAACGTCTAGAGCATAGCGCACAGTGCGCCTGCCTGCCAGCATGGGCTTATATGCACGGCCCTCCTCTAAAGCAGAGTTGACCACAGAGCACGCCGACTTCTTTTCTTCCTCTCTGTGTCCTCGGCGTCTCCGCGACTCGCGCCTTTCCCCAAGACAATTTACCGTTGACCGCCGCGTCAGGTGATGGTATATTTCTAGCTGCCTGGCCCCGTAGCTCAACATGGCAGAGCAGTTGACTCTTAATCAATTGGTTGCAGGTTCGAGTCCTGCCGGGGTCACCAGCCAACGCTCACCGCGCGGTGAGCGTTTTTCGTTGTACCCGCACAGCGCGGTCATTTTCGCCGGATGCTTTACTGCGCTATGATGGAAAGCGTTACCTGCGCAGGCACAGCCAAGGAGCGCACTTTTCATGTTCACCAAGGCGCTTTCGTGGATACACATGGCGAAGTCCATGGGTCTGTCCCCGTTGTGGAACGCTGTCCGCTATCATGCCGCGCTGGAGAGCGCTCAGCGTCGCTACCGCCGCCCCCGCCCCACCGGCCCATTTCAGACGCCTGGCCCCATTCGCCAGATCGAACCCGGCCCCAACGGCGTCATTCTGCGCGCCGAACGCGCCGCCATTGAGTTGACCGCGCTGGGCGACGAGATCGTGCGCGTGCGGCTCAGTCCCTCGGGCGAGTTCGCGCCGCTATTCTCCTACGCGGTCGTCGGCGGGGGCGATCCCCCGCGCGTGCTGCATATCTCCGAACAGGTGCAGACGGTATTGCTGGAGACCGAGCGGCTGCTGTGTCAGGTGGAGCGCGAGACCTGCCGCCTGACTTTGCTGACGCCGCACGGGCACCTGCTCAGCGACGACGCCGAAGGGTTGGCCTGGCGCGGGTCGGAGGTGCGCTGGTCGCGCAAATTGCCGTCGGACGAGTCCTGTCATGGCCTGGGCGAGCGGGCCAGCGGGTTGAATCTGCGCGGCAGGCGGTTGGCGCTGTGGAATGCCGACCCCGGCCCCGCCTACCCCCGCGATGCCGATCCGCTGTACACCAGCATTCCCTTCTACCTGGGCGTGCGCGGGGAACTGGCCCTCGGCGTGCTGTGGGACAATCCGGCCCGCGGCATGGTTGATCTGGGCGCGAGCAGCGCGGGGACGATGACCTTCAGCGCCGAAGAGGGCGAACTGTGCTTTTACCTGTTGGCCGGGCCGACGGTGCCGGACGTGATGCGTCAGTACGCGGCACTGGTGGGGCAGATGCCGCTTCCCCCGCTGTGGGCGCTGGGCTTCCATCAGTCGCGCTGGAGCTACAAGACAGCCGCTGAGTTTCAGCGCCTGGCAAGCGAATTCCGCACCCGCCGGCTGCCTTGCGACGTGCTCTACTTCGACATTGACTACATGGACGGCTTCCGCGTCTTCACCTGGAATCACCAGGCATTTCCCGACCTGCCAGGGCTGGTGGACGAACTATCAGCGCAGGGCTTCAAGAGCGTGGCCATCCTCGACCCCGGCATCAAGGTAGACGAGGCTTATCCGGTCTACCAGAGCGGCCTGCGCGAAGACGTGTTCCTCAAGCTACCCGACGGCAAACCGGTCACCGCGCCCGTCTGGCCGGGGATGTGCCATTTTCCAGACTTCACGCGCCCGGCGGTCCGCTCGTGGTGGGCGGAGAAGGTGCGCGACCTGCTGGCCTCAGTTCGCTTCGCCGGCCTGTGGAACGACATGAACGAACCCACGGCCATCAGCTACCGCATGGGCACGACCCTGCCCGATGCGACGTGCCACGGTTGGGAGGGAATGGGACGTTCGCATGTGGGTGGCGGGCACAACGTCTACGGGATGCTGATGGCGCGCGCCACCCGCGAGGGCATGGTGCAGGCTCGCCCGGATGCCCGCCCCTTCGTGATGACCCGCGCAGCCTACGCCGGTGCGCAGCGTTACACGTCTTCCTGGACAGGCGACAACGCCTCCACCTGGGATCACCTGCGGCTGAGCCTCAGCATGGTGCTCAACTGCGGGCTATCGGGCATGGCCTTCACCGGGCCGGACGTGGGCGGCTTCGCGGGCGTGCCGGATGGCGAACTGTTCGCCCGCTGGATGCAGGCCGCCAGCCTGTTGCCCTATTTCCGGGTGCATACCATGGCGGGCACGCCTCCCCAAGAACCCTGGAGCTACGGCGAGCGCGTCGAAACAGTCTGCCGCAAGGCCCTGGAATGGCGTTATCGCCTGCTGCCCTACCTCTACTCGGTGATGGCGGAGTGTACTCAGACGGGTATGCCCATCGTCCGCCCGCTCTTCCTGGCCGACCCCGCCGACCCGCGTCTGCACAGCGTTGACGACGCCTATCTGGTCGGTGAGGCGCTGTTGGTGGCCCCCGTGCTCGAACCCGGCGCGACGGCGCGTCCGGTCGTCTTGCCGCGCGGGACGTGGTACGAGCTCGATACCGGTCAGGCCGTCGTGGGTGGCGGGACGGTCACAGTCACTGCGCCGCTCGAACGACTGCCGGTCTATGCGCGCGCCGGTGCGGTGATCCCCTTGTGGCCGGTGATGCAGTACGTCGGTGAGCGCCCCGTCGAGGAACTGTCGCTGCGCGTGTATGTGGGCGACGGCGAGAGCGCTTTCTACGAAGACGCGGGCGAGGGATTGGCTTATCAGCAGGGCGACTATCGCTGGTCTTATTTCACGGTGCGCTTGCTGGGCACCGGCACCCTGGTGATCGAGTGGCGGAGGACCGGCTCGTATGAGCCACCCTATCGGCAGGTGCGCGTGGAAGTGATCGGGCTGACTGAAGAACCGCAAGCCGTGCTGGTGGACGGCCAGGGCGCGCCCGTGTGGTACTACGAAAAGGGCGTGGTCGAACTGGTCGCGCCGCCCTTCAGCGAAGCGCGGCTGGTTGCGCGGGCCGAGTCCAACCGCGAGGAGACCCTGCCGCACCGTCCCGACCGCTAATCGCGACCGGCGGTCTCGGCGCGAATCCGTCCCAGCAGCGCCGTCAGTTCGGGCGGAGACGGATTCCACTGGTAGCGGCTCATATCCAGTGTGTCGCGCTCGTCGAAGACCACGCCTTCGGCTTCCAGCCGCAAGCGCTGTTCCATCGCCGCCTCCGGTGACCCCTTGATGCTGATACGCCCCTGCGCGTTGAGCACGCGATGCCAGGGCACGGGCGGCTCGTTGCGCGCGTGCTTGAGCGCGCTGAGCGCCCAGCCGACCTCGCGCGCTCCGTGCGGCACCCCCAGCATTTCGGCCACGCGCCCATAGCTGAGCACTTTGCCGGGCGGAATGCAGCGCACCAGCGCGTACACCTGAGCGTTGAATGAGGGAAACGGTGACATGGCTGATATTCTCGACGTTGGCAGCGGGCGAGAAGCCGCGTTTCCGGGCCGAGACCCGCACGTACGGTTTACGGCCTATTGTACGCGATACTGACACGAAGAATCCACAAGAAGTACATCCCGCGCCAAACCCTATTTGGGACGTGAACTCGGCAAGCTCTGCCCGTTGGATGAGATACCAGAGACTATCACCCGCCTATTCGAACACGCCCGCAAAATATCGGGGGCATGTTGAGTCTACTCCCGCCCCCTCCTCATCACCCCCAGCACGCGCGGCATGACGCGCTTGTACAGCGCGTATAGTGCGCGCGAGGGCGCGTAGTCCCATGCGCCGATGTGCCGCACCACCGTCCCGCCGAAGCCGTCCTTGAAGCGGTAGACGCCCCACATCGGCGCGTCGGGGCGGAACTCGTCCGGCGCGCCCCAGAAGTCGTAAGTCGGGTAGCCGTGCGCCCGCGCCCAGCGGATCGCCTCCCACTGCAGCAGATAGGTGGGCATCCGCTCGCGCTCCTCGTTGCTGCTCATGCCGTAGAAGTACCATGCCTTGGGACCGAAGTGAAACAGCACCAGCCCGGCCAGGGCGCGCCCTTCCCACTCGGCCAGAAAGGCCACCGCCAGCCCCCCCGCGATGAAGCGCGACCACGCCGCCCGGTAGTAGTCCGGCGGGCGGATGAGGAAGCCCTGCCGTTCCCCGGTGACGCGGTAGAGCGCGTAGAGCGTATCGAAATCGTCGGCTGACTCCGCGAGCCGCACTGTGACGCCGTGTTTGATCGCCAGGCGGACCTTGCGCCGCGTACTCTGGTTCATGCCCGCCAGCAGCGCCTCTTCGCTCTGCCTCAGGTCGAGCGTCAGCGTGTTGCGGAACTGCACCTGCGACGCGCTGAAACGCCAGCCGCGCTCCCGTAACAATGCCAGTACTGCCTGCCCCGCCGGATCGTCGCGCGGGGGTCGGTCGGGATCAACGCCGCCGGGGATACCCGTCCCGGCGACAGCGTCCGGATCGATCTTCAGCCAGATGGCGCGGCGTCGGCGGGCGAGCGCCTCCAGGTGCGCCAGCACCTCGCTCATCAACGCGGGATTGCGCCAGTCCAGGGCCGGGCCTTTGGGGACGTACATCACCCGCAGCGGCCCGATGCGCCGCGTCAGCACGGACGCCGCGGCGACCGTCGCGCCGGACTCGTCGCGGAAGGCCAGGCGCTCCGGCAGCCAGCCGATCTCGTCACGCTTGAAGTCGCCCCAATCCCACGTCTGCAGGACGTGCGCGGCGGGCAGGGGACGCAACAGTGCGTGCCAGGTTTCTCGGTCGGTGATGGGGGTGACGGTCAGCATGGGGGCTACTCCGCACGGCGCAGCAGGCGCACGGCCAGCCGGTAGAGGGTGTAGAGCGGCGGGCTGTAGACGCGATCCCACGCCCCCGCGCTCCGCACGACCTGCCCGCCCCAGCCGCGTTTGAAGCGATAGACGCCCCACAGCCCATCGGAGCGCGACTCAAACTGCGCTTCGAGTTCGTCCGGCTCGGCGTCGGGCACGCCGTAGAGATCGTACCAGCGCGCGCCGCCCGCCTTCGCCCACTGAATGCCCGCCCACTGCACGCCATAGGAAGCCATGCGCTGCCGTTCGCGGTCGGACGACGCGCCGTAGAAATACCAGGCCCACTCGCCCAACCGGAAGACCATCACACCGGCCAGGTCTTGCCCGCCGTAGCTGCCCAGAAACAGCGCGGCGCGGCCCGCCGGCGCGAACAGATCATAGGCCCGCTGATAGTAGTCGGGCGCGTGCACGCCAAACTCATCGCGCGCGCCTGTCTCGGCCAGCAGCGCGTTGAAGCGGGGCACGTCGTCGCGCGTCCCCTGGCGGATGGCGACCTCGAACTTCGCACTCTTGCGAATGTTGCGGCGTGTGCCCTGATTCATACGGGCCAGGATCGTCTCTTCGTCGCCGCTCAGGTCGAGCACGATGGTGCGCGGCGGCTGAATCGTCTGCGGGCTGCAGCGAAAACCGTAGCGGGCGAAGTCCACTCCCTCCAGGCCCAGCCCCGGCTCGATCTTCAGCAGGATCGCCCCATGCTCCCGCGCCGCCGCATCGAGCGCCTGCAGCAGCGCGTCAACCTGCGCCGTGTTCGTCCAGTCTACCAGCGGCCCGGCGGGGATGTAGGCGAGCGTCCCCAGGCGCAACGGCAGCGGTCGCAGCAACATCTGCGCACCGGCGACCAGCCCGCTCCGCTCATCGGCCAGAGCGACACGGACGGGCGTCCACCCGAAGGCAGCTTTCAGCGCGCCCCAATCGCTCAGTTGCAGGATATGCGCCCGCGGGTGCGCTGCGACGAAGTCGTCCCAGGCGGCGGAGTCGGGAGTGAACGGATGCAAAGTCATCGGGTCTCCGGTCGGTGTGCGGTCAGCGCTGCGGGGATTATACCGCGCGGTAGAGGGTGGAGTACGGAAACCACGAATGCCCCAGCCGCGCGTTCACATCCGCCGGGTCATCGCCTCAGGCCCAGGAATGGGGAAGCCTGGGAATCTCGCCTCACGCAGAAGAACGTTCTGCCCATACCCTGCCAATGCCGTCGCTGAGAATGCGAAGGACGCGGAGAAGTCACCCTATCGCCCCGCGTCCTCTGTTCCTGGGGGCGTATTGCAATACGCCCCTACACGTCAATTTGCGTAAGCGCCTCATTCGGCAGTCGTGGATTCCGGCTCGCGGACATCCGTCCGCAGCGGCGGCGCATAGCCGCTCTCCAGGCGACGGAAGTCAATCGCGCCCTCGTCGTTGACGCAAATCTCCACCAGATCGCCCTGCACGAACTCGCCCTTCAGCAGGCGGACGCTCAGCGGGCTTTCGACATAGCGTTGCAGCGCACGGCGTAGCGGACGCGCGCCAAACTGCGGATCGTAGCCGATTTCAGCGAGCCTGCGCCGCGCGTCAGCGGTCAGGGTGACATACAGCCCCTGTTCCTCCAGCCGCTTGGCGATATCCTGCATCTGCAGGTCAACGATCCTCTCCACGTCCTCGCGCGAGAGCGGCTCGAAGATGATGATCTCGTCAATGCGGTTGAGGAATTCGGGCCGGAAGGTCTTGCGCAGCGCCTCTTCGATCTTCTTGTGATCGGCCACCAGCGTCGGGTCGCCGCTGGGGACAAAGCCCAGCGCTCCACCCTGGCGCGTGTATTCCGTGCCCAGGTTGCTGGTCATGATGATCACCGCATTGCGGAAATCCACCGTGCGGCCCTGGCCATCGGTCATGCGCCCATCTTCGAGAATTTGCATCAGCGCGTTCCACACTTCCGGATGCGCCTTTTCGATCTCATCGAAGAGGATCACCCGGTAGGGGCGGCGACGCACGGCCTCGGTGAGCTGCCCGCCCTGCTCATAGCCCACATAGCCAGGCGGCGCACCAAAGAGACGGCTCACTGTGTGCTGCTCGCGGTATTCGCTCATGTCAATGCGCAGCAGTGCGTCTTCGTCGTCGAAGAGGAATTCGGCCAGCGCCTTGGCCAGTTCGGTCTTGCCGACGCCACTGCTGCCCAGGAAGATGAACGAGCCAATGGGGCGGCGCGGGTCCTTCAGGCCGCTGCGGGCGCGGCGAATGGCATCCGATAGCGCGGCAACAGCGGCTTCCTGCCCAATAATGCGCTTGTGCAGTTCTTCTTCCATGCGCAGCAGTTTTTCGGCTTCGGTCTCCATCATCTGGCTGACGGGGATGCCCGTCCACTGCGCCACCACTTCGGCGATGTCGTCGGCGTCCACCACTTCGTCGAGAGTGTGCTCGTGCTGCCAGCGCTCGACTTCTTGCTCGTACTCCTGCTGCAGTTGCAGGCGCTGCGCCTTGATCATCATAGCCCGCTCGTATTCGGTGTTCAGGCTGGCTTCTTCCTCTTCGGCGGCCAGACGCTCCAGGCGCTTCTTCATCTCCTTGAGTTCTTCGGGCATGGAGTAGAGCGCCACGCGCAGCTTGGAAGCGGCCTCGTCCATCAGATCAATGGCCTTATCCGGCAGCTTGCGCTCGGTGACGTAGCGATGGCTCAGCCGCGCCGCCGCTACCAGCGCCTCGTCGGAGTAGGTCACCTTGTGGTGCGCCTCGTAGCGGTCGCGCAGGCCGCGCAGCATCTCGATGGTCTCTTCGACCGACGGCTCCTCGACGAAAACTGGCGCGAAGCGACGATCCAGGGCCGAGTCGCGCTCGATATACTGCCGATATTCGTCGAGCGTTGTCGCACCGATGCAGTTCAATTCACCGCGGGCCAGGGCCGGTTTCATCATGTTGCTGGCGTCCAGTGCGCCAGTGGCCGCGCCCGCGCCGACGACCTGATGCAGCTCGTCAATGAAGAGGATGATCTCGCCTTCGGAGCGCTGAATTTCCTCGATGGCCGCCTTCAAGCGTTCCTCGAACTCGCCACGGAAGCGCGTGCCGGCGATCATCGCCCCCAGGTCGAGACTGATCACCCGCTTGCCCGCCAGAATCTCCGGCACGTCCCCGCTGGCGATCTTTTGCGCCAGCCCTTCGACAATGGCCGTCTTGCCCACCCCTGCCTCGCCGATGAGCACGGGGTTGTTCTTGGTACGGCGGCTGAGAATCTGGATCACGCGCAGGATTTCGTCATCACGCCCGATCACCGGATCGAGCTTGCCTTCGGCAGCCAGGCGTGTCAGGTCGCGGCCATACTTCTCCAGGGTGAGATAGCGATTCTCCGCCTGGGGATCGGTCACACGCTGCCCGGCGCGGATGTCTTTGATCACGTCGTAGACGCGCTCTTTGGTGACGCCCGCCTCGGCCAGAATCCGCGCGACAGCGGTACGCCGCTCGCTGAGGATGGCCAGGAAGAGATGTTCGGTGCTGATGTAGTCATCCTTCAGGCGATTGGCTTCCTCGTTGGCCAGGTCCACCACGCGCTTGACGCGCGGGGTGATGAACACCTGACCGGTGCCGCCGCCATAGATGGCCGCCTTGGGGCTGGCCCGCAACACGCGATCCAGTTCGTCGCGGATCTTGTCCTGATCCACGTTCATCTTCTTGAGCACTTGCGGGATCACGCCATCGGGCTGTTCCAGCAGGGCCAGCAGCATATGCTCGGTATCTACCTGATTGTGTCCGTAGCGCTGCAGGATTTCATAAGCCCGTACGGCGGCGTCCTGCGCGCGCTCGGTGAAACGGTCGAAGCGCATCATACTCTGTGTGTTCCTTGCTCACTCAGCGTGTCATCAATGATCTCATCGGGCAGGCCAGCGAGAACAGGCGGCGGAGCGGATTTCCGCATGGCCACACGCCCACCTGGCGGGTTGCTCCTGTTGGAGAGGGGCCTGTCTGTTGCCCGGCTCCAGGAGCGTCCAGCCGGTCTGCCCCCTCATCTCTGAGTCTACACCGAAAGGCGCTCGCAGGCTATCAGAAACACATAGGAAGCGCGGACGAAAGCGGCAGGGCGTGTTGTGTATATATCATATGGCACAAAAGTACATAGGCTGTTTGGGCAGATTGCGGTAGGATGGGGCGGGTTCGTTCTCCAGGCGGCGAGGCAGTCGCCAGGGGTGCTTTCGCTGCCCGGTACACGTGGGGATGATGTAACAATGACTTTCTCTTTCGACCTGGACGATCTCGACCGTTGTGCGGCGCTCGACCGTGAACATATGCTCGCCCACATTGATGCTTTTCCGGATCAGCTAGAGGCCGCCTGGCGTGCCGCACAGACTCTGCCCCTGCCCGACACACACCGTCAACCGCGTCAGATCGTGCTGGCGGGCATGGGCGGCTCGGCGATCGGCGGCGATCTGCTCGCCGCGCTGATCGGCTCTGTTTCCGCCGTGCCGCTGACCGTGCTGCGCGGCTACGATCTGCCTGCCTGGGTGCAAGGGCCGGAAACGCTGGTCATCGCCAGCAGCTTTTCCGGCAACACCGAAGAGACGCTGGCCGCTGCCGATCAGGCGCTGGGGCGCGGGGTGCGCCTGTTGGCGGTCACTACGGGCGGGCAGTTGGCAGCGCACGCTGAAGCGCACGATTATCCGCTGTGGCGCATCGCTTACCAGAGTCAGCCGCGAGCAGCGCTCGGCTGGAGCTTCGGCCTGTTGCTGGGGTTGGCGGCGCGGCTGGAGCTGGCGCGTGCGCTGGAAACCGCCCTGGGCGAGGCCATCGGCCTGCTGCGCCAGTACACGCCCGTCTACACCGCAACTTCACCCGCCCCGCAGAATCCGGCCAAGCGCGGCGCAGGGCAGTTGATCGGGCGGCTGCCGGTATTCTTCGGCGGCGGGCTGTTCGAGCCGGTCGCACGACGCTGGAAGTGTCAGATCAACGAGAACGCCAAAGCCTGGGCACAGTACGAAGGCATGCCCGAAGCCAATCACAACACAGTCGCGGGCATCGGTTTTCCGGCGGAGCACGCCCTCAATGTGGCGGCAGTGTTCATCACCTCGTCGCAGTACGATCATCCGCGCGTGACGCTGCGCCACGAACTGACTTTTCAGCTTTGCCTGCAGAATGGCATCATGGCCGATTATTTCCGTCCGGCGGGCCATAGCGCCCTGGCGCAGATGTGTCACGCCATTCAGTACGGCGACTATGTCAGCTACTACCTGGCGATGGCCTACGGGGCCGACCCCACCGAAATCGCACCCATCATGGAACTGAAAGAGCAACTCGCTGCACGAGGGTGAAACAGAGCGATGAGTTCGGAGTCATGAGTCTGGAGCGGTGAAAATGCTGGTCCGACCCGTCAACACCACAGATCTTATGGCACGCAGCCTCCGGACTCTAAACTCCTGACTCCAGACCCCCAACTCACAATACAAGGAGGAAATATGTCGTCCAGAAATGACCATCACGTCCGACTGTTCATTCCCGGCCCGGTCGAAGTGCGCCCGGAGATTCTCGATGCTCAGGCCGAATGGATGATCGGTCACCGGTCGAGCGAATTCGCCGCACTCTATGCGCGGATGCAGCCCAAGCTGCAGCAGACTTTCTACACGCAGCATCCAGTTTATCTCTACACCTCTTCCGGCACGGGCGTGTGGGAGTCGGCGTCGCGCTGCGCCGTGCGCGACGAAGCGCGCATCCTGCACCTGACCTGCGGTGCGTTCAGCGAACGGTGGGCCGAAGTCAGCGAACTGAACGGCAAGCAGGTAGACGTGATCGCCGTGGAATGGGGGCAGGCGGTCAAGCCGGAGCAACTGGCCGATGCCCTGCGCCGCACCGCCTACGACGCCGTCGCCTGCGTGATGAACGAGACCAGTACCGGCGTACGCAATCCGGTCGAGGAATACGCCGAGGTACTCAAGGATTATCCCGAAACGCTCTTCCTGGTGGATGTGGTCAGCATCTACGCGGGAGCCAAGGTGGATGTGGATGGCTGGGGCATTGACGTGTGCCTGACCAGCACGCAGAAGGCGTTCGCCCTGCCCCCAGGCATGGCTTTCGCGGCGGTTTCCCCAGCGGTGCTCGAACGCGCGCGGCAGGTCAAGAATCGCGGCTACTATTTCGACGTGCTGGAGATTGACAAACATCACCAGAAGAACAACACGCCGGCCACGCCGCCCATCTCGCTGATGTACGCTGCCGACCGTCAACTGGACGACATCCTGGCCGAAGGGTTGGAGGCGCGCTTCGCCCGGCACGAGCGTATGGCGCAGATGACGCGCGAGTGGGTACAACGCGCGGGCTTTGCCCTGTTCTCCGAGGAGGGGTATCACTCGCCCACGGTGACCACGGTCGCCAACACGCGCGAGATTGACATCTCCGCGCTCAATGCCTTTCTGCGCGAACGGGGGATGGTCATTTCCAACGGCTACGGCAAGCTGAAGGGCAAAACGTTCCGCATCGCGCATATGGGCGACACGCAACCGGAAGACCTGGAAGAGCTGTTCGCCGCCATGGATGAATTCCTGGTGAGGGTGGGGTGAGCCATGCGTTACCTGGTGCTTGTGCCCGACAACCTCAACCGTGACGGCCTGGACGTGTTGCGCGCCGTCGAGCAGTTCGAGGTCTACGCGCCCGGCAAAATGACGCGCGAAGAGACCCTGGCGCGCATTCCGGACGCCCATGCGCTGATCGTGCGCAGCGATACGCGCGTGGATGCGGCCCTGCTGGAGCGCGCCGCCAACCTCAAGGTGGTGGTACGGGCAGGAGTGGGCGTGGACAACATAGACCTGGCTGCCTGCACCGAGCGCAAGATCGTGGTCATGAACACGCCCGAAGCCAACACCATCTCCACCGCTGAGCTTACCATCGGCCTGATGCTGGCGCTGGCCCGCCATATCCCTCAGGCGGATCGCTCGCTGCGCGAGGGGCGCTGGGACCGGAACAAACTCGTGGGGACGCAGCTTTCCGGCAAGACCCTGGGCATCATCGGCTTCGGGCGGGTGGGGCACGCGGTCGCTGAGCGGGCCAAGGCGCTGGGTATGACAGTGCTGGCCTTTGACCCGTTCGTCCCCGAACGATTGGCCCGCCGCATGGCCATGCTGACCAGCCTGGAACAGGTGCTGGCCGAGGCAGACGTGCTCTCGCTGCACGCCGTGACTACCGACAAGACGCGCGGCCTGATCAACAAAGAGACCATCGCCTTCATGAAAGATGGCGTGCTGATCGTCAACACGGCGCGCGGCGCGCTGATCAACAGCGCCGACCTGGCCGAAGCGCTGCGCAGCGGCAAAGTAGCGGGCGCGGCGCTCGATGTCTACGAAGTCGAGCCGCCCCCGCCGGATCACCCGCTCATCGGCCTGGACAACGTGATCCACACGCCGCACCTGGGAGCCAGCACCTACGAAGCGCAGGCACAGGTGGGGGTGGAGGCCGCCGAAGCGGTGCGCAAAGCGTTGCTGGAAGGGCGCTACGACAACGTGCGCAACCGCGAAGTGCTTGACGGGGACGAAAACGGCGATTGAGACCCTGGAACCTTTGAACTGTGGAAGCGCAGAGGGCGCGGAAACAAACGGTGACCTTCTCCGCGTCCTCTGTATTCTGTGGTGAACGTCAGCAGCGAGGAGTGTACAGGCCGGTCAGTCCGCCAGCGAAGCAGCCCGGACGGTCAGGTCGTCGAAGGCGACGCGCACTTCTCCGCCCGCCGTCACACCGGCGATCAACCCGACCTGCCCAGCCCGGCGATACCGGCTATCCTTGACTTCGCCCAGGAATTTCCCGTTGGCGTAGAGCGCCAGATAGTCGTCGGCGCACACGGCGCGCAGAGTGTTGAGCGCCTGCCCCTGCTTGATGGCGTCCGATTGATGCCACTCCAGGATGAAATCCAGGCTCTCGCGCGAAAGATCGGCAATGCCGTAGTGACCATCGCCGCTAATCAGCAGCGCATAGCCGCTCCACTGGCCCGCCTCGTCCTGTGCCAGGCGGCACAGCACCCCGTAGAGATTGTCCTTTTCGGCGCTAAGCTGCTCAGCGCTCACGTCAACGATCACATCCTGTGGGGTGTCTGCTCCCGCACCCCAGGTGAAAGAGGCGGTACGTCCGGCGCGGTGAAACAATTCGTAACGCCCCTGCAGCACGGCCAACTGTGAGTCGGGCGTCGCCGCGTCGGGCGGATAGAGGCCCTGCTCCCAGGTCTGCGGCGCATCGAACGACTCGTTGAGGAGCACGTCGCCGGTGCGCACTGTGCGCGACGGCCCCTCATCTCCGCAGGCGGTAAGCAGCAAGGCGAGCAGCAACAGCGTTCCGATCAAAAAGCGAGTGCGTCTCATGAATTGATCTCGTCTACGTCCAGGGTAGCGCCGAGGACTTCGGCGCTCGGCGAAATAATCCGCAAGATTTTATCACGCACTTCGTCCATTGCCGCCTGGACTTCGCCCAGATTGCGGCGGGCGTCGTCAATCTGGCGGCGCGCCGTTTCCCACTTGCGGGCCTGCTGAGCGAGCATCTGTTGCAATTGCGCGATCTCGGCAATGGTCTGGCGCACGTTCTCGGCCACGTAAAGCTGACGCAGCCCGCGCGCGATGGTGAGCAGGTAGGGGTAAAAAGTGCTGGGGCTGACCGGAAACACGCGCTGTTCGAAGGCGTAGCTCAGCAGGTCTTTTTCGCCGCTGCTGCCGTTGCTGTCGTGTGTCACCAACTCGTAATAGACGGCCTCGCTGGGGACGAACATCAGCGCAAAGTCCAGCGTGCCTTCGGCGGGCACGATGTACTTGGCGGCAATGTCGTCAATGTGCTTGCGCACGTCGCGGGCGAATTGCCGCGCGAGTTGTTCGCGCTCTGCTCCATCCGTCGTGTTCAACAGGCGCTCGTAACTGGAGAGAGGAAACTTGGAGTCCACGGCCACGCACGCTTTGTCCAGCCGGATCACCGCGTCGGCGCGAGTACCGTTGGCGAACTGATGTTGCAACACGTAAGCGGAGGGGGGCAGTGCATCGCGCAGCAGCGCTTCCAGCAACACCTCGCCCAGCCGCCCGCGTTGCCGGGTGGACTGCAGCAGACTTTGCAGGCGGGCGATCTCCTCTTTGATGGCCAGGATATGACCGGTTGCCTCGCGCACGATGCCGATCTCGCGGTTGAGCGCCTGATCGATCTGCAGCATTTGTTCGGTGCGGCTCCCGACAACTTCCAGCGTACTGACCAGCGTCTGATCGGTGCGCAGCATCTGTTCGGTGCGACTGCCGACGACCTCCAGCGTGTTGACCAGCGTCTGGTCCGTCTGCAACATTTGCTCGGCGTGACTGCCGACGACTTCCAGACGGCTGTGCATCTGCTGATCGGTCTGCAGCATTTGACGAGTGTGCTCGAAGAGCATGGCGGTGGTCTGCGCCAGGGTTTGTAGACTGGCTTCCGACTGCTGCTGGCGCTGAAGCAGGAACTGCTGGTGCTGAGCCGCGTCGCGCCGCGCGTCGGCCAGGCGTGCCAGCAGGAACAGACTAAAGCCCAGGTTGGCGAGCGCCAGCCCAGCGACCAGGATCAGCAACCCCGTCACGGTTCTCCCTCCTTTCGTCTGCGGCGCGGCAGAGCGCGGCCCCGATCGGGCGTGACCAAGTATAAACCAGATCGCAGAAGGTGACAGCGACCCCCTGGCTTGCGCTGGCTGACAGCTTTTCTAATCATTCTTTCTACATTTTTGTGCTAAGATGACTATACAGACAAAGGGTGATCGTTAGCGTAGTCCTTCAGTCAGCTATCAATAGAGACAGTGGGGGAGATGTTCATGAAGAAATTATGGCTCTTGGCGGTCGTATTGCTGGTGTTGCTCGCCTCTGCGCCAGCGCAGGCGGGTGGCGGGAACAAGAACTGCACCCGCATTCAAGACGGCGTGCTCATCTACTGGCCAGGGCACTACCTCGCCGGACAACCCTTCCGTACGGGCTACGATGCTTTCGGCTACAACTATCAGGCGCACCTGTTCAACGGACTGTACGCCAACGTCTATCTCGGAGCGGACGGTTTGCCGCCCTACACAGGCGACGATGCCGCCTACCTGGCTGCCCATCCAGAAGCCGCCGGCAAGTGGTATTGGGAGTACCGCGCCATCGAACTGGTCATGAAATGGAACGACGCCTGGATTTCCAACCAGGACTGCGACGGCGACGGACGCCTGGATCGTCACTACGGCTTCGATACCTATCAGGGATCGGGCGCGTGGGAGACGGTGCACATGGCGAGCACCTATGAGCAGGATGGTCGCGTTTGCCGCTGGAACGAATTTGCCAAGATCATCGCCGTGCCCGCCAACGCGGTGAATGTCAGTGATGTCTGGTACACCAGCGGGGGCACCCTGATCGGCGCGGCAGAATGGGGCAGCAGCTCACCGTTTGCCGTCATCCAGGACGTGATCAACGATCCCTGCGGCGGCCTGCACGGGGTGCAGTTTGTCAGCCCGGCTCACCCGGGACTGGGTAATTGGTGAGGTTGCGCTGGTGACGAAACTTCGGAAGTCGTGCTGGCTTCCGAAGTTTTCTTTGTCGCCGTGCTATTGCTGCGTCTCCGCCAGGTGACGCTGGTAGGCTTTCCAGCCGGGGCACCAGCCCGTATGCCAGCGCCACAACTTCGCCCACCACTTGGTGGGGTTTGCTTCGGCGCGACGGCGCAAGGCGCACGTCTCGCAGGGGAACTTCTTCGCTTCGGCCATGGGGAATCCATCCTGTCTCTGGGCCATCGTCCCCATCTTAGCATCGCACAGCGCGTCTGTCGCGTGGGGAAAGGCACCGCCTGGGCCGCCAGATGGTACCTATTCCGGCTGCCAGACGTGCGCGTAATCCTGGGCGAACTGTTTGAACGGAATGGACGGACGGCCCAGTACGCGCGACACGTCGGGCACGGTAGCCGAGTACGCTCCCTGGCGCATGAGCTGATAGACCACGCGCCACCATTTGGCCGCCTGCCGATCAACGCCCGCCGCCCGCAGCGCCTGTGCCGCTTCGTGATCGGAGATTGGCTCGTAGACGATCTCGCGCCCCAACACTTTGGAGAGCAACGCGACCTGTTCACGCGGACTGAGCAAGTGCTCGCCCAGCGAGTATATCTTGTTGCGATGTCCCGCTTCGGTGAGAGCGACAGCGGCCACTTCGGCCACGTCGCGCACGTCCACGCCGCTGATCTTCGCTTCGCCCAACGGCAAGCGCAACACACCGCGCCGGATGCCCTCGCGCAGCAGCGGATCGGTGACCAGATTCTGGAAGAACCAGCCGGAGCGCAGGATGGTATAGTCTATGCCAGACTGCAACAGATATTGTTCCACCACCCATTGCGACGAGAGATAGATCTTGTCGGTGCCCATGGCGGAGATGAAGACGACATGCTCCACGCCGGCCCGTCGCCCATAGGCGATCAGGCCGGTGATCTCGTCCTCGCGCGAGGTGAAGTCGCCAGGGGGCATCACCAGCAGCAGCCGATCCACTCCCACAAAGGCAGCCGGGTAGGTCGTCGGATCGCCGTAGTCAAGGGACACCACGTCCACGCCCGGCCATTCCTGGGCGGGCGCGGCGGAAAGGTCTTCCACCGCCGCCCGGACACGCGCCCCGCGCCGCAACAACTGCCGCACGACTTCGCTCCCCACTCGCCGTGCCGCTCCAGTGACCAGAATGATGCCGCTCACGTGCTGCACCTCCGTCCATTCCGCCTGGTGTGCGTTCGGTTCGCGTTCTACAAAGCACAGGGAGCACAGAGACAGACACAGAGGTCATGAGGGGCTTCTCTGCGTTTTCCCTGCGGTTCGAGCACCGATTCTAGCGCAGAACAAAGCGGGCGATCGCCCTGGATCGCCCGCCGAAGTCTTCTGCCCATGCCTGCTTATAGCAGCACGTAGAGGGCATGCGCGGCGTCCGTCGCCCAGTTGAGCAACGGCGTGACCAGCAGCGTGCCGAAGAGCAACACGCCCGCCGCGGAGATGGTCAGCGCCCACTTGAACGGTGTCGAGACGGGCACC
>DAOTZZ010000063.1:0-7630 GCA_034433965.1 Anaerolineae bacterium
TCGCCTATCACTTCGGCGTCGGCCAGAGCGGACAGGTCTTTGAAGGCCGCTCGCTGACCGTGCGCGGCACGCATGTAGAAGGCTTCAACACGGGCAGTGTGGGCGTCGTCTTCCTGGGTGACTTCAGTGTGAACTACCCCGCCTCCCTGCAGTTCGAAGCCGGGCGTCGCCTGATTGACTGGCTCGCGCTGCGCCTGGAACTGACTCACCTGGCCGGACACAGTGATTTCAACGGCGACACCGATTGTCCTGGCCAGCACCTGCGCGAGTTGCTGCCGCTCCTGGCTCAGTCAGCCGGTCTGGCTTTGGGCACCGGCGGCTATGTGGCCGCCCAGGGATGAGCATCCCCGATCGGCCACAGAATCAAAAACGCTCCGCCCACGGAGCGCCCTTCCTTGCCGACCGACCCTCTCACGTCAGCGCCCGTCGGCCCCGATACCACACGTACCATGCCGCGCCCAGCACAACCGCCAGGGCCCCAACCCCGACCGTCAGCACCGAGGGTTCGCCTTCGCCCGGCAACGCTTCACCAGGCGGATAGCCGGTTGCCGGCAGGCCCGTCGGGGCGAACAGCTCACCCACCGCGCTCTGGGCGAAAACGCCGGTCGGCCCGTTGCCCGCCAGCGCTACCTGCGTGACCAGTATCCCGTTGACCGGCGCGTGCAGGACAGTAGTACGGACAGACATCCTCACCGACTCGCCGGGCCGCAGTTCGGGCACGGTAAGAATCGCCGCACGGTCGCTGATCGTCACGGTCCCTTCAGAACTCTCGACATGCTCGATCCGCAGTTCGGGATGCGGGGTGACTGTGACTATGAGATCGCGTCCGGGCGCTGTGCCCGTATTGTGCAGGGAGATCGTCCACAACACCGGCTCGCCCGGCAAGCCCAGCGCCCCCTCGACGGGCATTCCTGTCACCGTTAGCGCGGCCTGAAATGTTGGCTCTCCTCTGGAGGCCAGGCAGGAACGGTCTCCCGCTCCCTGTGCCGTGGCTTTCTCGACACAGCGAGCGAGCACGGGGGCAGATGGACAGACAGCGGCATGCACTGTGAGTCTCTGCTCGCCCACGATCAGTGTCCCAAGCAGGAGTATTGCGCCGAGCAGAAGCAGCGTCGCTTTGTGTGGCATGTTCCCCCTGAGATCGCTCAACATCTCTGCGCTCATTATACCTGTCGCCTGTCCGTCTGTAAAAGTAGTTGTGCTGCCCTGCTGCGCATAAACCTCACTTGTCATGCCTCTCTCACCCTGTTACCATTGGCGCAGTGCACAGGTGTGCCTGACTTCAAATGGCGCTTGCAGGCCAGCAGCCCTTTCGCAGAGGTCTGAGCGTACCTTCGGCGCGGAGAGCACGGATCATGGACCAGCCAATGGACAAACTGCGCCCGCATACCACCTTCGAGGATGTCAATGCCCGCATCATTGAAGGGTTGGGGCAGCTTGCCAGCTATTTCGGATTCTCCAAGGTCATGGGGCAGTTGTTCGGCGTGCTCATGCTCAGCCCGGAGCCGCTCAGCCTCGACCACCTGATGGAGCGCCTGGGTTTGTCCAAGGCCAGCGTCAGCACGCACATGCGCACTCTGGAGCACATGGGCATTGTGCGCGAAGTGTGGGTGAAAGACGATCGCCGCAAGTACTACCGCGCCGAGAGCGACTTCTGGCACATCCTGACCAACATCCTGCGCAGCCGCGAACTGCGCGACGTCAACCAGGCGCTCCAGGTGCTCGATGACAGCGCCAGACGCCTGCAACAGGCATTGCCCGGCATGGGCGACGAAGATCGGCAACTGGCCGAATTCTACCTGGAACGCCTGGGGCAGCTTCAGGAATTCTTCCGGCTGGCGCAAGTGTTGCTGATGTCGCTCATCGAACACGCTCAGGGGCAGCCGCAGACACCCGACCAGGCTGAGCCGTGACCGGTCATCTGCGATTACCGCCCGATGACCGACGCTGTTATAATTCGTTCAGAAAGTTATGAAAGACACAAACAGAATGCCCGGCAGGCACACAGGGCAGGTTTGTGTCTTCAGCCGAGTCAGCGCGAGGCAGCATGACCAGCGAGATACCCCTCCAGGCAGTTGAAGAGCTTCTGCTCACCGTAACGCGCAGCGCTGTGCCTCTGCTCAGTGAGACGACTGCGCATATCCTCTCAGCGGGCGGCAAGCGCCTGCGCCCGCGTCTGGTCCTGCTGGCCTACGCTGCCGCCGGCGGAACCAACATAGACGAGGCTGTGCCTCTGGCCGCTGCCGTAGAGATCATTCACACGGCGACCCTCGTACACGACGACATCAACGATCACGGTACGCTGCGGCGTGGACGCGAGACCGTCAACTCGCGCTGGGGGAGCACCTTCGCCCTGCTCACCGGTGACTTCATGTTCACCAAGACCTACGAGATCATGGCTCCGCAGCCCGCCGAACTCAACCGCATCCTGGCCCGCGCGGCCACTCAGTTGGTAGAAGGGGAGACGCTGCAGATTCAGGCGGCCCGCCAGGGGGTGCTCGACCGCGACACTTACTATGAGATTATCGCCAAGAAAACCGCCGCGCTCTTCGTCGCCTGTACCGAACTGGGTGCGACCGCAGCAGGCGCTCCAACGCCATGGATCGAAGCGCTCAGCACGTATGCGTTCAACCTGGGCCTGGCCTTCCAGATTGTGGACGATATTCTTGACCTGGTCGGTGACGCGCAGACGCTGGGCAAGAACGCTGGCATTGATCTGGCGCAGGGACGCGGGTTGGGCGCAGTACGCGACGACGGCAATGCCCCCGCATCTTCGTCGACAGCCGCGGTGCAGGTCACGCCAGACACCGCTGGTGGACCGTTCAAAGAATCGTTGCTGGCTGGCAACTCGCTCGAGGCCGCCATCGAGTTGGGACGGGCCAAGGCGCAGGAACTGATCGACCGGGCGCTGACCAGCCTGGATGTTCTCCCCCCTTCGCCAGCGCTTGAGGAGCTGCGCACCCTGGCCCGGCAGGTCGTCAGCCGCGATCACTGAGCGCCGCTCCCGCTGAATCGTACACCTGACGCCCGCCATTCGCCGGTTGACGCCTCTTGCTCGCCGCGTTAGACTCCGGCTGCTATGACCTTCGACGAAGCGACCATTCACGTGCGCAGCGGTGACGGCGGAGCCGGCATCGTTCATTTTCGGCGCGAGAAGTATGTACCGCGCGGTGGCCCCAGTGGTGGGGACGGCGGCAAGGGGGGCGACGTATACCTGGTCGTCAAGCCTACCCTCAACACGCTCGCTGCCTTCTCTCATCAGACCCGCTTCCGCGCCGAAAACGGAGCACCCGGCGGCCCCCATAACAAGACGGGCCGCAACGGGGCGGATCTCTACATCGAGGTGCCGCCCGGCACGATCGTGCGCGATGCAAACACTGGCGAGGTGTTGGCCGACCTCACTCAGCCGGGACAGCGTGTCCTGGTGGCGCGCGGCGGGCGCGGTGGGCGCGGCAATGCCCGTTTCGCCACCAGCACCAATCAGGCCCCGCGTATTGCCGAGAAGGGCGAACCGGGCGAAGAGCGCATCCTGCACCTGGAACTGAAGCTGATCGCCGATGTGGGCATCGTGGGCGTGCCCAACGCGGGCAAGTCCACTCTGCTTTCAGTCATCAGCAACGCCAAACCGAAGATCGCCGACTATCCCTTCACCACGCTACAGCCCAACCTGGGCGTGGTGGTGCTCGATGACCGCGACCTGGTCTTCGCCGACATCCCCGGCCTGATCGAGGGGGCGCATACTGGCGCGGGCCTGGGCCACGATTTCCTGCGCCATATTCAGCGCACGCGCGTGCTGGTGCACCTGCTCGACGGCGCTTCGTCCGATCCCATTGCAGATTTTCACCAGATCAACACCGAACTGTCTCTGTTCGATGACGCGCTGGGCACCAAGCCGCAGATCGTGGTGCTCAACAAGCTCGATTTGCCCGAAGCACAGGCCATCTGGCCCAGAGTGCGCGACGAACTGGCCCGCCTGGGCTATGAGGCCATGGCCATCTCCGCCGCCACCGGTCAGAACGTGCGCGCCGTGGTCTACCGCGCAGCCCAGGTGCTCGACACCCTGCCCGCCGAACCGCCCGCCGTGGCCGAGCGTCCCGTTTTCCAGCTCGAAGACGATCCCCTCGCTTTCACCGTCACTGTGCTGGGCGAAGGTGAATTCCGCGTGTCGGGCAAGCGCATCGAACGCGCCGTTGCCATGACCTACTGGGACTACGATCAGGCCGTTGCGCGCTTCCAGCGCATCCTGGAGACGATGGGTATCACGGCAGCGCTCGAACAGGCAGGTATCAAGCCCGGCGACACAGTCTACATTGGGGATATGGAACTGGAATGGGGCGAATAGCCCGGTCACGGGCTATGGCGTGCAGCGCTGCCCTGCTCGCAGGAGGGAGTCATGATCGGTCGTGCTTGCGTTGCGCTAGGCGTCGCGTTTCTGCTGACCCTGCTGCTGCCCGCTTGCAACGACTCACCTCAGCGCGGCCTGGTATTGGAAGAAGAAGAGGAAACAGAGCTGCTCAGCGTGCGCATTGATGCCCAGGGGAATATCTCCTTTCGCGTCCCCTCGGACGTGAAAATGCCGGAGTTGCTGGGCACGGGCGAGCCGGACGACGCTTTCAATCCCACGTCGTATTACGGGGTTTCCAACACGCTCACCGTCCGCATCAACGGGCGCGATCTGTTCTTCGACCTGCACGGCACGCTGTTCCGACTCGAATACCGCTCGTTGGCCTACCATACAACCAACCTCATCCAATATGGCAAAGACCTGATCCTGATGGTCGAGCCGGGCCTGCGCACGTCGGACACGGTCACGCTGCTGCCGATCAACGAGCGCCTCAAGACCGAAGCTGTCTGGGTCACTCTGGAGTACGTGGAACTGGATGGGCAGACCGTGCGCATCTTCTTCGACGTAGCCCGTGCCCCGGACTCCACCGCGCCGCCTGTCGTCTTCGCCCCCAACCAGAGCTGCCTGCACGAGACGCAGAGCGGCCTGCTCTCCATCGGCGAGGCGGAGAGCTACGAGTACATGCCGTCGGCGGTCGCCCTGTCGGTCAATGAGCCGGGGGTGCGTCTGCACGGCTACGCCGAATACCCGCGCCGCCTGCTGCGCCCTGACTATCGCTACGAGTTCCGCTACGAATGCGCGGACGCCTATACCTTCGAGTTGCCTTTCAAAGTCGAGCAATAGCGAGGGATGATGCCTGACCCTGCGCGCGCATCCGCCGAGCGCCTGGGAGTCTTCGGCGGCACCTTCGACCCACCTCATCTCGGTCATCTGATCCTGGCCGAGACCGCTGCCGACTGCCTGGCGCTGCGCCGGGTGCTGTTTGTCCCCGCCGCCGACCCGCCACACAAACGCGCCTCTGCCGTCCGTGCTTCTGCCGAACACCGCCTGGCCATGACCGCCCTGGCTATCGCCGACAACGGGCGTTTCGCCCTATCGCGAGTGGACATGGACCGCCCTGGCCCGCACTACACGGTAGACATGTTGCGCCTGCTGGGGGAGCAACATCCTGGGGCGGATTTGTTTTTGCTCCTGGGCAGCGACTCCCTGCGCGACCTGCCTACCTGGTCGCGCCCTGTGGAACTGCTCACCCTGGCCCGGCTGGGCGTGATGCAGCGACCCGGCGCTGTGCCAGACCTGGACGCCCTGGAGCAGGTCTTACCTGGCTTGCGGGATCGGTTGCACTGGATTCCCGCCCCGCCCCTCGATCTCGCGTCCTCGGCCATCGCTGATCTCATCGCTGCCGGGCGCAGCGTCCGTTACCTGGTGCCCGACCGCGTCCTGGAGTACATTACCGCCCACGGACTTTACAGAGGATAGCCATGTTGCCCCTGACGCTTGCTTTGCGACGAACCGTTCGGCTGTGGACTCTGGTAACCATGCTGGCATTCCTGGCGGGTCTGCTCCTGACTCATCAACTGGCAGGGGCGCAGGAAGGTTCTCCCACGCCGGCGACTACTGACACCCCCGTCCCGCCGACCGCCACGCCGCTGCCTTCGCCCACGCCCACATCGCCCGCACCTACGCTGGTGCCTCCCACGCCGTTGCCTACGGTCACGCCCGCCCCGCTGTCGGTCTCGACCGAGTCAGGGCTGGCCAGCGTGCAGCGTGATGGTGTGCTGCGCGTGGGGACGTATTTCAACGCCTACCCCTTCGCCTGGCTCAACGAACAGGGACAGGTCGTCGGTTATGAGATGGACGTGCTCAACGCCATCGCCATCGAACTAAACATCAAGCTGGAGTTCGTGCAGGTCACGCGTCACAACGCCCGCGAAACCCTGCTCAGCGGGCTGGTAGATGTGCTGGCCGGGCAGCAGTTCCATACCCGCGACGGCGAAACCTGGTTCGACTTCACTCATCCCTACTATCTCAACGCTGAGCGGATGGTCGTACTGACCGAAGCGCCCTACCAGACCCTGCAAGACCTGGCCGGGCAACCGGTCGGCGTGACCCTGGGCAGCCGCAGCGAACATGCCCTGCGTTTGTGGAGCGAACAACACGGCGTGAGCTTCGACGTGCGCCCTTATTTTAGCGAGAGTGCTG
This sequence comes from Anaerolineae bacterium, assembly GCA_034433965.1. Lineage (GTDB taxonomy): Bacteria > Chloroflexota > Anaerolineae > Aggregatilineales > Aggregatilineaceae > UBA2029. Next base: position 6,548 of record DAOTZZ010000063.1, read on the forward strand.
CGCTCGACGCGCTGGCCGCTGGCGAAGTGCAGGGCATGGTCGGCACACTCGATAGTCTGCGCCGCGCCGGTCGCCAGGGGATGCGTCTGATTGACGAACCCGTCCTGGAAGAGTATCACGCCATGGTCGTGCGCCGTCACGATGTGAACCTGCGCGACGTGCTCAACCGGTCGCTGCAACGTCTGAAAGCCAGCGGGCGGCTAGATGAGATCTTCAGCGCCTGGTTCGCCGAAGACCCGGTCAATTTCGATGCCCTGGTGCCCGTCTACGAGCGCCTCTATGAAGACGAGCGCGCCCTGGCCGACTTCCCCGCCGATGTACCCATCCCCGACGTTTCCGTGCAGCAGCGCATTGCTCAGGGGCAGCCTGTGCGCGTGGCGGGCATTGTCCCTATCGGCCAGGAGACATCTGCCTACTGGGCTATCATGAACGACTTCAACCGGGCGCTGGTCGAGGAAATGGCGCGCCGCTGGGGTGCCACGGTCGAGTATCTACCCGATCCGCCTCAGAGCGCGGCGACGCTGGTCGCTGGCGGGCAGGCCGACCTGGCTGTCGGCGTCAGTCCGGCCTGGGATGCTACCCTGCGGCTAGAATACTCGCTGCCCTACCTGACGCACGGCGACCGGCTGCTGGTGCCGCAAGGATCGCAAATCAGCACCGGATTTGCTGACATGTTAGGCACTGGCTGGTGGGTGGGGTACTTCGCCGAGGAGCCGGGCGACGCCGATCTTATCCGCAAGTACGCAGAAATGTTTGGCGTCAGCCAGAATCTCAACGATCCTTTCGTCATTCAGCGCGAAGCCGACGCCATCTACACTCTGACAGTGGCGCGTAACGTAGACGCCATCTTCGGCGACAGCCTGCGCCTGAACGGATTGTTGCGTCAGGCTGGTGATGGGGCGGGGGTCAAGATTCTGCCCACCGAATACGGCGACGACCGGCCTATCACCTTCGCCGCGCCCTACGGTGACGCCGATTTCCGCAACCTGATCGACTCGACGCTGCAGGACATGGCCCGCGACGGCACCTATCAGACCTTGTGGAATGCGCACTTTGGGCTGGGCGACCCGCTGCCCATCCTCT
>DAOTZZ010000064.1:0-3505 GCA_034433965.1 Anaerolineae bacterium
GGGGTGAGGGGATTTGTTTTCGATCGCACACGCGCTCCCCCTCAGCCTGCCGCGTGCAAGAAGGGGTCGGGGATTGAGGGCAAATGGCACACAACACGCCCTGGTGGTTCAGCAAGGAGACTTACACGGGGCGACCTGCCCTGGTCGCCCCGTGTCACTTTGCCGCCGCTATAACCCTTTGCCGCGGAGATACTCGCGCACGTCCACGTTGTAGGCGACGTCCTCCAGCGTGAAGACTGCCCAGGGGGTGCCTTCGTCTTCCCACGTCACCGAGGCAGGAGAGGGAATCAGCATACCATGAAAGCGTTGCCAGCCTTCCGGCTTGAGGATCCAGCGCGTCAGTTTGTCCGGATCGGTTCCTTTGGGGCGCATGGCTTCCATCTGCGCGATCAGGCCTGTCTGCGGATCGAAGGTCACGGTGAAGCGCTCCTCGGTCTCGCCGAAGGGGACGTACAGATAGGCTGTCTGCACATCTACGGCTTCCCAGCGGACGCGCGGGTCGGTGAGGTAGAGCGACGGAAACCAGATGGACTCGCCCCACAGGCCCAGGTTGGCGGCGCGGTCTACTGCCGGTTCGTTCTCGGTGGTGCCGAAGGGCAGTTCCAGACGCCCTTTGCCGTCCAGGTACGATTCATTCACCTTCATCACTGGCTGTCCGAAGAGGGTCGCCTCGATGTAGTGACGGTAGTCCTGCCCGGCCTGATGCGTGAAGCGAAAGCGCCCGTTGAAGGTGATGCCCTGAATGCGCAGGCGGGCGGTACCCGTGATCACCGCCGAGTTGATGACCGGCACCGTCTCACCGCTAATGGTCTGGTAGAAGCGGGCTACTGGCTCTGGCAGACCCTCTGGCAAAGGAACTTGCTCCAGGGGCGGGGTCTGCTCGGCGTAGGCGGGGAAGTGTGCGGGTTTCACCCGCAGGCCGAGCACCACGGCCAGCACAAACAGAATGACTACGTTGATCACCGCGCCGCGCCAGGCCACCGACCAGTCGGCCAGGGCCAGCAGCAACGACAGGATAGCCGCGCCCAGCATCAGCACTGGCGGCCAATCGTGGCCGGCCAGCCAGCCGCCGACAGCCAGCACGAAACCAAGCGCTGCCAGCAACCACAGGGCGCTGTACAGGCGCATCCCCGCCCGTCCGACTTCCCAGTGCCCGCCGAAAAGCGAAGTCTTGTAGGGCAGCTCTTTGAGTTCGCCCAGCGGCCAGTAGGCCACGAAGCCCATCAGGTGGATCAGGCCGTGCGCCAGCACGACGAACGCCACCACTCCTGTCAGAATCCGAGCCATGCTTATTTCTCCTTCTACCCGGCGTGTCGTGCCACGCACCGATCGATCGGCGTGTTGTTCGGAGTAGGTCTCCGCTCCCAGGTGTGCGGAGTTTGGCCCGATCATCCTGACAAATGTGCTGGAATGCAAGTATCCACTGGCATATGCCTTGGCCCTGTTTGTCACTGTCCGGCAGATGGCCGGATATATGCTTCTTGATCCGGATCAACGAGCGGACAGCGCATCAGCGATAGGATTCTGAGAAGATGAGAGTGACGACAGGCGCGAGGGATGGGCGAACGCTGGTTTCCGCGGATCGATCGGGCACTGTGCACGGGCTGCGGCGAATGTGTCGTGCGCTGTCCGACAGGTGCGTTGGGCATGAGCGGCGGCCTGGCCGCCCTGCTTCACCCTGACGCCTGCACCTATACTGCACTGTGCGAGGGTGTCTGTCCCAGCGGCGCGATCGCCTTGCCCTATGTCGTCTGTTCGCTGGCAGAGTGGCGCATTTCTGCACAGCATTCCCAAGGAGGAACAGTGGGCGATTTTGTCTATTTCCCTGACCTGGCCGCTCAGTTGCCGGAGATTCCGCCCGACAGCATCCTCAGCCGGACGCTGCACGCCGACGACGATGTGAAAGCTGTGCTGTTCGGCTTTGCCGCCGGGCAGGAGCTATCGGAACATACCGCCTCACAACCCGCCAGCATTCTCATCTTACAAGGAGAAGCTGATCTGACGTTGGGCGGGGAACAGCGGTCGGCTGGCCCCGGCACCTGGGTGCACATGCCGCCGAACCTGCCGCACAGCGTGCACGCACGCACACCCCTGGTGATGTTGCTGCTGCTCGTTCGCGCAGCGAGGAGATAGGTGTCTGGTGCGGGATAGTTGTGCATCAGGCCGATCGCCCTGCTCGACCCGCGCTCGGAGGTGCTGGGGGCAGGGGAATAGGGACGAAGAGTCAGCCTCGGAGTCAGCGTAGTTGGGAGAGGGGAATGTTTTTCCCCTCTTTTTTTGTGCAGATCAGTGCAGAACTGCAGAGCGTAAAGACTTTACAATGAACAGTAGAGAAGGTTTGTGCCTGAGGAGAAAAGCCCATGAAACGCGGAACGGTAGTGTCATCGCTCGTGGTGTCCTTGTTGTTGGTTCTTCTGTTGGCCAGCGTACCCGGCCTTTCGGCCCAGTCAAGTTCGCCCAAAGTGGTGAAGGTGCTCACCATTGCCATGTTCGAAGTGGGCGACATGAAAGGGGACTTTGCCGGCGAAGCTCAATTTTGGGTGGAGGGAGAAGGGCTTGATGAGGTCATCGAGATTCCTGGGAGTTGGTCACCGGTCTACTGCAATGCGGACGGCCATTGCCTGGTAGTGACGGGCATGGGCATTGCCAATGCCGCCTCGACGGTTATGGCGGTGGGGCTGAGCGGCAAACTCGACCTCAGCCGGGCGTACATCATTGTGGCGGGGATTGCTGGCGTAGACCCGCACGATGGTACGTTAGGGTCGGCGGCCTGGGCTGACTGGGTGATTGACGGCGACCTGGCTCATGAGATCGACTCGCGAGAGATGCCTCAGGAATGGGACTATCCGTTGATCCACCTGGGCTGTGATGCACCCTGGTGTGAGGAGGGTTGGGCAGCTGGCACCGAAGTCTTCCAGCTTAATACAGCGCTGGTGGACTGGGCTTATGCGCTGTCGAAAGAAGTAGAACTGTCGGACAGTGAAGCAGCCCAGGTCTATCGGGCCAACTACCCCGCCGACTGGCCCGCTGCCGCGCCGCCCTCGGTCATTCGTTGTGATACTATCGCTGCCAGCACCTACTGGCATGGTAACTTGCTGGCAGCTTGGGCGGAATGGTGGGCCAGGCAGTGGAGCGGCGGGCAAGCTAACTACTGCATGACCGAAATGGAAGACAGCGCCACGCTCACAGCTTTGAGTCGCCTGGCTGACGCTGGCCTGGTTGATCTGCAGCGCGTGTTAGTGTTGCGCACAGCCAGCAATTTCGACCGCCCATATCCCGGACAAACGGCGGCTGAATCGCTGGCAGCCGACAGCGGTGGTTTCGTCCCCTCAACCAGGAACGCCTACCTGGTTGGCGCGGTAGTGACCGACTATATCATTGCCAACTGGGAAACCTGGCAGGAGGGTGTGCCGCCCTTGCCGTGAGCGCTCCGTTCGTCCCGCGCGTGGGGTAAGACTGTCTGGAGGGGCACGCTCCAGATGATGGACGTGCCCTGCTCTCTTCG
>DAOTZZ010000065.1:0-6132 GCA_034433965.1 Anaerolineae bacterium
TCGCCTGCACGCCCTACCGCTATCAGGGGAGCGGCGGCAAGGAGCAGTGGCGGGCCAAAGTGGACTACGACGCCCTGGTTGCCGCGCGGCAGGCGGTCGAGCGGCTGGTCAACGACGCGGGAATTGACTACCCCGTGCCCGATCTCGCCGCCTATCCCAAAGAGGCGGACGCCGCCGCCGAGCATTTTTACGTGGTGCCCGACGCGCCCGAATATCAGAATGGCTGGCGCACCCTCGACATCGCCGGACCGCGTGCCACCGATTTCCTCGACGCGGCGCTGAGCAGCGACGTGCGCGCGCTGGGCGTAGGCGAGGCGCAGCTCACCTGGGTGCTCCGCCCGGACGGCAGCCCCCTGACGCGCGGTATCCTGCAGCGACTCTATCCGGAGGTCTATCATCTGCACGTGGCGGAGAACGCCGGTGAGGTCGCGTCGTGGCTGCGCGCCCTCTCCGACGGCTTCGCCCGCTTCGACGAGGACGTGTTCGCCAAAGTGCCGGGGCCGGTCAGCGTCAGCGTCCTGCGCGAGTCGCCCGACCTGAGCGCCTTCGCCGCGTGGCAAGATAGCGCGGGGTATGCGGCAGACAAACCCTATTTCGTTGGCTGTCGGGGCGCGCGTTACGCCGGGCCGAAGGGCGAGCCGTTGCCGCCCTTCACCTGGCAGGAACCGACAGACCCGCCGCTGAAGACGACCACCCTGCACGCTCTGCACAAGGAACTGGGCGCGAAGATGGTGCCCTTCGCCGGATACGACATGCCGGTGTGGTATACCTCGGTCAGCGCGGAGCACGCCGCCACACGTACCGGCGCGGGCCTGTTCGACGTGTCGCATATGGGCGTGTTCGACTTCAGCGGGCCGGGCGCAGAGGCGTTCCTCAACGCCATCACCGCCAACGATGTGGCTGCGTTGCCCGTCGGAGAGGCGCACTATAACTATCTGCTCGGCGTGGACGGCATCCCGCTCGACGACATCTTCATCTACCGCCTGGCCCCTGATTACTTCCTGATGGTGGTCAACGCCGCCAACAACGACAAGGACTGGGCCTGGATTACCGCCCTGCAGCGCGGCGAGGTGTTGGCCGACCCCGCCCGTCCCTGGGTGCGTATGCCGGGCCGCGATGCCGTGCGCATCCGCGACCTGCGTGATCCGGCGTTGGGGAGCGAACGGCGGGTGGACATTGCCCTGCAAGGGCCGAAGAGTCGCGACATTCTGCTGAGCCTGGGTGGAGCCGACGCCGACAAGTCCCGTGTGCGGGCGTTGCCCTGGGCGGGCGTGACCCGCGCCACGCTGGGCGGCTACGACCTGATCGTGGCCCGCACCGGCTACACCGGCGAGCGCGTCGCCTATGAGCTGTTCGTAGACCCCGACAAAGCGCCCGCCCTGTTCCGCGACCTGATCGCCGCCGGAGCGACGCCGGTCGGCCTGGCCGCGCGCGACAGTCTGCGCACCGAAGCCGGTTTGCCGCTCTACGGGCACGAGCTGGCCGGTGATCTGAACCTGAACCCCGCCGACGCAGGCTTCGGCAGCTACGTCAAATTGTGGAAACCGTTCTTCATCGGCAAGGCGGCGTTCGTGGCCCACGAGCGCGAACGCGACGCCGTGGTGACGCGCTTCCGCCTGGATAGCAAGGGCGTCCGCGCACCACACCCCGGCGATCCGCTGGTAGACGCGCGTGGGCGCGTGGTGGGCACGGTCACCTCGTGCAGCATTGACAGCGAGGGCTACTCGCTGGGACAGGCGTACCTCAAGCTGGAATACGCGCGGGAGGGCACGCCGTTGCTGGTCTATGCGGGCGCAGCGAGCGCCAAACCGGGCAAGCCGCTCGGTGAATTGCGCATCGGCGACAAGACCACCGTGCCCAGCCCGGCGATTGTGCTCAGCCGTTTCCCCAGGCGCAAATGAGGGGCGCGCAGTCGGACGCTATCAAACAAACAGACTTCCGAAGTCTCTCCAGACCTCGGAAGTCTGCTTTATTCAATTGTGCGGTTGCCAGCACAGCGGACGTTTGACCTACTCGACTACCGCCGTCGGCAACGGCGCACCGTTCCACACTGCGTCGTAGTTCGGCCCCATCGTCGCCTTGGGCACCCACACAAAATCGCATCCCCAGATGATCTTGTAGTACTGCCCGCTGGCGTCCTGGCCGATCACCCGCGCTGTGTTGCCCGCCTTGATCGTCACCAGCGGGTTGGTCAGTTCGCCCGGCTTCCAGTAGACCGGCGCGTCTGCCACGAACGCACCGCCCACTGCCGTCGCCGGAATCGGCAGCAGCACATCGCAGCCGGGCAGGGCAGCCAGACCGGTCTCAATGTTGTCAATGGCGAAGCAGCCACCGTCGGGCGTTGAGAGTTCGAGGGCGTCTACCGTCGCGCCGATGCTGGCCGTGCCCTCCGGAAAGATAAAGCCACCACCTGGCACAACCCCTGTGAACGTCTGGGCAAACACCTGTCCACCGCCGTAAAAGCCACGCGCAGACAGCAGGCCAGAAGACGACTGAGTAGCGAAGTCAAGCATCACATTGGCCTGTGGCGCGTCGAAGGCGATGCGCAGCACATTGCCGCTGCATTCCGAGATCTCCTGCAACGCCGGGCTAGCGGGGACTTCACCAGCAGGATTGAGCAAGACGTTGCCGCTTAACCGCGAGAAGAATCCAAACACGACCATGAAATTGCCCGCCGGGGTGCTGGAAAAGGTCATCCCTGGCACGGCAAGCGCTTCGGCAGGCGTGCCCGGCGCAAATTCCTCAAAGCCGGTCGAATAGGCCAGCGCTGTTCCACTCGCTACTATCAGGCTGGCCAACAAAATAAGAGCCAAGACCAAGAAGACCTTGTTGCGCATGAAGTTCTCTCCCTGAAATGACGCGAACTGTTTGGGCGTTCGCTTCGGTGAATGGTCGCCATTGTAGATTGGGCGACTAAAAGTACTTTGTTAATAGTAACATGATGATCCATTCGTATCAATGCCTAATTCGATAAGAAAAGATTAAAAAAGCTTAGATCACCACCTTGTTCCTCATAGAACTGTTTGTTGCCCGCCTGCCGGGCAAAGGCTGGTCCTCTCTCGGTGAGCGGGTCAGTTCGCCAGCTCCCCAGGTTCTATGCCCATCTCCCCTTCCTGCCCGCGCGTGGTATACTACGCACATCTGTTCAAACAGCCCCGACACAGGAGCGCGCCATGTCCCGCCCTACCCTGGTGCTCATTGACGGCCACGCCCTGGCCTATCGCATGTTCTTCGCCCTGCCAGTGCAGGGCTTCCAGACCAAGACGGGCGAGCCGACCAACGCTGTCTACGGCTTCGCCCGCACCCTGCTCGACATCCTCGACGAGCGACCCGACTATCTCGCCGTCACCTTCGATCAGGGTCTCTCCGGACGTGGCGAGCGCTACCCCGACTATAAGGGCACGCGCGACAAGATGCCCGACGATCTGCGCATTCAGCTCGACCGTATCCGCGAACTGGTCACGGCCTTCAACATCCCCATCCTGGAATTGGACGGCTACGAAGCCGACGATGTGATCGGCTCCATCGCGCCGCAGGCGGAAGCGCAGGGCGTGGACGTGCGCATCATCACCGGTGACCGCGACATGCTGCAACTGCTCAGCGATCGCACCACTGTGCAACTTCCAGCCAGGCGTCAGGGCGACGGCCCTGAGGTATGGGACGTGGCCCGCTTCCGCGCCGAGTACGGCCTGGAACCGGCGCAGTTGGTCGAACTGAAAGGGCTGATGGGCGATACGTCGGACAACATCCCCGGCGTCAAGGGCGTGGGCGAGAAGACGGCCTCCAAACTGATCAGCGAGTACGGCAGCGTGGCGGGAGTCTACGAGCACCTGGACGAGATCAAGGGAGCGCTGCGCGAAAAGTTGGCCGCCGAGCGCGATAACGCGCTGCTCTCGCGCGAGCTGGCGCAGATCAGGCGCGACGTGCCCGTGACGCTCGACCTGAAAGCGTGTGTGGCCCACGACTATCGCTACGAAGACGTGGAGCGCCTGTTCCGGACGCTGGAATTTCGCAGTCTGATCGATCGTCTGCCGCGCCCGCAAGAAGTCCATCAACAGCTCTCCATGTTCGACGTGCAGCAACAGGTCGCCGCGGCCCGCCAGGATGTGGTGGACTACGACGTGATTGACACGCCGGAAGCGCTCGCCCGCCTGGTGGATCGCCTCAATGCCGCGCCGACGCTGGCCTTCGACGTAGAGACCACCTCCACCGACCAGATGCGCGCCCGCCTGGTGGGGATCGCCCTGGCGGTGGAAGACGGGCACGGCTACTACCTACCTGTCGGGCATGTCCCGCCCAATGCCCCCGCCGACCAGAGCGCGCAGCCCGATCTGCTGGACGAGCACACGCCGCGTCAGCTTCCGCTGGAGCAGGTGCTGGATGCGCTGCGCCCGGCCCTCACCGGCGCGCAGGTCGCCAAGGTGGGACACAACGCCAAATACGATCTGGTGGTGCTGCGTCGCTACGGCCTTGATGTGATGCCGATCACCTTCGACACCATGGTCGCCGAGTGGCTCAGCGATCCCTCCAGCCGCAACCTGGGTCTGAAGGCGCTGGCCTGGGTGCGCACCGGTGTACACATGACCCCCATCGAAGACCTGATCGGCTCCGGGCGCGAGCAGATCACCATGGACCGCGTGCCGGTGGAGAAAGCCGCCGCCTACGCCGCCGCCGACGCCGCCATGACGCTGCGCCTGATGGGTATCCTTCGCCCGGAGCTGGAGGAGCGGCAGGGCTGGAAGCTATTCACCGAGATCGAGATGCCGCTCATCCCCGTGCTGGCCGATATGGAGATGGCCGGCGTGCTGCTGGACGTGGACTATCTGCACGCCCTCAGCGCCGACCTGGGCGAACGGCTGAGCGCGCTTGAACAGCAGGCGTACGACCTCAGCGGCGGCTATGGCAAGTTCAACCTGGGCAGCCCCCGGCAGATCAACGAAGTGCTCTTTGACAAGCTGCGCCTGCCCACCGTCGGTCTGCGCAAGACCACGCACGGCTTCACCACCGAGGCGGGCACCCTGGAAGCGCTCCGGGGGCTGCACCCGATCGTGGACGTAATTCTGCAGTGGCGCGAGCTGAGCAAGCTCAAGAGCACCTACGTGGACGCGCTGCCCGCCCTGGTCAACCCGGACACGGGGCGCGTGCACACCAACTACAATCAGACGGGCACGGTCACCGGGCGACTGTCGTCTAGCGACCCCAATCTGCAGAATATCCCCGTGCGCACCGAAGAAGGGCGGCGCGTGCGGCAGGCGTTCATCGCCCCGCCGGGGCACAAACTGCTCTCGGTGGACTACAGTCAGGTCGAGCTGCGCATCCTGGCCCACTACAGCAAAGACCCGGCCTTGTTACAGGCGTTCCGCGATGGGGTAGACATTCACCGCGCGACGGCGGCGGCTGTCTATGGGATTCCCCTGGAGCAGGTGACCTACGAGCAGCGTCGCTTCGCCAAGGCGGTCAACTTTGGTTTGATGTATGGCATGGGGGCGTATCGCCTGGCCCGCGACAGCAACCTGACCCTGGCCGAAGCCGAGGACTTCATCGCCGCCTACTTCGCCCGCTTCCCCGGCGTGCGCGCTTACCTGGACGAAGCGCGGGCGCGTGCCGCCCGCCAGGGCTACGTCGAGACGTTGTTGGGCCGCCGCCGCTACTTCCCCGAACTGGATGAGAAGCTGGGGCGCAAAGTCGGCGTGCAGGCGCGGCAACGGGCCGAGCGCGAGGCCGTCAACATGCCCATTCAGGGCACGGCGGCGGACATCATCAAGATCGCCATGATCAACCTGTCGCGGGTGCTGCGCGAGAGTGGCTACCGTTCGCGCATGATCCTGCAGGTGCACGACGAACTGGTGCTGGAAGTGCCGGATGACGAACTGCCGCGCGTCGCGCCCCTGGTCGTCGAAGTGATGGAGTCCGCCTTCACGCTGGACGCGCCGCTGGTGGCAGATGCCAGCGTCGGCCCCAACTGGGCCGAGATGGAGCCGTGGGAGGGGTGAACTCCGCGAGTGTCGCTCCCATAGAAATTGCGCCAGGGGACACCGGGTTTTAACCCGGTGGAGAATGGCGATTGCCTCCTTTCTCCTGTTGTGGAAGAATTAGAGTATGATTCGCACCTACAAGTACCGGTTGCATCCC
>DAOTZZ010000066.1:0-6276 GCA_034433965.1 Anaerolineae bacterium
ACGTGACCACGCTGATTGAGATTGACTTGCAGGGCGAGAAGTTCGGGCTAGCGCATGTGATTTGCTCGACCAACCGCCGTACTGTGCGCGACATCACTCAGGAGATCCGCGCGATCCAGGCTGAACCGAACCGGAGCATTGGCTCGCAAGGACGTCGGCGTCGTATGACCGCGTTCCTGTTGCTGCCGGGGATGATGCGGCGCGCCGTCTACCGTGTCGTCCTGTCGAATCCGCACTGGGTCAAACGCATGATGGGAACCGTGGTGGTGACTGCTGTGGGGATGTTCGGCAAAGGTGGCGGCTGGGGCCTCAACCCTTCAGTGTTCAATCTGGCGCTGACCCTGGGTGGCATTGCCGAAAAACCAGGCGTTGTGCATGGCGCAATCATCCCGCGCGAGTACCTGAGTGTGACGATCAGTTTCAATCACGACGTGATTGACGGCGCTCCGGCGGCGCGTTTTGCCAGTCGCTTCAAGGAACTGGTCGAGGGCTGTTACGGGCTGGAAGACCTGGAGGCGAGCGATTCAGCATGAAGGTAGACCAGGCGACAATCCGGCATATGACCCGTAACGAGGCCGATATGGCCTTCAAGAAGCGGGTGCAGACGATCTTCGAGTGGGTGCCGCCTGCCGACGAGGCGCGCATTCTGGATTGCGCCTGCGGGCGCGGCTTCTACCTGAACATGTATCGCTATGTCAGCGAGTGTGCACTGGTGGGGCTGGAGCTGGACGCCGAGATCATCCGCAAGGCGCAGCGCAACGTCGGGCATCTGCCGGGCATCACGCTGACGCGCGGGAATATCTACGCGTTGCCTTTTCCGGCTGACTACTTCGATGGCGTGATCCTGTCCGAAATCCTGGAGCACATCGAAGACGACGTGGCCGGATTGCGCGAAGTGTGGCGCGTGCTCAAGCCCGGCGGTGTGGTGGCGATCACCGTGCCACACGCCAACTACCCGTTCCTGTGGGACCCGATCAACTGGACGCTGGAGCGCGTCTTGCATACGCATATCCGGCGCGGGCCATTGGCGGGCATCTGGGCCAACCATGTCCGGCTTTACCGACGCGAGCAATTGCGGGCGGTTGTGCAGCAGGCTGGCTTCGTGGTGGAGGCCGAGCGTTCCTTCACGCACTACAGCTTCCCCTTCATTCACAACCTGGTGTACGGACTGGGCAAGCCGTTGCTGGAATCAGGGCTGCTGCCGGAGTCGCTGGCCGTGGCTGCCGACCGCACGACATTTGACAAGAATCGCGGCAGTCTGCTCAATCCCATCAACCTGGGCATCGCGATATTGAACCTGTTCGACCGGCCCAATAAGCTTGACGAATCACCAGGGCGCAGCACGGTCAACCTGGCGATCAAGGGGCGCAAGCCCGGCTGAGAACGCGATCGAGTTCTGACGCTATGGACGAGTATTCCGCTCATTCTTTCTCCGCCCCGCAGACAGACCTGCCCGCCGACGGCGATTTCGTCGGTAACGAGTCACCTGCGCCGCGCACGGTGGTCTTCGAAGACCTGACGCTGGCGCAGGCGCTGGCCTATCTTGTCTGGCAGCCGCGGCAGACGGCGCGTTTGCTATGGCAGGTGCTCACCCGTGACCCGCAGACGCGCGCCCCGGTCGCGGAGGAGTCGCCTTCGCCCGCGGAGGTGCCGCTGAGACCATCCGCGGAAGTTGCGTTGCCAGCCGCCCCGGAAGTCGCGCGGCCCGTAGAAGTGGCTACAGCGGGCTGGCGCGAAGCGTTGCGGGCGACGGGCGTTTGGGTGAGCGGCGCGATCGTGGCGCTGTTGCTGGCGCTGCGCGGTGGCGCGGCCCTGTACGACGCGACGCGCAACCCTGTCCTGCGCGCCCGCCGCGACCCGAACGGCGCAGAACTGTGGCTGCTGCTGGCCGCCGTGTTGTGGATTGGCGTGGAGATGTGGGAGGCGCGGGGCTGGCTGACGGCGCACCTGCCAGCGCTCAACCGGCGTCTGTGGACGCGTTTTCGCGCGCACGACCTGGCTCATTTGTGGATCGCTGGACTCTTGCTGGCCGCGTCGGCGTTGCTCGTCCTGGCGCTGTTGGGGGTGGGCGGCCTGCCTGGCGCAGCGCTGTGGGTGGCGCTGGCACTGGCGCTGTGGGGCGCTGTGTTGCTGGGGACGACTGCGCCTGTCGAGGTGTCCGCCGAGGAAGTGCTCGCGGATGCGGCGGACGATGTCTATGTGGTGCGCTCGGTCTTGCGGACTGCGCAGGTCGAGGCCGCACCGCGGGCCGTGCCGACCTACTGGCGGCGCGTGGCGCTGATTGTCCCGGCGATGGTCTTTTCGATTCTCGCTCTGCGCTGGAACACGACGCGCGATACTTTTGGCAACGTGACCGACGTGGTGCTGACCGGCAAGGGTGTGCTGGCCTGGGCGCTGAGCATTGGCCTGTGGGGCGCGATCGTGGCGGGCGAGATACGCTGGCGGGCGCTGGCGTGGCCGCGGCTGCACTGGCGGGCGTTGATCGGCTGGCCGGGGCTGGCCTTGCTGGCGGTAGTGGCGCTGGGCGCGATCTTTCGACTATACGCGCTAGACTCGACGCCGCCGGAAATGACCAGCGATCACATCGAGAAGCTGCTCGATGCGCTCAAAGTACACGACGGCTACTACGCCGTGTTCTTCCCCAACAACGGCGGGCGCGAGGCGTTCCAGATGTACCTGGTGGCGCTCATCGCCGGGCCGCTGGGAGTGGGGTTCAACTTCACCGCGCTCAAGCTGGCGACGGTGTTTGAGGGGCTGCTCACCCTGCCCGCGCTGTGGTGGATGGCCCGCCAGGTGATCGGCACAGACACTCCGCGCGACCGGCAACTTGGCCAGTGGGTAGGGCTGACGCTGGCCGGCCTGGTGGCGATCAGCGGGTGGCACGTCATGCTGTCGCGGCTGGGGCTGCGCATCGTCCTGACGCCGCTGACCACGGCCCTGGTCATTGGTCTGCTGGCGCGGGCCATCCGGTACGCCCGCACGCGCGATTTCGTCTTGCTGGGGGCGGTCCTGGGGGCGGGTGTCTACTTCTACCAGGCCAACCGCATGTTGCCTGCTCTGGTCGTGGTTGGCTTTTTGCTGGCGGTGCCGGGCGCATTGCGGGCGACACGGGCGCGCTGGCGTATGCTGGCTGAGGCGGGAGGGCTGGCGGCGCTGGCGTTTGTCCCGCTGCTGGCGCTGATCTATGCGGGGAGCGTGCTCGAAGCGGCGAGCGATCCTTCTGCCCGCGACCTGGGCGCAGGGATCGCGCTCTATTTGCCGGTGCTGGCCATGGGCTGGCTGGCCTGGCTGGCGCTGGCCTTCGGGCACCGACGCGATAACCGTCTGCTGGTCTGGGGCAATGGCCTGTTCGTCGCGGCGGTGGTAGCCCTGGCGCTCTACCTGCCGATGTACCATTACAGCCGCCTGCACGAGGCCGAGTTCTGGAATCGCACGCGCGGACGCATGTTTGGCGATTTTGCCTTCGTGCGCACCAACGAAGCGGGACAGCAGGAGTTCTACGAGCCAACGCTGAGCGAGCAGATCGAACGCTTCTGGGATCAGCGCGACATGTTCCTCAGCAACTACGCCGATGCGCTGCGCATGTTTCACTGGAAGGGCGATGTCGCCTGGATCAACAACGCGGGGCTGGCTCCCGCGCTTGGCCCGGCGTTGGGCGGACTGGCTGCGTTGGGGCTGGCTGTATGGGGAGTCTGGGTGGCCCGGCGGCGCGATCCTGTACTGTGGTTGCTGCCGGTGTCCATCCTGATCATGCTGCTGCCCACGGCGCTGACGCTGGCCTATCCCATCGAGAACCCCAGCTTCACCCGTGCCAGCGGCACCATTCCGGCGGCGTTCATGATCGCGGCGCTGCCATTGGGTGTGCTGGGCTGGCGGCTGAGTCAGCTAGATCGCGGCGAGCGTATCCCTGCCGGGCGCTGGCTGGGGATCGCGCTCCTGGCGCTGGTGCTGTGGCAGGGCATCAGGCCGGAATGGGAGCACTATTTCACCGATTACCGCGTCGGCTATAGCCGGAGCTGGCGGCCCTACCGCGAGATCAGTCAGCCGCTGCGCGAGTTTGCGCACGGCGAAGGCAGCTTCGGCAACGCCTATGTGATCGCCTATCCGCACTGGCTCGATCATCGCATCCTGGGGACGATGGCGGGCGATATTCGCTGGCCCAACAGTGTGGCGAGCGTTGACGATCTGCTCACGGCGATTGCCAATAGCCGCGGCACACCCTACGCCTACGATCCCACCAAACCGCTGTTCGTGATGTACCATCCGGCGGATACGGCGACCGCCGAAGCGCTGACCCGCCTGTTCCCCGGCGGCGAGACCGTCGTCTACCGTTACAACCAGGAAATGCAGCCGGGAGTCTATGCCCAGGACGAGTTCTTCATCTACAAAGTGTGGGCGGGGGCGCTCCAGTGACTTCCCTCATGCTGAGGAAACTTCGTCCTGTGCGTGTAGAGTGTAAAGGTCTGACCGTGATCGGCGGGCCTGTACTGTCTGACGCGAGAGATGTTTCTTGGCCGACGAGACTGTGTATCCCGATCCTGAAACCCGCGACCCAGAGATGGCCGGGGAGACTTCTCCGCCCGGCTACACACCCGATCCGCCAGAAGAGTGGCCTCCCGCGCCGACGGTCGAGGCGCTACCTGCCGAGATGATCGCGTCAGAGGCAATCCAGGAGGAAGCGCCCTCCATCGCCAGGGTTGCACGTCCGCGCTGGCCGCGGGCCGATCGGCGGGGGGTGCTGGTCTACGTGCTGCTGGCGGTGGTGCTGGCCATTTCTGCCTGGCTGCGTTTCGATGCGCAGAACTGGGACGATTACACGCACCTGCACCCCGACGAGCGCTTCCTGACTGACGTGGTGAGTCTGCTTGGCGGGCCGCTGCAATTCACCGATCGTTCGCCTGCCGAGCAGGAAGCGCACCGCGTCCGTTGCGAGCAGCGCTATCCGGCAAGCGGCGACCCTGTGCAATCGTTGTGGGGGGCGGGGCGCGGCGGCTATTTCGACGCCGAGTGCTCGCCGCTGAACCCGAACAACATCGGCAAGGGTCTGTACGTCTACGGCGAATTTCCCCTGTTCACCGTGCACGCGGTCGGGGCGGCGCACTCGCAGCTCTCGCGCGACTATCAGGCGCTGCTGCTGGCCTTCGACGACGACGGCGTGGTGAACTACACCCCGACCCGGCATTGGGAAGAATACGGCGGCGCGCAACTGGCGGGTCGCACGGTCTCCGCGGTGGCCGACTGGCTGACCGTGCTGGTGATCTTCCTGATCGGGCGGCGGCTGTATGGGCCGTGGACGGGGCTGCTGGCGGCGGCGCTCTACGGCATGGCGGCGTTCCCGGTGCAGCAGTCGCACTTCTGGACGGTAGATGCGTTCACCACCTTCTGGGTGACGCTGGCGCTTTACTGCGCGGTGCGCGCCCTGGACGGGGCAGGCTGGCGACAGGGGCCGCTGCCGCTGCTCTACACGCTGGTGTGGTTCGGCGGCGCGATCTGGGAGACGGGCGCGCACGGTTACCCGATCCTGGGCTTGCTGACGCTGGGCGCAGTCGCCTTGCTGATCTACACCGCGTTGTGGGCGGTGAGCGCCTGGCGCGGACGCGCTTTCTGGTTGCCCGCGTTGACCGGCCTGCTGGCCTCGCTGGTACACCTGGCCGGCTGGGCGCTGGTTGACGCCGTGGCGCGGCGCGACTTTGCGCTGGCGGGCGATCTGCTGGCGCAGGGTGGGGCGAGCCTGGTCTATGCGGTTGTCGTGCTGGCGATCTACCTGGCGGCCAGGGCGGTGCGGGCGCGGGCGCGCGGTCTGACCGCTCAACGGGGGATCGTGAGCCTCAGCGCGACGGTAGGGGTGCTGTGGGTCGCCCTGGTGATCGGCATTCTGTGGGGTGGACTGGCGCAATGGGCGGCGCTGTTCGTTGCCCTGGTGAGCACCCTGTTGCTGGTCTTCGATACCAGCGAATTGACCGACTACGCGCTCTTCGGCGTGGCGCTGGGCGGGGCGGTGGCCAGCCGCGTCAACGTGGCACCGCTGGCCCTGTTGATCGGCGTGGCGGCAGGGTTGCGGGCGCTCCCCGTGCTGGATGCTGCGTTGCACCGGACGCTGCGCTCGCGGCTGATCGGCGTGGCGCTCAGCGGCCTGCTGACGGCGGCGGTGATAGCCTTTGTGGTCTTCCGCTTGCTGCAACCCCATGCTTTCATGGGGCCGGGCATCTTCGGGCTGAAGTTCAACCCCGGCTGGCGCGAGGATATCGCCGAGGCCGCGCATCTGACCTCCGGCGA
>DAOTZZ010000067.1:0-8995 GCA_034433965.1 Anaerolineae bacterium
GCCCGCGCCGCTTTTCTTCGGCCAGATGAAACGACCACCACCACTCGGCATCCGGCGCAATCGTCCCCTGGTTGGCGAAGATGCGAAACGAACCGCCCCCGTACCCGTTGCGGTCGGGTGAGAGAGTCACGCACACCCCTTCGCCACAGGTGGGCGAGACCGGCAGCGGGGTTACCTCCACCGGGTAGCCGCCGCGCGTTAGCTTGTGATGGTCGCGGAAGGTGCACAGCGGCTTGAGCACCAGCCGCACGCGCGACGTGCCGCGCACGTAGGAATAGGTGACGTAGGTTGTGTTGCGCCCATGCGCCATCCAAACGCGCTGCACGATGCGCACGTCGCCCAGGCCCCAGACGAAAACGGGGATTGTCCCCTCCAGCCGAAAACTCTCCAGGTGACGGTAGCCGTCCGGCAGAATCACGCCGGCGGCCCACTCATGTGTCACCAGCGGCGAACGTCGCCCGTCAATGTCTACCCAGGCGTCCAGGTTGGCCACCAGCACAGTGCGACGGGCGGGGGGCTGCAGCGCCGCGGTGAGCAGGCTGTGATAGCGCCGCGTGCGCGCCCCGGCCAGCGTGCCCATGGCGTAGCCACCAATGCCGTTGGTGACCAGCCACTCGCGGCGCAACAGCGCCTCCAGCGATTCACGTCCGAGTTGGATCATGCCGGATTCTTCACACTCCTCTGCCTCAAGCTGCAGCCGCCCGTACAGCGCGACGGCGGTACGGGCGGCAGACCATCAAGAACCTGGGTGGGACGCCGCCGGATGCGATGGGATGTCTGGGCGGGGCGTCCCGTGCACGTATCCATGCTAACCGGCGCTGCGGCTACTCTGGTTTGGTGCTGACGACCGAATTGTCGCCGCTGAAGGGGTTGGCTACATAGCGGTCGGCGTCCCAGTCGTTATGCCACTGAGAGCCGTTCACCAGATAGCGGAACTGATACTCACGGTTGGGTTCGAGATCAAGCGTTACCTTGAACTTGCCGTTCTTGTAGCGCGTCATCGGTGTGGCGGACTCGTCCCAGTTGTTGAAGTCGCCCACCAGGTAGACGCTTTCGGCATTGGCGGCAATGGCATCCGGTACGGTGAATTCGACCTTCACCTTGCCACTCTTCAGGAAGCGCTTTTTGAGCATGATTTGACTCCTTGGGTCAACTTGCTTTGATCTCGATTCTACCATACGTGCCCGGCAACACCAGCGCTAATGTATCGTCATACTGCACAACCGGGACGGCTGGGGCCTGTCATGGGCACTCTCAGCGCTTTTTCTCTCCCTCGCGAATGCGTCGCGGGGCCAGGGGACTTGCTGCCTCTCGCACAAGTGCTCCTCTTCGCTGGCCTTGCGCAGGGTTGAGGGCAAAAGAGCGCATCACGCGCTAGGCCGGCGCGGGTGCCCAGAAGGTGCCCGCTTCGACCTGTGCGCGGCGATCGGCGGCCAGGGTGAAGTTGGGGTTGTAGGAGACGGCCTTGTTGAACTCGTTGAGCGCCAGGTCACGTTGTCCCAGGGCCGCCAGCGCCATGCCGCGCCAGTAGTAGAGTTCCTCCACATAGACCGTCGTGGCTTCGGTGTTGTTGGCGAGCGTGATCACGTCCTGAAAGCGCCCCACGTTCCAGTAGGCTTCAAAGGGGCTGAAGATATACCAGGTGACGCGGTAGGGCAGGCCCAGCGCGAACGCCTGGTCGAAGGCAGTCGCGGCGTCGAAGAAGTTGCCCAGCCGCGCGTTGGCGACGCCCATGTTCAGCCAGGCCCAGGGATCGCCGGGATTGGCCGTCGCTTCTTCGCGGGCCACGCGCAGTGAGATGGCGGCGGCAGTCTCCGGCGAGGCGTAGTCGCCCAGCGCCGCCCGCAGATCGGCCTCGCGCTCCAGGGGGAACAGCACAATGAAGGCGCGGTTGAAGTGTCGCCACCAGTAATCGAAGTCGGCGTAGGAATGAGCGCGCCCGTAACCGGCTGGCCCCAGGTAACTGTCGTAGACCCAGATCGTCTGCGAGGGATCGTCGTAGGCAACAACCGTCTCATAATGCCCCATCCAGCCCAGGTCTTCCACGTCGAAGCCGCTCTCGACGATCACCGGGAAGCCCGCCGCGATCAGCCGCTTGATCAACGCCAGATCGCCGCCGTAGCGCCAAATGGCGCGCACGTTGGGCAGGGTCGTCTGCACCTTATTGACGTAATCGGTCATCTCCCAGGGAGAGACGTTCTTGTCTTCCACGTTGGGCTTGAGCCAGCGTCGGGCGATGTCCTGATCGAACCCCCAGCCGAAGTAGGACAGCGCCATTGTCAGGTTGGCTCCGCTGCAATTGTTCCACGTCTGATACTGATGGATCAGGCCATTGAGGCGCGCCGACGGGGGCGGGTCGCCCTGAGCGTGCGCTCCCGCCAGCGAACCAAGCGCCAGGATCATCAGCGCCAGCGCCACAACAGCGCCCCTGCTCCACAACCAGTGTCCGCGCTTCAATGCCATCATGATGTGCCTGCCTGATAGTGCGATGTCTTCTATAACGTAACCCAGAGCATGGCCGTTCGGCAAGAGGGCGCACGCCAATCGCAGAGCAAACAGTGGCACCAGGCCCGCGCTAGAGGCTGTTATGAACTTCTGCGCAGCATCTCCCCTCGCCCTTGCACCCCATCCCTCGCGACTGCGCCGTTGGGCGAGGGCCTTGCACAAGTGCCTCCTTTCCCCCCGCTCGCGCGGAAGGGCCGGGGATTGAGGGCGAAAAGCGCGTAACCCGCGCTAACCGAAGGCGACGACCCTGTGCGGCTCGATGCGGTAGATCACGCGCGTCTCTTTGCCCTTCGCCGCCGGGTTGAAGCTGTAGTAGTCCGGATTGCCGGTGTACAGCTTCGACAGGGCGTTGATGTGTTCTACGGCCCCCTTTTCGGTGATCTCCACCACCTGGCCGCGCACCTCGATCCAGCGAAACGGGTTCTTGGGATCGATCGCCAGCAGCGTCACTTTGGGATTGCGGCTCATGTTGCGGTCTTTCTGGCGACCGCGTGCCGTGTTGACCAGGATGTGGTCACCCTCGGTGTTGCACCACACGGGCGTTGCCTGCGGCTGTCCGTCCGGCATGACGGTGATCAGGGCAACGACCACTGGCCCATCCAGCAGATCGCGGTGTGAGTCAGGAATTGATACGGCCATCAGTCCTCCTTATGTCAGTCATCTGACTGCGATCGTGAAAGTGCCCAGCAGATACCGGCACCGAAAGCAGATTCTAGGCACAGATCGCCCCGATTGTCCAATGGCACAGCGAAAGGAGTGCCCTGGCATTTTGGGGCAGTGCTCTTGAACCGCAGGGGTGCCGAGGGCGCAGAAGAGAGAAGCTGTATCTTTCTCTGGGGTCTCTGCGGTGGAGTCTGTCCCGAAATCCGAATATCCCCAGCGAAAGCGCGGTACAATGAGAGCACAACTGACTTACCAGAAAGGACGCGCGAGTGCCTTCTGATAGCTACCCCTGCCCCCGTTGTAGCGCTCCAGTGAGCATGACAGCGACGGTTTGTCCGCAGTGCGGACAGATCTTGTCTCCGCTGGCACAGGACCCGGCCACGGTGATCGTCCCGCCGGGCGATCAGGAGCCGGTCTCCGGAGACGTGTCCCAGGCAGCGGAACAGACGCCGCCCGACTCGGCCACCGCGATCTTTGGGCTGGAGGACCAAGTCCCTGCGGCTGAAGAGCCTGTCTCAGTGCCCGCAGAAATACCGCGCGACGCGCCCACGGCCATCCTGCCGTCGGGGGAAGAAGTAGCCGTGGCCACGGGTGAGGAAGCCCCCGGCGCAGAGGAAATCAGCGGGCCGGAAGCACCCGTATCCGCCGTCGAGGAGCGCCCCCTTCCGCCAGAACTGACTCCCCTGGAAGCGGTCGAGCCAACCCCTCCCGCCGAACATACGCCGCCAGGGGGCATGACCACGCCTTTTCCGCCGGAGGAGATCGAGGCCGAAGCGCGCCTGCCCTACGAGGACACCGATCGCAGCGAGACTCCGCCGGTCGCGATCACACAGCCGCGCCTGCACGAGCCTGCCCCCGTCCCGCGGGAAGTCACTACTCCGCATCACCTGCGCATTCCGCCGCCGCCTGCCTTCATTGCCCCGCCCGCACCAGTCTACAGCCCGCCACCCATGGCTGCTCCCCTGGCTCCGGGCCTGGCCTACCTGCAACAACGGGTCAACGATTATCTGCGTGGCGGCTACCGGCTCCACCAACGCACAGCGACCGCCGCGGTGCTGTCGCGCGGCAAGGCCCTGGGCGCTGGCGGATGGCTGCTGGCCCTGCTGACCGGCATCGGCCTGGCCTGGTACCTGCTGCTGTTGTTGTTCAGCGGCCTGCGCGCCGACCGCGTCTACATTACGCTGGAAGGCGACGGACTGGTTTACGAGGATGGCCCCGGTGCGGCTCATGTCCGCCGCGGGCGCGCTCGCGCCGGACGACGGTGGGCGCTGTTTGGAGCGGTAGTCTTTGCGCTGAGCCTGTTGCTGGCGCTGATGCTGGGCGCAGTGGCCGCCGTCTATCTGCGCAGCGATACCAATCAAGCCGCCCTGCGCGAAGCCTATCCGGCCATCACCCTGTTCGAAGAGCGCTTCAGCGCCGTCGAAGCTCAGCCGGACGATGTGGCCCTGGCCAGGGACGGCTTCGTCGCCTGGGTGATCCTGGCGGGGGTAGCCGTGGTGGGCATGTGGGGCGGCGCGACGCTGTTCGTGGTGGGCACCATCCATCACGGCGCATTCCGGGTCAGCGTGCCACCGTTGCCCGGCTGGGGCTGAGAACGACGGACGGTGTGCACGGTTGGCAGGGATCAGTGTCCGGTTTGATGGCGCGCTCGTAGGCTTTGGGTCGCCGTCAGCTCCGCCAGTTTTCCGCTGAATAACTCCCCGTGCTCAGCCTCAGCTTTGGGCTACAGACAGAGTTGCCGTTTTGTTGCTGACGGCCACTCCCTACTCCACCGTCACGCTCTTGGCCAGGTTGCGCGGCTGATCCACGTCGCAGCCTCGCCACACGGCGATGTGATAGGCCAGTAGTTGTAGCGGAATCACCGCCACAATCGGGCTGAGCAGAGGTGGCGCTTCCGGCACGTAGATCACGTGATCGGCCTTGCTGCGGATCGCCGTATCACCGTCTGTTGCCAGCGCGATCACGATCCCCCCGCGCGACTTGGCCTGCTCGATCTGACTGAGCATCTTGTCGTAGACGGCGTCGCGCAGGCAGATCGCCAGCACGGGCATATGCTCGTCAATCAGCGCGATCGGGCCGTGCTTCATCTCACCCGCCGGGTAGCCTTCCGCGTGAATATAGCTGATCTCCTTGAGCTTGAGCGCCCCTTCCAGCGCGATGGGGTAATTGATGCCG
Source organism: Anaerolineae bacterium (assembly GCA_034433965.1). Lineage (GTDB taxonomy): Bacteria > Chloroflexota > Anaerolineae > Aggregatilineales > Aggregatilineaceae > UBA2029. The sequence continues at coordinate 5,344 of DAOTZZ010000067.1, forward strand.
CGCCCCAGGTACAGGAAATTGGTGTAGTGATGGAGTTCAGCGGCCAGCGCCTCGATCTGCGCCTCGCGTTCCAGCACCTGCCCCACCAGGTCGGGCAGCCGCGCCAGGTCTTCGACGTGCGCACAGGCTGTCGCTGGCGCCAGTTGACCGCGCTCTTGCGCCAGGTAGAGCGCCAGCAGATATTGATCGGCGATGCTGGTGGTGAAGGCTTTGGTGCTGGCGACGCCGATCTCCGGCCCGGCCTGCATGGCGATGGTGCCGTCGGCAATGCGCATGGCCTGGCTGCCGATGGCGTTGACGATGCTCCATAGCAACGCGCCCTTGGCCCGCGCCTCTTCCATGGCCGCCAGGGTGTCTACCGTCTCGCCGGACTGCGTAATGGCCAGCACGGCGCAGGTGTCGTCGAGAATGGGGTCGCGGTAGCGGTACTCGCTGCCATAATCCACCTCGACCGGAATGCGCGTCAACGCCTCGATGATGAACTTGCCCACCAGCCCGCTATAGGCGCTGGTGCCGCAGGCGACGGTGACGATGCGTGTCAGGCGGCGGGCAATCTCCGGTGTCAGGTTCAGTTCCGGCAGGCAGACCCGCCCCTCCTGGAAGTCCAGGCGCCCGCGCAGCGTATCGGTGAGGGCGCGCGCCTGCTCGTGAATCTCCTTCTGCATGAAGTGCTTGAATTCACCGCGCGCCGCGCTGACCGGGTCCCAGGGGATGGTATGCAGTTCGGCATCTACTGGCTCGCCATCCAGCGTTTGCACGTGATAGGCGTCGCGGGTGAGCGTGACCATCTGACGGCTTTCCAGGAAGATCATGCGGCGGGTGTGTTCCAGGATGGCCGGGATGTCGGAGGCGACGAACATCTCGCCCTGCCCGACGCCCACCGCCACGCCGCCCGCGTTGCCGATGCGCACAGCCACCAGGCGGTCGGGTTCGGCGGTGCTCAGCGCGACGATGGCGTGCGCCCCGCGCAGCCGTTGCACGGCCCGGCGCGTGGCCTCAGTGAGATCGTAGCCGGCGTCCTGCTCGCGCTGAATCAGGTGCACGATGGTTTCTGTGTCGGTGTCAGAGGCGAAGCGCACGCCTTCGGCTTCCAGTTCAGCGCGCAGCTCGCGGAAGTTTTCCACGATGCCGTTGTGCACCACCACCGTCGTCCCGCTCTGGCTCAGGTGCGGGTGTGCGTTGCGCGGGCTGGGCTCGCCGTGCGTGGCCCAGCGTGTATGCCCAATGCCGATGTGCCCATTGAGCGGCTCGACGCTGACCAGGCGCAGCAGATTGCTGAGCTTGCCCACGTCGCGGCGGATGGCCAGGTGACCGTTCTGAATCACCGCCAGCCCCGCCGAATCGTAACCGCGATATTCCAGACGCTGCAGGCCGTTGAGGATGATCGGCGTGGCGTCACGAGAACCGATATAACCGACGATTCCACACATGGTGAGTCCCTCCCAAAGTCAGGATGAGCGGCGAGCCAGCGAACCGGACGATGACACACGGGCACGACCGGCGCGGGCACTCCGTGCATCCAACGAACGTTGTGAACGTTGCTGGAACACCACTGCCGCACCTTTTGGGCCGCCGTTGCCGACGGTGTTTGTGGCGCAGCTTCAGTTGGGAGGGAAGAGCAAGGGGCGTGGTACACCCCTGACGGCATCCGCAGATCGTTCGATTTTCCCCCGCCAGAGCGGGGTTAGGCTCGCCTCGCGACGAGCAACCGTCACCTCGTATCCCCGCGTCACACGTGCCGCGCGGGGCCTTACGCTAGCGTTCCCTCATTCAGTATCCGTAACACCTCCCTGCTCCTGGACGATCAGTATAGAAGCAGTATAGCTGCCCAGACCAGAAATGTGCAAATAAAGATTCGTAAAAAGATCACAACTACGCGGCTATCAGCCGGACGGTGGGCAAACGTCAGCGCATGACCCTTGTCAGCCGCCGCGACAGCCATCACAATTGGCTCGTTCGCTGGAGGAAAGAACGATCGGATGACACGACCCCCCTATCCCCTGGTTCCGATGTATCGCCGACCGCTGCGCCCTGCCCGTCTCCGACGGCGGCGCGGGCTGTGTCTGATCGGTTGCCTGCTGCCTGTGCTGATGCTGTGCTGCGGCCTGAGCGCCTGTGTCCTGCCGCTGCTGATCACCCCCGGACCGGTGGACATCGTGATCATGGGCGTGGACGCCCGCCCCGGCGAAGGCTACCTGACGCGGGCCGACAGCATCATGCTGCTCAATGTGACACCGTGGCGGCTGCGCGTGAGCTTGCTCTCCATCCCGCGCGACGTATTCATTCAGGTGCCCGGCTATGGCGAGCAGCGCATCAACACCATCAACGCCCTGGGCGAGCAGGAATCGCCTGGCCATGGCCCGGCCCTGCTGAAAGCCAGCCTGCAGCAGAGCTTCGGCGTGGAGGTGGAACGCTACGTCCGGCTGGATTTTGAAGCTTTCGTGGCGGTAATTGACGCGGTCGGCGGTGTAGACATTGACGTGCCCAAGCTGATCGTGGACTACGAATACCCGACGGCGGATGGCGGCGTGATGACCGTGCGTTTCGAGCCTGGGCGGCAACACATGGACGGCGAACGGGCGCTGCAATACGCGCGCACCCGTCATCAGGACGATGACTATCAGCGCGCCGCCCGTCAGCAACAGGTGCTCGACGCCCTGCTGCGCAAGCTGACCGACCCGCGCTATGTCTACACCTGGCCGCGGGTGTTGGTCGCCGTTCAGGCGCACACCGACACCGATCTCAACCTCTGGGATATGTGGCGGCTGGGGCCGGCGTTGCTGCTGGGCTGGTCGGGCCGCGACGGGCGCGTATTGCAGCGCGAAGACCTGATCGGCATGGCCGCCGGTTACTGGGTACCAGACTACGAGCGGCTGCGGCCCTGGATCGAGGCGCACTTCGACTGAGGCCAAGCGTGCTGCGTTGCCGGGGAAAAGATTGAACCGTTGAAACGCAGAGGGCGTTGTGTTGCTATGCCATTCGCTCAGCGCTGCTGGCCTTCCCTCAAGTCAAACCTGCCGGAAATAGAACAAATGTTTGACTTCCGCCGCCGAATGTGCTATTCTCTGTTCATCGTATGGGCCTGGCCCACAGCACAAGGAGAACTCCGATGCCCCGCGTCATCCATTTTGAAATCCCCGCCCAAGACCCGCAGAAAATCGCCCGCTTCTATCAGGACGTGTTCGGCTGGAACATTGAGAAGTGGGAGGGGCCGGTCGAGTACTGGCTGGTCATGACCGGGCCGGATGGTGCGCCGGGCATCAACGGCGGCCTGTACAAGCCCGAAGCACCTTTCAGCGGCACCATCAACACAGTAGAAGTGAGCGATCTCGACGCCTATCTGGCCAAAGTGAAGGCTCACGGCGGCACAGTGGTGATGGACAGGATGGCCGTGCCGTCAATGGGCTGGCTGGCCTACTGCGCCGATGTCGAAGGCACAGTCTTCGGCCTGATGCAGGCCGATCCACACGCTGCCTAGAGCGTGTTATGCACTTTTTCTCCCTCAACCCCAACCCCTTCTCCCGCGCTGCGGGGGTGTCGCTCGTAGCGGCGCTGTTCTGCTGCGCCAGCGGGTGACAGCGCAGGCCGTTCCCCTCGCCCCGCGACGCAGTCGCGTGGGAGAGGGGCGCAGGGGTGAGGGAAAAACACCGGG
>DAOTZZ010000068.1:0-4922 GCA_034433965.1 Anaerolineae bacterium
TGCGACTGCACGACCTGTCGGCGCTATGCGCTGGGCTATCTGCATCACCTCTACAAGCTCAACGATGCGCTCTACCCGCGCCTGGCGACGATCCATAACCTGCGCTTCATGACCCGCCTGATGAGTCTGCTGGAGGGCGGCGATCATGTCTCAGCCTGACGACGCGCTCGACCGGCTGGTGCAGGCGGTGCAAAGCAGCGCCAAATACGGGAGTGTCTGCGAGGGTTTCGTGCGGCGCGTCGGCGCGGCAGAACTGAGCAAGCGCCGCTCGCTGAAGGAAGCGATCAAAGCGACCAAGAACAAGCTGCATCAGGTGGGCGGGGCCTACCTCGACGCGGCGGGGGAGTACCCGCGCTGGCTGGCAACTCTGCGAGCCGCCGCTGCGCAGGGCGATCCGGTTCTGCGCGACGCCTGCCGCGCGACCATGGCCCATCATGCTTCCACGCGCGAGCGCCTGCCCATCCTGGAGACATTTTTCGCCGAGACGCTGGCGGGCATTGCACCGGTGAGGTCGGTGCTGGACGTGGCCTGCGGGCTGAATCCGCTGGCGATCCCCTGGATGCCGCTGGCCCCTGGCGCGACGTACCTGGCCTGCGACATCTACCACGACATGATGGACTTCATCGGCGCGTTCCTGGCGCTGACAGGTGTGGGCGGGCGCGCCTTCGTCTGCGACGTGATCCACGAGCCGCCCGCCGAGCGCGTGCACCTGGCGCTGATCCTCAAGACCATTCCCTGCCTGGAGCAGGTGGACAAATCCGCCGGACTGCGCCTGCTGGACGCGGTGCGCGCCGACTATGCGCTGGTGTCGTTTCCGGCGCGCAGCCTGGGCGGGCGCGACAAGGGCATGATCGCGCACTACGAAGCGCGGCTGCGCGACCTGTTGGCCGAACGGCAGTGGCCTGTGCAGCGCTTCGAGTTCGAGACGGAACTGGCGTTCCTGGTGGATAAGCGGGGGTAGTGAGAGACGAGCAAGACGACCATGGCCACGAGTCATTTTGCCAGCCGTGATGGACCTCACCCCCGGCCTCGCTGCGCTCGGATCGCCCCCTCTCCATACACATGTATGGAGAGGGGGCAGCAAGGCGCGTCAGCGCCGAGCGGGGGTGAGGTCATTCGGCGCGCGGCTTGTACGAGGCAGGACGTGCCATGAGCAAACACCCGCCGGACATAGACGCCATCGTCGCGGAGCTGGCGCGCAACAAGAAGTACCGCGCCATCGGCATCGCTGAGGACACCATCCGCGACATCGTGCTGAGCGAGCTGGCCCGTCAGCCGAACGCGAAGGCCGCCGTGCAATCGGCGCGCAAGAAGCTGCACGAAGTCGTCGCGCTCTACCTGGGCGATCCCGACTACGACACGGCTGAGACGCAACTCGCCGACGCCTGCGCGACGGGCGATCCGGCGGCAATCCGCGCGGCCTGCGCCGCCATCATGGAAGCGCACAACTCCACCCGCGAGCGTTTGCCGCTGCTGGAGAGCTTCTATCCGCGCCTTTTCGCGGTGACGGGCGCGCCGCAGACGGTGCTCGACCTGGCCTGCGGGCTGAACCCCCTGGCGATTCCCTGGATGGGATTGCCTTCCGGCGCGCGCTACTACGCCTACGACCTCCATCAGCGCCGTGTGAACTTCCTCAACCGCGCCCTGGCCCTGTTCGGCGTAGATGGCGCGGCCATCTTCCAGGACATTCTGGTCTCGCCGCCGCGCGAATCCGGCGACGTGGCCCTGCTGCTGAAGGAGATTCACCGCATGGAGAAACGGCGGCGCGGGATCGTCTTGCCGCTGCTGGACGCGCTGGAGGTACGCTGGATCGTGCTCTCCTCGCCGACGCGCAGCCGCACCGGTCGCCGCGCCGTCAAAGAGGCGTATCGCGAGCAGGTGCACGGCATCCTGGCCGCGCGCCCCTGGCCGATCACCGAGATCGAGTTCGCCAACGAACTGCTCTATTGCATCGCCAAAGCGCCATGAGCGACGCACTGCACGCCCGCCTGGAACGTTACCGGCAGTTGCTCTCTGCGGCAGAACTGGCCCGCCTGGAAGCGGCGCTGACCCGTCCGCAGCCGCCCGCGCTGCGCATCAACACGCTCAAGATCAGCGTGGAGGAGGCGCGGGCAACCTGGCCGCTGTGGTACGGCTGGGAGATCGAGCCGGTGCCCTTCTGCCCGGCGGGGTGGCAGGTGTTGCGGGCGGGACAACCGCTCAGTCAGACGCTGGAGCACGAACACGGCTACTATTACGTGCAGGACGCCGCTTCGATGCTGCCCGCCGAGCTGTTCACAGCGCACGACGCCCCGCTGATCCTCGACCTGGCCGCTGCCCCCGGCGGCAAGAGCACACATCTGGCCAGCCGCTACGCCGACCGGAGCGTGATCCTGGCCAACGACAGCAGCGTCGCGCGCCTCACTGCGCTGCGCTCCAACCTGCAGACATGGGGCGTCTTCGGCGCGTTGGTGACTGGTTTCCCCGGCGAGCGCTTCGGGCGCTGGTTTCCGGAGACGTTCGACCGCGTGCTGCTCGACGCGCCGTGCAGCGGCGAGACCTTCCGCCCTCTCAGCGGCGGACGAGGGCGCGTCGTCAGCGAGCGCGAGCGGGCAGCGCTCTGTCAGCGCCAGGATGCGCTGTTGCTGAGCGCTTTCCTGGCGACGCGGCCCGGCGGAGAGATCGTCTACGCGACGTGCACACTGGCCCCCGAAGAAGACGAGGCCATCCTCGATGGATTGCTGCGGCGCTTCCCTGGCGCAGTGGAAGTAGAAGCGGTCGAGGGCGTGCCAGAGGCCCCTGGCCTGGCAACCGATGGCGTGCACACCTTCGATCCGGCGGTGCGGCGGGCGATCCGCCTGTGGCCGCACCTGTTCCAGACGGCGGGTTTCTTCGCGGCACGGCTGCGCAAGCTGGCTTCTGTGCCCGTTGAGCCGGACGAACGCCCCGTCCGGCCCTGGGCAGCGACGGGAATGATCGCCCTGAGCCGCGCCGAAGTCGCCCGCCTGAGCGCGGACTGGCGGGCGCTCTACGGTTTCGATCTGGACGCTACGCTGGACGCGCTGAGGCTGACGCTCTGGCGGCGCGAGCGGCTGCTCTTTGCCGTGCCGGAGCGCCTGATCGCGCTCTTCGGCGATCTGCCGCACGCGGCGGCGGGGTTGCTGGCCGGGCAGGAACTGGACGGGCAGATCATCCCCTCGCACGAGTTGATCACGCGCTTCGGCGATACGTTCACCGGCGCACGGGTGACGCTGGATGAGACGCAGGTCGCCCTGTGGCGGCAGGGACGCGACCTGCGCCCCGCCCCAGCGACGGGCTATCCGGCGGGCACGGTGGTGTTGTTGCAGGACGAACGCGGGCGCTTCGTGGGGCGGGGGCGCGTGCTCGGCGACCGGCTGCGCAACCTGTTGCCCCGCCGCGTCAGGGGAGCGCCGTAAGGCCGTCTGGAAGGTGCCCTGGCGCTCTTTCTTTCCCCGACAGCGGCCTTCTCCCTACGGTCTTGATCAACAGGCAACAGGCAGAGCGGGCTTGACACCTGCCTTCACGGACACTGGTACCCGCGCCAACTTGCTAATCTGCACCAAAGCCATCCCCTGGCAGGCGGCTGCCTGCCCCCTCGCCCAGGACGCGGTCGCGAGGGAGGAAGTGGCTCTGACGGTTTCTCCTATGAGTGTTCAGACACCCTCCTACAAATAACTTTGTGAAATTCTTCGAAAAAAGCTGTACTGAGCGCTCCCATGCCTGGGTCGCGATTGGACTTTTAGGCCATGTTGGAATATAGTGGGATTGATTGTGGGAAAGCTCGGCCTGCCTGCCAGGGGCAGTTGGTCAGGGGAGCGACCGGATTTCGGCAGCGTCAGACGATAGGCGGGGAATTCAGCGGGCAGCCATGCGCTTTTCGTCCAGAACCAGACTGCGGCGCGCGCAGCGTCCTTCCGTCACCGACCGCGGGCACGTGCGCCCGCCCGGTCGCATGGCCGGCCCTGCCCCATCGTCAGCGCCGCGGATGCAACCGCGCTCGCACGCCTGGCCTGCCGGAGAGAGCGTACCTCTGCGCAGCGCGCGGCGTCAGGTGCGCCGGAAGCCGATCAGCCCGCCTCAATCGCAGAAAGTGGGCGTCCGGCGGCGACGACGCAGCCTGTGGCAGGTGCTCAACTGGCGGTTCGTGTCGGCGCTGATGGTGGCCGGATGCGGGGCATTGCTCTATCTGTTCCTGAGCATGGATGCCTTCTACATCAAGTCAGTGGCCATCGGCGGCGAGCGTTACCTGACCCGCGAAGAGATTTTCCGCGACAGCGACGTGGCCATGCGGCACATCCTGTGGGTTGATCCGCAGGATGTGGAACGGCGGCTAGAAGAAGTGCCCAACATCGCCGACGCAACGGTGCTGGTGGGCTGGCCGCCGACCATGGTGCAGATTCTGGTGGTCGAGCGCGAACCTGCGCTGATCTGGGAACAGGGCATCCGCGTGTGGGTGGACGTGAACGGCATCGTCATGAAGCAGCGCGAAGACCTGACAGGCTTGTTGCGCATCGTGGTGCCCAATGCCACAGAGCCGATCAGTGTGGGGCAGCGCATTCCCAAGACGATTGTGGATGGAGCGCTGCAACTGCGCCTGCGCTACCCCAATATTGATGTGTTGCTCTACGACGCAGTCAAAGGATTGGGCTATCACGACGGGCGCGGCTGGACGGTGTGGTTTGGATCCGGCGAAGACATGGACACCAAGCTGCGCGTCTACAACGCGCTGGTGGCCGAGATCGTGGACGAGGTTCAGCCGGGCGAAATCGTGATGTCCGATCCGGATCGCCCGTACTACACCGTGCTGTGGCGTAAGAGTTGAACGGCAGAAGCAGGCGATCTTCGGCGCAACAGATAGAGATCGGGCAGATGGGCGAACTGGTTGTTGGTATAGATATTGGCACGACGAAGGTATGCACGCT
>DAOTZZ010000069.1:0-2328 GCA_034433965.1 Anaerolineae bacterium
CGTCACTTCCAGGCGATCCTGCCGTTGCGGGGCAAAATCCTCAACACCGAGCGTGCCCGCCTGAACAAAATCCTGGATAACAACGAGGTCAAGGCGCTGATCTCGGCCCTGGGCGTGGGCATTGGCGACGACTTCAACCTGGAAGGGTTGCGCTACGGGCGTATCATCATCATGACCGATGCCGACGTAGACGGGGCGCACATCCGCACCCTGCTGCTGACCTTCTTCTTCCGCTACATGACGCCGCTGATCACCAACGGCCACCTGTACATCGCCCAGCCGCCGCTGTACCTGATTGCGTCGGGCAAGAACCGCTACTACGCCTACTCCGACGAGCAGCGCGACGAGATTCTCAAGTCGCTGAAGAACCCCGAACGGGCCACCATTCAGCGTTACAAGGGCCTGGGCGAGATGAATCCGGAGCAGCTATGGGAAACGACGATGGACCCGGCCAACCGCACCCTGCTCCAGGTGACTATCGAGGATGCGGCAGAGGCCGACCGCGTCTTCGACATGCTGATGGGTAGCGCCGTGCCGCCTCGGAGACGCTTCATCACCACGCACGCCAAACGCGCCACGCTCGACATCTAACCGCATCCGGTCGTTCAAAGACACAGGCCCGCATCTTCGGCGGGCCTGTTTATTATCAGGCGTTGGCCTCAGCCAAGTTGCACGATGCTGTTCTCCGCCAGCACAAAGCGATAGGCAGCCGGTCGGGTCTGCGCCCGTGATACATGCGCATTTTCGGCGATCAGGCTGGCGTCAATGCGCCCCTGAATGTTGCGGATGGTGCAGCAACTCATCACGATGCTGTGCTCGATCTCGCTGCTCTCGATGATCACATCGTTGCCAATAGATGTATAGGGACCGATGTAGGAGTCGCGGACGATGACATTGTCGCCGATGATCACCGGTCCGCGGACGACGCTGTTGATGATGCGTGTGTTCTCGCCCAGGATCACCCGGTGCGATACCGCTGAGCCACCCTCGATGCGCGGATCGTCCTGGCGCGTCGGGATATAGGGAAGCTGTTCCAGCACCAATTGGTTGGCCAACACGATCGAATCGGCGTTGCCCGCATCAATCCACCACCCTTTGACAATGTAGGGAATCACCGTGTGCCCCTGGTCAAGCATATACTGGATGGCGTCGGTGATCTCCAGTTCATTGCGCCAGGACGGCTTAATATGATCAATGGCGTCGAAGATCGCTGGCTGGAAGACATATACCCCCGCAATCGCCAGGTTGGAGGGCGGGTCTTTGGGCTTTTCCACCAGCCGCTTGATGTGATCACCGTCCAGTTCAGCGATGCCAAAGCGAGTCGGGTCGGGCACCTCCGTGAGCGCAATGGCGGCCCCGGCGCCCGTCTGCTGAAAGCGCGTATATAGCTCGCGCATGGGGTCCTGAAAAATATTGTCGCCCAAATACATGATGAACGGCTCATCGCCCAGGAACGGCTGCGCCACCTTCACCGCGTGAGCCAGCCCGCGCGGGTCGGCCTGCTCGATGTAGGTCAGTGGCACACCTACCGTGCCGACACCATCACCGAGCGCCTGCCGAATGGGCGACTCCAGACTGTTGACGACCAGGCCAATTTCAGTGGCTCCCATGCCCGTTAGCGTCTCGATGGCGTAGCGGATCAATGCTTTGTTTGCCACCGGCACCAACGGCTTGGGCATGGTCAAAGTCACCGGAAACAGGCGCGTACCCTTGCCCGCAGCAAGAATGATCGCTTTCATCGAACCCTACCCATCTTAATGTTCCACCCTTGTACCTTGCATAAACGAGCCAGGATGCTAACGCATCGGCCTCATCAGCGCAACTGTAGATTGGCCTGTTACCTGACCGCCCGTCGCACGATTTCCAGCCAGCGCTCAGCCGTCTCGCGACGAGAGTCGCGCGGCGCGAAGAACGGCAGGGCCGCCTGCAGGTCGGCCAGCGCCTCGTGCGGGTTGCCCGCCCGATAGAACGCTGCCGCCCGGTACACATAAATCTCTGGACGCTGTGGAGCCAGCCGTTGCGCCCGCGAGAACTGATCCACAGCCTCTGTGAAATTCCCTTCCTGAAAGGCTAGCATCCCCCGACCATAGTAAGCCAGCCATTGAGTCGGGTCAAGTCGCAGGGCCTGGGCGAAGTCCATCTCCGCGTCGGCCTGCCATTCGCTCAACAGGAGCACCAGTCCCCGCGCAGCATAGTACTCAGCTTTGCGCGGATTGTGCCTGATCGCCTCATCCAGATCGGCCAGGGCCAGCTCCAGACGACTCTTGGCGAAGTGATCCAGCGCTCGCTCGTAGTAGCGATCGGGCAATGACAGGCGGCGGGGTGCGG
>DAOTZZ010000070.1:0-7902 GCA_034433965.1 Anaerolineae bacterium
GCCAGGGGCCGGGCACGTCGTTCGCCATCAGCAGCACGCTCAGCCAGGGGCAGACGGTGCAGGCAGTCGGCTGGGCGACGGGAGCGGATGGCTTCACCTGGTGGCAACTGGCTACAGGGGGCTGGGCGCGCGGCGATATTTTCCTGGATGCCGCCAATCCCCAGGTGCCCGCTGAGTGTCTGACGTTGCCGGCTACTGGTTGAGAGTTTGTTGCAATCATTCGAGAGGAGCTTTGAAAAATGGCACAGGTCGTTCGCTGGGGTGTTCTGGGTACCTCGCGTCACGCGGCAACGACGGTCATTCCTGCACTGAAGGCCGCGCCGAGCGGGCAGGTGCTGGCAATTGCCAGCCGCGACGCCTACCGGGCGCGCAGCTACGCCGAAGAACACGCCATCCCGCGCAGCTATGGCAGCTACGAAGCGTTGCTGAGCGATCCGGAAATTGACGCCGTGTATATCCCCCTGCCCAATAGCCTGCACCGCGAGTGGACCATTCACGCAGCAGAGGCGGGCAAGCACGTGTTGTGCGAAAAACCGCTGGCGCTGAATGCCGCCGAAGCCCAGCAAATGGTGGAGGCTTGCCGTCGGGCTGGGGTCAAGCTGGCCGAAGCCTTCCAGTGGCGGCATCATCCGCAGGCACAACGGGCGCGTGAACTCCTGCGGCAGGGCGTGATCGGCGACCTGAGGCTCATTGATGCGGGCTTCACCTTCCCGCTCAGCCGCCCCAACGACATCCGCCTGCGTCCAGAAGTGGGCGGCGGGGCGCTCTACGACGTGGGCTGCTATCCCATTGCCGTGGCCCGCTACATGACCGGCGCGGAACCGCTGACCGTCACTGCCCAGGCGACCTGGACAGGGGAGGGTGTGGACGAAACGCTGGTGGCGACGCTGACTTTCCCCAACGGCGTGCTGGCGCATATCAACTGCTCGCTGCGGCTGCCGTTGCGCCGCTACTACGAGCTGGTGGGCACCAACGGCATGTTGCGCGTCAACCGGGCCTACAACCCCAAGGACGACGCGCCCGGCGAAGTATTGCAACTGAGCGACGACCTGGCGACTGTCGCCACCTACACCACCGAGCGCCTCAACTCCTACGTGCTGATGGCCGAGGACTTCAACCGCGCCGTGCTGGACGGCACCGAAGTACCCTTCCCCGCCGAAGACGCAGTGCTGAACATGCGCGTCATAGATGCGGTCTTCAAAGCTGCCCGTAGTGGCAATATGGTGGTCGTGTGAAACTATGAGTTAGCGGTCTGACGGGGAATCCATGAGCGAGTCAACCTTGCCTTCTGCGGATCCATTAGCGGGCAGGCATGTGGTCGTATTGGGCGTGGCGCGCCAGGGCCAGGCGTTGGGACGCTGGCTGCCGACTGTCGGCGCGCGCGTCACGCTCTCCGACCAGCGACCGGCGGAGCAACTGAGCGAGGTCGTGGCAGCGCTGGCGGGCGAGCGTGTCTCGTTCGCGTTGGGGGGGCATCCGCTGGAACTGCTCGACGACTGCGACCTGCTGTGCGTGAGCGGCGGCGTGCCGCTGACTTTGCCCATTGTCCAGGAGGCGCAGCGGCGCGGCATCCCGGTGACCAACGACGCACAGCTTTTCCTGGAACGCTGTCCGGCCCTGGTGATCGGCATCACCGGCAGCGCGGGCAAGACCACCACCACCGCGCTGACCGGCGAGATGGGGCGTTTTGCCGGGCGCAGGACGTTCGTGGGCGGCAATATCGGCGACGTGTTGCTCGACGATCTACCCTCGATCACCCCCGACGACCTGGTGGTGATGGAGTTGAGCAGCTTTCAGCTTGAGCTGATGACGGTCAGCCCACCCGTGGCAGGGGTGCTCAATGTCACGCCCAATCATCTGGATCGTCACGGGACGATGGAAGCGTACATCGCCGCCAAGTCGCACATCTTCGCGCACCAGGGCACGCACGACATCGCCATCTTTGGCCGCGACGATCCGGTCGCCCGGCAGATGAGTCGCAGCGCGCCGGGGCGCATGGGCGAGTTCTCCATGCGCGAGCGCGTGCCCAGCGGCGCTTTCCTGGAAGGCGATCAGGTGCTGGTGACCATCGGCGACAGCGCGCCGGGTGTAGCCTACGAGGTGGTCTGTCACCGTTCGGCGATCCGGCTGCGCGGCGATCACAACGTGCTTAACACCCTGGCCGCCTGTGCCCTCAGCGGAGCCGCGCACCTGCCCGTAGAAGCCATGCGTCACGCCATCGAGACCTTCACCGGCGTGGAGCACCGCCTGGAGACGGTGGCCGTGGTGGATGGCGTGACCTGGGTCAACGACAGCATTGCCACCGCGCCGGAGCGGGTGATCGCCGCGCTGCGCAGCTACAGCGAGCCGGTGATCTTGCTGGCAGGCGGGCGCGACAAGGCGCTGCCCTGGGAAGAACTGGCTGAATTGGCCGCGCTGCGCTGCCGGGCGGTGATCTGCTTCGGCGAATTCGGGCCGCGCGTGGCCGAATACATGGAGCGAGCGCGGCGCAGGCAGCCGCGGGCCTTGCTGGAGCGCGTGGAGATCGTGCTCGACCTGCCCGCTGCCGTCGCGCGGGCGCGGGCGCTGGCGCAACCGGGCGACGTGGTGCTGCTCAGCCCTGGCGGTACGTCCTACGATGCGTATCGCGACTTTGCCGAGCGTGGACAGCACTTCCGGGCACTGGTGCGGGCGTTCAGCGAGTAGTGCACAGCTTTCTGCGATCAGCGTTCAGCGGGAGCTGGAGCCAGAATACGTTGCCAGGACCGAGGGGGAGATACAAACCGTGAAGTCATCCCAGAGACCGCGCCCCAAGCGGCAGACAGAGAGGCGCTCGCCCGAAGTAGCCGGACGCGGCGCGCTGGCAGTCATGCTGATCCTGACGGCGCTGATCGCCGCGTTTGTGCTGGCTGCGGATTTTCTCGGCACGACCGGACGATCGATCGTCCTGATCGGCTGGATGATGGTCATGCTGGCCGTGCTGCGACGCACACAGTGAGGTTTTGCGGGCGGGTGCATGCAAAGGTTGTCAGCGACTTGCTTGACACGGGAGCGTTTACCTCACCCCCCGCTCCAGCCCAGGCTGGAGCGGGAGCGAGCCGAACAAAACGAGGCTGGGGGTGAGATAAACCAGATCGCGGAAAACTGCCTGTCACATTTTGCACGCACCCCTGTGCGGGAGGCGATAGCGCATCAGTTACGGATGGGGTAAGGTTAGCAGCAAGTCAGGTGGGGAGCTTTGGGAGTCGCCATGACCGACGCACCGCAATACATTGACGAGGATGGCGAGTTCAATTACGCCGATGCTCTGGTTCGTCCGGCACGCCGCCCGCCGCCCGCCGTTGACCGGCAGGAAGCGGCAGCCCGCCGCCGGGTCTATGCGCCCGGCTTCGACCTGTACCTGGCGCTGGTGGTAGCTGCCCTGTGTGCCATCGGCCTGATGATGGTCTACAGCGCGTCCATTGACGTCAGCTATCAGGTCACCGGTGACGCGCACAGCACCACTTATTTCTTCGTACGACAACTGCGCTCGATGATCCTGGGCGTGGCTGTGTTGCTGCTGTTCTCGCGGCTGGACTATCACATCTGGCGACGGCTGGCCGTGCCGCTGATGTTCGTGGTCATCGGGTTATTGGTTCTGGTGCTGCGTTTCGGCGAGACCCGCTTTCAGGCACAGCGCTCGCTCATCGAGGGATCGTTTCAGCCGGGCGAACTGGCCAAGTTCACCGTGGTGCTCTATATGGCAGCCTGGCTGGCAGCCAAACGCAATCGCATCCGCCGCATCACGTACGGTCTGTTGCCCTTCAGCGCGCTGGTGGGGAGCATCGCCTTCCTGATCGTGCTGCAGCCCGACCTCAGCACGGCGGCCAGCATCCTGGCTACGGCCTTGAGCATGTTCTTCATCGCCGGCGCAGACCTGTTCCAGATGCTGCTCATCGGTGGGGCGATGGGGCTGGCCGGCTGGCAACTGCTCACGCGCCTGGAGTACGCCCAACAGCGCCTGACAGCACACTGGGCCGCCGTCGAAGACCTGCGCCAGGCCAGCGATCACGTGCAGCAGGCGGTGACTGCTTTCCTCAACGGCGGGCTGACCGGCGTTGGGCTGGGCGAGAGCCGCCAGAAGTTCGCCAACAACCTGCCCTTCCCGCACACCGACAGCATTTTCGCCGTCATCGGCGAAGAACTGGGCCTGCTGGGCAGCTTCCTGGTGATCGCCCTGTTCGTGGCCCTGATCTACCGCGGCTTCACCATCGCCCGCTATGCGCCAGACCCCTTCGGCGGGTTGCTGGCGGCAGGGGTGACCTGTTGGATCGCCTATGATGCGCTGCTGAATATCGCTGTGATGACGGCGGTGATCCCTCCCACGGGCGTGCCCCTGCCCTTCATCAGCTATGGCGGGTCGAGCCTGGTGGCGGCGTTGGCGGGAATGGGCGTGGTGCTCAACGTATCGCGGGCGGTCAGCCGTAGCGCGCTCCCCAAACGCAAGCAGGAGTGAGAGGAAAGCGTTTGTAGCATCAAGTCCGAGGAGACATACCCTTGCGCATCATGATCTCAGCCGGAGGGACGGGAGGCGGCGTGTACCCGGCACTGGCCGTGGCCGGGGCGTTGCGCCGCCTCTATGACGACCTGTCCCTGACCTTCGTGGGCGCGCGCGGCGACATGGCCCGCGACCTGGTGCGCCGCGCCGACGTGCGCTTCGATAGCTATCACGAGGTGCTGGCCGGGCCAATGCACGGCGTCCCCCGCGCTCAACAACTGATCAGCACCCTCAAAATTCTGGTAGGTATTGTGCAGTCGCTGGCCCTGGTGGTACGCCTGCGACCGCAGGTCTTGTTCCTGACGGGTGGCTGGGTCGGCTTCCCGGTGGCTGTGGCGTGCTGGCTGTTGCGCCGCCCGATCGTCATCTACGTGCCGGACATCGAACCGGGTCTGACGCTCAAGTTGCTGGGGCGTTTCTTCGCCCAGAGCATCGCCGTCACCGTGGCCGATACCCGCGCCTTCTTCCCCGGCAAGCGGGTGGTCGAGACCGGCTACCCCCTACGACCGGAGATTCTGCAGGCGCGGCGCGAGGATGGCATCCGGGCCCTGGGCCTCGATCCGGGACGGCAGACACTGCTGGTGTTCGGCGGCAGCCGCGGTTCGCGCAGCATCAATACGGCCATGGCGCGCATCGCGCCCGCCCTGCTCGCCGACGGCGTGCAGATCGTGCACATCACCGGTCAGCTCGACTGGGAGGGTGTACAGGCGCAACACGCGGCGCTCTCTGACGCGCAGAAGGCGCACTACCAGATACACGCCTTTCTGCCGGACATCGGTCAGGCGTTCGCCGCCGCCGATCTGGTGGTGAGTCGGGCGGGCGCGGCTACGCTCGCTGAATACCCGCAGCACGAATTGCCCGCTATCCTGGTGCCCTATCCCTATGCCTGGCGCTACCAGAAGGTCAACGCCGACTGGCTGGTGACGCGCGGCGCGGCCCTGCAGGTGGATGATCAGCGGCTGGATGAAGACTTGTTGCCTGCCATCCGCTCGTTGTTCGGACAGCCGGAGCGACTCCAGGCCATGCGGGCGGCTATGGCTGCGCTGAAGCAACCGGATGGTGCGGAGAATATTGCGCGTCTGCTGGCCGAGACCGCCACACGCTGAGCGAACGCGCGCAGTACTTGGCCGCCGCCGCCGGTTCGCCTACAATAGAGCCACACACTGGGCAGTCGTCTTGTGTGACGGTGTCCCGACATGCCACCGATGACGGCAGGGGCTGCCTGCGGGGGGCATTGGCCATGATGCAACTATCGAGCTTCCTGGTGATCATGATCGGCATGTTTGCCATGATCGGCTACATGCGGGGCTGGACCAAGGAACTGATCGCGTCGGCGGGCATCATCCTGGCGCTCTTCACTCTCGACCGGTTCGAAACCATCCTCATTGACCCGCTCACCAATGGGCAGCAGGGGTCGAAATTCTGGTTGCAGGCGGTCACGTTATTGGCCTTCGCCTTCTTCGCCTACCAGACTCCGCCAGAATCGCTGGCCCGCAGCGGGCGGCTGCGCTCCAACCGCGAAGGCTTCCAGGATGGCATACTGGGGGCCATCGTGGGCGGTTGGAACGGCTACTTGCTGTTCGGCTCGCTGTGGTGGTACCTGGACAACCTGGAATATCCGCTCAGCCCGCACATCATCCCGGTTGATCCCGGCTCAGCCAGCGCCAACTGGGTCAATATCCTGCCGCTGAGCTGGATGCTGAGTGGTGACGGTGGTGTGCTGACGTTCCTGATGATCGGCCTGTTCATCTTTATCATCGTGACGGTGATCTGAATTCCCCAAGTGCTATTCAGTGTGGTGCCTTGAGACAGCGATCCCTCGCAGGAGTACATATTGATCCTCTCCCCCGGCCAGCATATTCACATCATCGGCATTGGTGGATTCGGGATGTCGGCCATCGCTCGCGTGTTGTTGGGGCGCGGCTACGCCGTCAGCGGCTCCGATCTGTACCTCAACGATCTGACGCGCGCCCTGGTTGCCGCGGGCGCAACCGTCTACCAGGGGCACGCTGCCGAACACGTCGCCGGAGCTGACGTGGTGGTGGCGACCTCTGCCGTCCCCGCCGATCACCCGGAGGTCGCGGCGGCGCGGGCGGCGGGTATCCCCGTCTTGCGGCGGCGCGATCTGCTCGGCGAATTGATGGCCGGGCAGGTGGGGATCGCCGTGGCCGGAACGCACGGCAAAACGACGACAACGGCTCTGCTGACACACGTGCTGCTGCAGGCCGGGCTAGACCCTACCTATATCGTGGGCGGGGTGATGCGCAACACTGGCACGAACGCCGGCGTTGGGCGCGGCCCGCATTTCGTCATCGAGGCCGACGAGTACGATCGCATGTTCCTGGGACTGCGCCCGCAGGTCGCTGTGATCACCAACATCGAGCACGATCACCCCGACTGCTACCCAACTATGGACGACGTGCGAACAGCCTTCGCGCAATTCGTCGCGCTGCTGCCCACCGATGGTCTGCTGGTCGCCTGCGCCGACGATTGGGAAGCGCGCACCCTCGCCGACGCCCGCCGCGCCGCCGGATACCCTGTCGCCTGCTACGGCCTTGGTTCCTCGACGGGCGCTGCCGGGGTGGACTGGCACGCCAGCGACCTGATTCCCGATGTCAACGGCGGGATCGCTTTCACTGTCTGGCAGGGAGAGCGCAGCCTGGGCCGCGTCCGGCTGCCGCTGAGCGGGCGGCATAACGTGCTCAATGCGCTGGCGGTGATCGCTGTGGTAGACTGGCTGCGTGTCCCCTTCGATGCCGTCATTGCGGCGCTGAGCAGCTTTCTGGGGACAGGCCGCCGCGCCGAAATCATGGGCGAAGTCTCCGGCGTGACCATCATCAGCGACTACGCCCATCACCCGACCGAGGTGCGCGTGACCCTGGAAGCGTTGCGGGCGCGCCCCGGCGTGCGCGACCTGTGGGCAGTCTGGCAGCCGCACACCTACGGGCGGATGCGCGCCCTGGCCGATCAGTTCGTCACCGCTTTCGCCGCCGCCGATCACGTACTGGTCACCGACGTTTACTCGGTGCGCGAGGCGATCACGCCGGGCCTGGACGCGACGGGCATGGCCGCCCGCATTGCCACTGCCGGACACCCCGATGCGCGGTATACTGGCGCACTCCAGACAACAGCGGAGGTGCTGGCCGCTCAGGTGAAACCCGGTGATCTGGTGGTGGTGCTTTCGGCGGGCGACGCGCCGCAGGTGGGACAGCGTCTGCTGGAGATGCTGCGCAGCCGCCCTGACCCATCAGCCCAGGAGGATAGGCCATGAACGAGCAACCCGACCGCTATCATCCCCTGGCCGAACGCTTTGGCGTGGCCTTGCGGCGCGATGAACCGCTGGCCCGCCACACAGTGGCGCGGCTGGGCGGTCCGGCGGACGCCCT
>DAOTZZ010000071.1:0-4220 GCA_034433965.1 Anaerolineae bacterium
GCAGGATCGCAGTCAGCCCGCGCTTCCATCTCTGCCAGTTCGTCTGCAGACTTCTCTTCACCAGGCAGCGACTCCTTCATCCCAGGCCGCTCTGGGGCTGTTGGCGGGCGCTCACCCACCGCCACATTGACTCCAGAGCGGGCCTTGTGTACGCTACACACACCAGACAATTGTAGCCGACTTCGCGCGCGCCGCCCGTACCGGACAGTGCCCGCCCCCAAAAGCCAGGACAGGAACATGACTGACGCCGAACTCGCCATTCTCAGCATCATCGCCGAAGGGCCAATTCACGGGTACGACGTGCAGACTGTCATTGCCGAGCGAGGGATCCGCGCCTGGGCGCAGATCGGCGTTTCGTCCATCTACTATGTGCTGGAAAAGCTCGAACGCCAGGGCCTGGTCGAAAGCGCCGTCACCCAGGATGCCGACGACACCGCGCGCCGCCAGTATCGGATCACCGCCGCGGGCATTGGCGTGTTGCAGACAGCCGTCGCCGACCTGATCGGCACGCCGCGCGAGCACGCCGACGAGTTCGAACTGGGCCTGGCCAACCTGCCCACCCTGCGCCCCGATCAGGTTCGCACGGCGCTCACCGCCTATCGCCAGGAACTCGCTTCCCGCCTGGCGCAGGCCCGTGAGCGCAGCGCCGCGCTCCAGGCTGCGCAGGCCCCTTTGCATATCGAGGCCATGCTCAGCCATCGGATCGCCTTGCTGGAAGCGGAACTGGCGTGGATCGAGAGCTTCGTCGCCGCCTGGGAAGCGCAGGCCCCGCCGGACGAACCGACTGCAGTTGCCGCAGAACCCGACGAAGTGCCACGCATGAAGCAACTGATCCTGCCCCACGATCCTGATTCGCCACATCGTCGCCCCACCCGCCACGCCCGCAGCACGCCGCCTACGCTGTTGCCAGCTTCCGCAGCACCGCAGGTGTCTGATCCTTCGCCTGCTCCTGCCGATGATAGGGCAGATGGGCGCTCCACAGAGGGCTGAAGCCAGACAGCCAGACGTGCCTGATTCCATGAAATTGTACATCGCTGTACAATAGAAGCTTACGTGTTCCTCATGCGTGGCAGGAGCGCTCATGAGCAAACCGCCTTTCATTCTATACATTGACCGCGACGAGATTCGCCGCAAACGTATCTGGCGGGCGCTGACGCGGGCTGGCTGCCAGGTGGCCCTGGCGGTGACCGCCCTCGATGGCATTGATCAGGCCCGCCGTGCCACACCCGACCTGATTCTCATCGAAGGTGACCTGCGCGATCGGCGAGCGCACAACGTCGCCGCCCGCCTGCGTGCCGAACCTGACTTGGCAACCGTGCCGATCGTAGCCCTGACCTCACCGGGGCATGTACCTCCCGCCCACTCTTCCGCTGGAAGCGACCTCTCCGGCTGGATCGCCGATTCCACCGACGAGCGCGTGCTGGCAGGGCGGGTAGCGCGTTACCTGGAAGGCGCGCCTCTGGAAAAACAGTCCCCGGAACCATCGCCCGAAATTCGGGATCTTGTCACGCGGCTGGAAAGCGACGTGCGGGAACTGGAGGCCAGCAACCGCGCCCTGCGTCGCCTGGATCGCATCAAAGAAGATTTCATTCAACTCACGGCCCACGAACTGCGCACACCGCTGACCACTGTCTACGGCTACAGTCAGTTGGTGCAGACTTCCCGCGCTGTGCAGGAACTGATGGCCCGCGATCCTGAAGTGCGCGCCTGCCTCAGCGGCCTGATCGATTCCATCGAGCGCCTGCACCGCGTCATTGACGAGATCATCGTCGTCTCGCGCATTGCGTCCGGTCACCTTGATCTGAAATGGACACCCACCGACCTGGCCGATCTGGTGTCACGCGTGCTGCGCGACTATGGCCCCGTGGCCGAACAGCGTCGCCTGACCTTGCGCAACGAACTGGAACCTATCTCCGAACTGTTCTTCGCCGATGGCGACCTGCTGGAACTGGCGGTGAGCAACCTGTTGGGCAACGCCATCAAGTACACGCCAGACGGGGGAACGATCACTGTGCGCGGGACAGTCAACCCTTACGGCACGGTCTACCTGAGCGTGCAGGACACCGGCATCGGTATTGATCCGGACGAGCAAGAGCAGATCTTCGACCGCTTCTACACGGCAGGCGACACCCAACTGCACACGACCAGCAAGACCGCTTTCCGCGGCGGCGGCCTGGGGCTGGGGCTGGCGATCTGTCGCGGCATCGTGGAAGCACACGGGGGACGCATCTGGGTGGAAAGCGAAGGCTGCGATCCAGAACGGCTGCCTGGCAGTATTTTCCATATCGAACTGCCGCTCGAACGCCTGCCACCGGGCACCGTGCGTTAACCAGGAACGCAGTGCAATTCCTGAACCGGGTGGAATACAATTCTGCGGGCAAGCTGTCGCTGCTCTTGGGTACGCGCAAATATATCAGGCGGTTTGCTGCTGTTTGCTTCCCCTCACCCCCCGGTCCTCTCTCCCTCGCGACTGCCTCGCGGGACGAGAGGAAGCACACTCCTCGGCTCGTCGCGCGGGAGAAAGGGGCAGGAGACGAGGACCATCGGGCGAAACAAAGGCACTGACAGACTTTGCACACCCCGCCTTGCGTGCCGTTGGCACAGCCTCTTCATCCCCTGTACAATTGTCGCAGAGGGGAGAGATAGCGCGTGGATATTCAACGCTGCCCGACATGCGGCTACGAGAACCTGTCACGGGCGATTTTTTGTTTCCGGTGCGGGGCACCGCTGGACGCGCCGCCAGCACAGAGCGCGGTGCACCCGCGTCGTCGCCCCGTCGAGCAAAAGGTCCGCACGATATACGCTGACCAGGTCAACACCGGTAGCCAGAGACATCCCTGGCCGTCACCTTCGGATGGTGTTCCCCTGACCTGCCTGCGTTGCGGGACGCGCAACAACCCGTCGGCCTCCCGCTGCGTCACCTGTGAGGGCGCGCTGACTCAGCCAGAAACTGTCAGCGCCGACACGCTGATCCCCTTTGTGGGCGCGGTGAGCGTCATCGGCAGGGTGCGCACCAACAACGAAGATCGGGTAGGGGTATGGGCACGCAACGGGGTGATTCTGGCCATGATCGCCGATGGCATGGGGGGCGCGGTAGCCGGTGAAGAAGCCAGCCGGCTGGCGCTGGAAGCGATCCAGGCTGATTTCGTCGGCGAGGCACGCGGCAGCGAAGAACTCGCCACATTGTCCGACGCGGAAGTAGCCGAAAAGATGCGTGCCGCCTTCCGGCGGGCCAACCGCGCGGTCATGCTGCGCGCCGCCGAACACGCTCAGTTCCAGGGCATGGGCACCACCCTGACACTGGCCTTTGTCCGCGGCCCGCAGGTGATCGTCGCCCATATCGGCGACAGTCGCGCCTATCTCATCCCCGGCAACGGGGCACGCATCAATCAGATCACCGACGATCACAGTTTCGTCGAGGCGCTGCTCGCCGCCGGACACATCACCCCCGAACAGGCCAGCAGTCACCCCATGCGCAATGTGCTCTACCGCGCCCTGGGTCAGGTGGAAGAAACCGAGGCCGATCTATACGTGCGCGCGCTGTCCGCCGGAGACTGGCTGATCCTGTGCTCCGATGGGCTGACCCGGCATGTCCACGCCCCGGAGATCGAACAGTGTCTGCGCACCAGCGACAGCCCTGCCGAAGCCGCCCAACGCCTGATCGCTCTGGCCAACGAGCGCGGCGGGGAAGACAACATCAGCGTTGTCGCCATCTTGATGGAGCGCGCCAGCGATTCCGCCGACCTGGACGACACAGCTATCGGCCTGTACCAGACCGGCAACTCGCCCACCGACGACGACACCGCTGAGCTTCCAGCGGCACCCGCGGCAGACGAAGGGGCTTCCTGACCGCCGGCGATCAGGACAGGAAGAACTCTGTGCCGCAAAAGCGGCAAGACGCCACACCTTTGCCGCTGAGCGTGATCTCGCCTCCGCAGTTGGGGCACTTCTGCAACTGCCGCAGGTGCTGCGCATCGCTGGAGTAGAGCACCCCCTCGTCCCATTTGACATAGCCGCTGAACACGCCCAGCCCCACCAGATCGTAGACCAGGTTCTTGATCTGGTCGCGCGGGAGTTGCAGTTCCAGGGCCACGTCGTCCAGCCGCACCTGCCCGCGTGTCTGCACCATGTTGAGCAGCTTGCGTTGCCGTGCCGCCTCGACCTGTTCGCGCGCCTGCTGCCCACCGAAGGCCAGCAGATAGACCCCCGCGCCCACCAGC
>DAOTZZ010000072.1:0-7816 GCA_034433965.1 Anaerolineae bacterium
GGGCTGTCCATCGCGGTAGTGCTGGGCCTGACCATTGCCGCGCTGATGGATTTCTCGCCGCTGCTGCGCTGGGTGCTCTATCCGGTGCTCGTCGTCTCGCAGACCATTCCCATCTTCGCCATCGCCATTCTGCTCATCCTGATCTTCGGCTTCGGCAGCGGGCCGAAGATCACGGTGGTGGTGTTGTTCTGCTTTTTTCCGGTGTCGCTCAGCACCTTCACCGGTCTGCAGTCCACCGACCCGGAGCTGATCTCGCTGCTGCGGGCCATGGGCGCCAACGCACGGCAGATATGGTTCAAAGCGCGGCTGCCCGCGGCCATGCCGTCGTTCTTCGCCGGACTACGCATCGCCGCGACCTACAGCGTGGTGGGCGCCATCTTCGGGGAATACATCACCGCACAGCGCGGCCTGGGCGTGTTTCTCAAGCGTTCGTACAGCAGTTTCCGGCTCGACCAGGCCTATCTGGCCATCCTGTTGACCGCATTGCTCAGCCTGTTGCTGGTGTTGCTGGTCAACCTGGTGGAGCGGCTGGCGTTGCGCTGGTACTACACTGCCCGCCGGCGCTCGTGGCGCGGGCCGGGGATTTACTAGCGGTCAGCGAATCAGCCGTCAACCCTCAGCAAAGACGGTAACCTGGCTGCTCGCTTTGAGCTGGCAGCCTGAGCGGAGAAAAGCACATGGACCATCAGCTCAATCGCCGGAACTTCCTGAAGACCGCTGTTACTGTGGGCGGCTCCGCCCTGCTTGGTGCCGCGACTCCGCGCGCGCTGGCACAGACTGCGCCGCGCGTCCTGCCCCTCCGCCGCGACAAAGTGCCGCCTGCGACGATCGCCTTCGTCAAGACGCGCGACCGGGCTGAGGGCGTGGCCCGCGCGCTCGATCTGCTGGGAATCAATCCTGTCGAGGGCAAGCGGGTGCTCATCAAGCCCAACTACAACACAGCCGATCCCTGCCCCGGCTCGACGCACAACGACACCCTGCGCGCCCTGGTCACCTGGGCTTGGGCGCAGGGCGCGGACGCCATCAGCGTGGGCGACCGCAGTTACGCCGGGGCGCGCGCGGTGATGACTCGCCTGGGCATCTTCGACATGGCCGAGGAACTGGGGTTCGAGGCGATCCCTTTCAACGACCTACCGGACACACCCGACTACTGGGAATGGGTGACTCCCCAGGACGGATACTGGCCGCATGGCTTCCTGATCGCGCGGGCCGCCGTAGAAGCCGAGGCGCTGATTACCACCAACTGCCTGAAAACGCATCAGTACGGCGGGCAGATCACCATGTCGCTCAAGAATGCCGTTGGGCTGCTGCCCAAGACGGGGCGGCTCGGCGACCGCCGGGTTGACCTGATGAACGAGCTACATGGCTCACCGCACATGCGCAAGATGATCGCCGAGATCAACCTGGCCTACACGCCCGATCTGATCGTCGTAGATGGCGTTGAGGCGTTCACACACGGCGGACCAATGACTGGCACCCGCGCCCTGACCGAAGTGGTGCTGGCCGGAACGGATCGCGTCGCGCTGGACGCGGTAGGCGTGGCTATCCTGCGCAAGTTCGGCACGACGGACGCCGTCAGTCGCGGGCGAATCTTCGAGGTGGAGCAGATCTCCCATGCCGTGACGCTGGGTCTCGGTGTGAGCAGCGCCGATCAGATCACGCTCATCACCGATGACCCCGACAGCGCCGCCTATGCGGACGAAATTGCGGCCATCCTGCGCGAGCAGGGTTGATAGAGCGCGTCTCTGCCGCATGGAAAGTGAGGTAGAAGCCAGGAACAGCCTTCGATCTCAGCCATTACCGATGCCTGTCTGTCCCTGAAGATTTGGAAGGAGGGTGAGATGATGGGGCGCAGATACATGGCGGTAGTTTTCGGTCTCCTGGGAGCGCTGGCGCTGCTGATCCCCCCGGCCCTGGCCCAGGAAGGCACGCCGCCGCCCGATCCGCTGGGTGGGGCGACTGAATTCGCCCGCGCAAACGAGCGGACGGCGGTCACGTTGATGCTGGACTGGACGCCGAACACCAATCACACGGGTTTCTACGTGGCGCAGGCGCTCGGCTACTACGACGAGGCTAATCTGGATGTGACCATCCAGGAGCCGACCGATCTGCTGGTGGAAGCGGTCGTGCAGAGTGGGGCAGCGCAATTCGGCGTCAGCTACCAGGAATTCTTCACCTACGCGCTGGCCGACGGCGCGCCGCTGGTCTCTGTGGCAGCTATCATTCAGCACAACACATCCGGCTTTGTCACGCTGCACGAACAAGACCCGATCAGCCGCCCCGCTGACTTCGTCGGGCTGCGCTATGGTGGCTTTGGGCAGCCCGACCTGGAGAAAGCGATCATCAACACGCTGCTGGTCTGCGACGGGGCGGAAGCCGACTCGTTCGACTATGTGGATGTGGGCTATGCCGACGCCTTCGAGCTGATGCAGCGCGACCGCATTGACTTCGCCTGGATGTACTACGGTTGGACAGGCGTCGAGGGCGAACTGCGCGGCCTCGACCTGGACACGGTGATGCTGATGGACTACCTGGACTGCATCCCCGACTACTACACGCCAATCCTGATCACCAGCCGGGCGATGATCGAGGAGCAGCCGGACGTAGTTGCCGCCTTCGTACAGGCGACGGCGCGCGGCTTCGCCTACGCCATCACCAACCCGGCGGAAGCGGCGGACATCCTGATCGCCGCTGTGCCGGAAGCGGACGCCGACCTGATCCGCGCCAGCGCAGAATGGCTCGCGCCGCAGTACATGGCTGATGCGCCGCGTTGGGGTGAGCAGAAGCTGGAAGTGTGGCAGGGCTTCAGCGATTTTCTGGTGGAGCATGGTATTCTGGCCGAAGGCATTGATGCCGAAGCGGCCTTCACCAACGACTTTTTGCCGGGCCGTGTTGACTGAAAGAGAGAGGGCGCAGGGCGGCAGGGGGGTGATAGCCTCCGCCGCCCCCAACAACCCGACCATCATGACTCCTGAGACTGCGGTGCCCTGCCTGGAAGTGCGGGGCGTGAGCAAAACTTTTCGCGACGGCGGGCAGGTCGTCCATGCCCTGGATCGCGTCAGCTTCGCCGCCTATCCCGGCGAGTTCATCACCATCATCGGGCCGAGCGGCAGCGGAAAGAGTACCTTGTTCAATATCATCACCGGCCTGACCGAACCCGATGAGGGAGAGATCGTGCTGGAGTGCGGCGTGATCAGGCGACGAGCCGGGCGTGTGGGCTATATGCCACAGCGCGATCTGCTGCTGCCCTGGCGCACGGTGCTCAACAATGTGATCCTCGGCCCGGAACTCGATGGGCGCTCGCGGCGCGAAGCCCGCCGCCGTGCCCGTGAACTGTTGCCGCTCTTCGGACTGCAAGGGTTCGAGGACGCCTTTCCAGAGACACTCTCCGGCGGGATGCGACAGCGAGCGGCGTTGCTACGCACCTTCCTGACCGATCGCGAAGTGTTACTGCTCGACGAGCCGTTCGGCGCGCTGGACGCGCTGACTCGCCGCGAATTGCAGCGCTGGTTGCTGGGCGTGTGGGAACGCTTCCGCAAGACGATTCTCTTCATCACACACGACGTGGAGGAGGCAGTCTATCTGGCCGACCGGGTGCTGGTCTTCAGCGGGCGACCGGGGCGCATCGTCAAAGAGTTGCGCGTTGACCTGCCGCGCCCGCGCCAGGCGATCTCGTTGCTCTCCGAAGACCTGCGCCGTCACGAGGCCGAGTTGCTGGCCGCCCTTGAAGCGGCTAACGGCAATCACGCGACCGGTGAGGCCAAATGACCGATCCCGCTATGCTTCGGGCCTTCTGGGAAACCTGCCGCGCTTCCTTGGCCGCCGATGTACGCCTGCCGGACGAACCGCCGCCCGCTGACTACTTCTGCGACAACGAGGAATGCGCCAACGAACTGGGCGACCTGGTGCGGAGGGGCATCAAGACGGCGACCTGTGGCCTGCTGTGGAGCTATCAGGCCGAGGGTGAGCCGTTGCCGCAGCCCGGCGACCTGAGCATTGTCACCGACTGGGAGGGCCGCCCCCTGTGCGTGATTGAAATCACCGAAGTGAGTGTTCGCCCGTACAATGAGGTAGATGCGCAGTTCGCCTATGACGAAGGGGAAGGCGATCGCTCACTGGCCTATTGGCGCGAGGCACACTGGCGCTTTTTCTCGCGTGAGTGTGCGCAGATCGGGCGCGCGCCCGCCGAAGATATGCCGCTGGTCTGTGAGCGCTTCCGACTGTTGTACGCTCCCGAATGACCGGCATCCGGACTGATGTGACCGCAGTCTCTTTGAAGGGCGGGGCGACACTGCGCTACACTGGAAAGGGGAGCCAGAAGCACCTGCACAAGGGGGTGAAGCCGTGTCGATTCCGTCCGATCTGGACAGACTGCCGCCTCAGGCAGTGACGGTGCTGCGTTACCTGGCCACGCGGGGCAACGCAGAAGTCTCTATCTCAGAAATCATGTGGGGCACGGGTCTGTCGAATGTTGGCATCGGCAAGGGCATACGGCCCCTGGTCACGCGGCGCTACGCCACCATGACGCAGCCCGGCTATTATGTGCTGACCCCCGCCGGTCGGGAGGCAGCGCAGGGGCTGTTGGAGACGGCGCAGGCGGTCAGTGAGCCGTCGGCGCAGGTGCAGACGCAGCGCCCGGAGCGCGTTCACGTGCGGCAACTCTCCGCCTTTGCGCCGTGTGAACTCGCGCTGGACACGCCGTCTTCGTTACAGGTGGGGTTCGATCCCCCCGACCAGGGCCAACCGCCGTTGCCTGGGCCGTGGCCGCTGATGTTGCGCCTGCGCGCCGACGGCTGCGAGGTATCACCGGAGAGTCATCTGTTGGATTTGCAGCCGCACGGGGTGGGCGGACCGGTGCGCTTCCGGGTGATCCCCCAGGCAGCAGGCAAACAGCGCTTCCGGCTGGAGGTGCTGGAAGTTGGCATGGGGGGAATCAGCCGACTGCTGGGCGGCATGTACTTTGACCTGAATGTGGCCGAGTTTCCTACGCCGGCGTGTGCTGAGTTTCAGGCGCTGGGTGCGTCGGTGACCTTTCCGCTGGCAGGAGAAGACGTCCGGTGACGATCACAGTGATCAAGAACGATCACACCGGGCGTGAGGTATGGCGCTACAGCGGCCAGGTCCTCGCGCGCGGGGCGACCTGGGTACAACTGGAGGCGCGTTTCGACCGCCCCGAAGACATACACACGCCCTACCATACCTTCCGGCGCGGCGACCGCTTCGTCGAGTGGTTCTTCAGCGATCGCTGGTACAACATCTTCGAGATGCACGATGCCGACGACGATCACCTCACCGGCTGGTATTGCAATGTCACCCGTCCGGCTCGCCTGGAAAATGAGGCCATTTACGCCGACGATCTGGCGCTCGACCTGTTCGTTGCGCCGGATGGGACGATCACTGTGCTGGACGAAGACGAGTTCGCCGCGTTGCCGCTCGACGAAAACACGCGCGCCCAGGCCTGTCGCGCATTGCAGGAACTGCGGGCGATGATCGCTGCCCGCCGTCCCCCTTTCGACGCTATTAATCTCTCGTGAGCGGGTGGAATCAGGGTAGCGTGAAGCCGTCCCAGGTGGCGGTGAGAGCATAGCGCAGGGCGTCTATGCCACCGATGATCAGCAGCGCGACAATCAGCCCGGCCAACGCGGGGGCGAGCAGATCGGTCCAGCGCACAAACGAGTTTTCGCGGCGGGCGAGGCCCACAAAGAGCACGCCCCCCATCAGCACGAACATGAGCAACACACCGCCCGCGCTGATCACTCCCAGCGTCGCCCGCAAGACAGCGATATTGGGCAAGATCAGCACTGCGCAGCCCAGCGCCAGCCCGTAGAGGGCGATCAGTTCGCGCCACGAGCGAACCGGCGCATAGGGGGGCGGCCTGCGCCACAGCAAGCTGTTGACGATGGGCCAGACGATGGTGATCAGCGCCGTGCCAAAGACGGCTCCGGTCAGCAGGCGCAGGGTGTTGTGCGGCGGATAGGGCGGCGTATAGCGTTCGAAACTGCTCAGAAAGCTGTTCAGCCCATCGAGTGCATAGCCCAGCGCCAGCAACAGCATTACCGCCAACAGCGACGGGCGGGGCAGATGCGATGCGCGCATTCGTCCGCGAGCGGCAAAAAAGACCAGCCCGGCCCAGACGCCCAGGTAAATCCCAGTGCAACGTGCGCAGAGCGGTAGGGGCCGGTCGTGGGTGTGGAAGGATCGCGCGGCGATACGGTGGCACACGGCGTAGCCGATGGCGTCGGCCTTGCCCAGCAGGCCCGGTGGAGTGAGCGTCAGCCAGGCGGCAATGCCCAGCGCCGCAACAATTGCCAGCAGCGCAACGGTGCGCCTGCCGAAAGGACGGGCAGCGGAGCCTTGAGCGCCGATGTGCAGGTGACGAGAGTCCATGATCGCCTGGTGTCCTGCAGGCAAGTGTAGGGTGCATTTCAGTTTTGGGGCAGTGTTCTTGAGAAACCGTTTGAGAAGCAGGCTTTGCGGCTTTACCTCACCCCTAAATCCCCTCTCTCCACACGCGGAGAGGGGACTTAGCCCGATGCTTACCTTACTCCCCATGTATGGAGAGGGGGCCGGGGGGTGAGGTTTTCAAACGATCTCCGAAGCCTGCCCCAAAAAGCGAATGCACCCAAGTGTACGGGCGTCAGGTGTTCCGGGCAAGTGCGGGCTATAATAGAAGCTGCAAAGCGAGTGGGTAGAGCCGGTTGGTGGGAGGCAGTATGCAGATTCTGGTCACTGGAGGGGCGGGTTTTCTGGGCAGCGCGTTGGTGCGGCGACTGGTCGAGCGCGGGCATAGCGTGCGCGTGCTCGACGATCTCAGCGCGGGCGATCCGGCCCGGCTGCCGCAGGCTGCCAGCTTCATGCGCGGCGATGTCAACGATCTGCCTCGCTTGTGGACGCTCTTGCAGGGCGTCGAGTGTGTCTACCATCTGGCGGCGCGGGTCAGCGTGCCGGAGAGTGTGCGTTACCCGCGCGAGTACAACGCGGTGAACGTCGGCGGCACGGTGAGCGTGCTGGAAGCCATGCGTGATGTGGGCGTGCGCCGCCTCGTGTTCGCCTCATCGGGCGCGATCTACGGCAATCAGCCCACCCAACCGCTGCGCGAAGACCTGCCGCCCGACCCCACGTCTCCTTATGCGGTCAGCAAACTGGCCGCCGAGCACTATATCAGCACCATCGGGCGCTTGTGGGGCGTGGAGACGGTCTGTCTGCGCATCTTCAACGCCTATGGGCCGGGCCAACAGATGCCGGTAGCTCACCCGCCAGTCATCCCTCATTTCCTGCGGCAGGTGCTGGGACGCGGGTCGCTGGTGATTCACGGCTCCGGCGCACAGACGCGCGACTTCGTCTATGTAGACGATGTGGTCGAAGCGCTGATCGCTGCGGCAACCGCGCCGAACGTGGATCGGCGTGTGATCAACGTGGGCAGTGGAACGGAAACGAGCATCAACGATTTGGTGCGTCAGATCGAGACGATCACCGGCCTGGAAGCGCATGTACTGCGCGTGCCTTCGGAGGACAGCGGCGTTTCGCGCATGTGTGCCGATCTGACCCTGGCCCGCGAGTTGCTGGGCTGGTCACCACGCGTGTTCCTGGCCGAGGGACTGCACCGCACCCTCACCGAGGACGAGCGTTTCGCACAGCGCGTCGCCCGTGTCCATTGACCGTGTTTTCGGTCAAATTGACGAGTCGGTTTTCCCTGTGCTGCGCGTATAATCTCACCAGGTAAGTGGCAACTTGAGGAGACGCAATTGATGAAACGTAACTTGATCCTGGTTTTCGCGCTTGTGTGCGGTCTGGTGTTGCCGTGGCAGTCTACAGT
>DAOTZZ010000073.1:0-28329 GCA_034433965.1 Anaerolineae bacterium
AGGATGAAAATGTTCCAGAATCCAGTTCGCACTTGCTTGCTGATCGAGTAGGGGGGTAATTGGGAACTCTATCATGCATTAGAGTTTATCCGATCTCGTTCACTCTTTCTACAGATGAGCCTCGAGCAGCCCCTTGACTCTTCCACCGGCCCCTCAAACAAACAACACACTCCAGGTCTTTCGCCATGTTGCGCAGGCCACCCGGCGGGTGCGCGTCTTGGAACGCACGCCGTTTGCCCCTATACTACTGTGCGAACCGGGCTGCACCCTTCGGAGACAGGGCCATGCATCAACGCGACATCACGCGGGGCATTCTGGCACTCATCTTCACCACCCTGCTGGGCATCCTGTTGGTCACCTGCGTGGTGGGAGGCGGGCTTTACCTGTGGGCGCGGCAGGAGGGTCTGAATCCTCTCACCGCCATTCGGCTGCGCGTTGCGCTGGCGCGTCACCAGGACGCGCTGACCTCGCCCGCTGGCGCTGACCCGCAATACCGTCGTTTCGAAGTCCGCCCTGGCGACACCGCCTACACCATCGCCTACAATTTGTACGATGCCGGGCTGATCACCGATCCGGACCTCTTCGTGGACTACGTGCGCTACTACCGCCTGGACGACGACCTGGAAGCGGGCACGTACTTCCTGCAACAGACGCGCACACTCGAAGAAATCGCCTATGCCCTGACGGACGCGTCCTCCGCCTCGCTGACCTTCGGCACACTCCCCGGCTGGCGACTGGAGGAAGTCGCGCAGAACGCCGTCGGCAGCAATCCGCTGCTGAGCTTCGGCCCACCGGAGTTCATGGCTGTCGTCACCCCGCCGGGAGTGATCTTTCCGCCCGGCTTCAAGGAGCGCTTCGGCATACCTGACGTGCTCAGCAACGGGCAGCCGCCCTCGCTGGAAGGGTTCATGTTCCCCGGAGAATACAAGCTGCCGCCCGATGTCACGCCTTCCCAACTGGTCGAAGCCATATTGACAGCCTTCAACCAGACCATCACTGACGAGATGATTCAACGCGCCGCGCAGCAGGGCCTGACCTTCTATCAGGCGCTGACGCTGGCGTCCATCGTGCAGCGCGAAGCCGTTGCACCAGACGAAGCTCCCGTGATCGCCTCGGTGTATCTCAACCGCCTGCGCCGCTCCATGAAACTGGACGCCGATCCCACCGTCCAGTATGCCATCGGTTTCCGCGATGGCACCTGGTGGCCCCGCCTGAGCGGTGAAGCGGATTACTATGCGCTCGGCGTCGCGCAAGCCAACGCTGCCTACAACACCTATCTCAAGCAGGACGGCGCGCCGCTCAGCGAGCTATTGCCGCCCGGCCCAATCTGCTCGCCAGGACTGGCGGCGATCAACGCCGTGCTCAATCCAGCGCAGACCGAGTATCTCTACTTCCGCTCCTGCGATGACCTGCGGCACATCTTCACCATGACCCTGGAGGAACACAGCGCCGTCGCCTGCCCTTGAGGCCGGGCTAAATGACCCCCTGCTCTCGGTAGGCGGCCAGCGCCGCGTCGTCCAGGCCCAGCACCTCGCGCAGCACCTCGTCGGTGTGCGCGCCGAGCGGGGGCGGCGGACGGCGTACCGTTGCCGGATTGGGCCAGCACTGCACCGGCGGGCCGACCAGCTTGAGTGGCTCGCCCGGCATATCGGGCGCTTCCACCACCAACCCGCGCGCGCTCACCTGCGGGTCGGCCAGCGCCGCGGGGATGTCGTAGATCGGCCCGGCGGGGATGTCTGCCGCCAGCAGCGCCTCCACCCACTCGCTGGCCGGTCGCTGGACGAAGATCGCCTCCAGCAAAGGGATCAGCTCGGCCCGATGTGCGACGCGGGCCGGATTGGTGGCGAAGCGCTCGTCCGCCAGCAGATCGGGCCGCCCGATGATGGCGCACAGCCGCGCGAACTGCGCGTCGTTACCACAGGCCAGCACGAATTCGCGGTCGGCAGCGCGGAAAGTCTGGTAGGGCACGATATTGGGATGCTGATTGCCAAGGCGCGGCGGTCTCTCGCCAGAGACCAGATAGTTGCTCACCACGTTGACCAGCGCGGCGATCTGTGTATCGAGCAGGGCCACATCGAGATACTGCCCCTGCCCCGTGCGCTCAGCATGGCGGAGCGCCGCCAGGATGCCTGACGCCGCGAACAGGCCCGCGATCACGTCGGAGATGGCGACGCCCACCTTCATCGGTGAGCCGTCCGGTTCGCCGGTGATGGACATCAGCCCGCTCATGGCCTGGATCACGTAATCATAGCCGGGGCGATCGCGGTAAGGGCCAGTCTGTCCAAAGCCGGTGATGCTGCAATATACCAGCGCCGGATTGCACGCCCGCAAATCGCCATAGCCCAGGCCGAATTCGGCCATCTGCCCCGCCTTGAAATTCTCCACCACCACCTGGCAGTGCATTGCCAGGTCGCGGGCCAGCGCGCGCCCCGCTTCCGTCTTCAGGTTGAGCGTCACGCTGCGCTTGTTGCGGTTGATGCTGGCGTAGTAGGCGCTCAGTGCGGCCTCGCCCGTCCCATACCAGGGTGGCCCCCATTGCCGTGTGCCATCGCCCGACCCTGGCTGCTCGATCTTGATCACGTCTGCGCCCAGATCGCCGAGAATCATCGTACAGAACGGCCCGGCCAGGATGCGCGAGAAGTCCAGCACGCGCACCCCCGCCAGCATACCTTCGGATGCTGTCACATCCATCTCCCCCTGCCTGTCCGTCAGAAAAAGCGAGCGACCCGCCGGCCAGCAGGTCGCCCCTCACCCGAAAAGTGCGTCTGCTACGAGTCGCCTTCGCCCTGCTCGTCCTCTTTTTCTCCTTCGGCCTCGCGCACGATTTCGATCCGCACATTGGCCACCAGCCCGGCCAGGGCGCTAAGCGCGGCCAGCGTGGGCGCAGCCAGCACAAAGACGCCCCCGCCCACGACGCCCACGGTCAGCGGCACCTCGATCAGGTATTTGCCGCTGGCATCTTTGATGCGCAGACGGCGCACGTTGCCTTCGCGGATCAACTCCCGCACGCGCTCGACCAGTTGCCGCCCTTCGACTTCGAATTCCTCAACCATCGTACGCTTCTTCGTCTCGCTCATGGTCTGCTCCTCGCTCTGTCTTTGCTCCAGGTGCGAACCCGCCAGTTCAACGACTGTCTCTGCCACGGCCAGCGCTTTCAGCGCCCGCCCGGCCAGCCTGAACGCGCCGATCATGATCCTGCCCTCCGGCGGATGTACCGAGCCATCGCATCGAACTGATAGCCCATCCTGGTAATCTATACGCACCGGGGCAGGCTCAGGTCGCACCCTCAATCAACCGGTGCAGCCACCATCGTGTCGTAGAAAGCAGGTGGCGGGGTTTGTGGCTCCTGGCTGAGCACCACCGCCTCAGTCAACACAGCCCTGGCCTGCGCCAGCTTGTCCGGATCGTTGGCGTGCACAGTGAACAGGGGATCGCCCTTCGCCACCCTGTCGCCCACTTTCTTGTGCACCACCACCCCCACCGCCGGATCGATCGTATCGGTCTTGCGCGCGCGCCCCGCCCCCAGTTCCAGCGTCGCCTGCGCTACCTTGAGCGCGTTCACCTCCGCTGCGTAGCCGCTCGCCCCAGCGAACAGCGTCTCCTGGTAACGCGCCTGCGGCAACCGCTCCGGCTCGTCCACCTGCCGCACGTCGCCGCCCTGCGCCTCGACCAGCTCGCGAAACTTGGCCAGCGCTTTGCCGTTGTTGAGCAGGTCTGTCAGCTCGGCCTGCACCGCCTGGAACGTCTCCGGACGGGTGTCGCGCCGCCCCAGGCACACCATGTGCGCAGCTACCGTCAGGCAGTGTTCGCGCAGGTCGGCGGGGCCGTTGCCGCGCAGCGTTTCGATGGCCTCGCGCACTTCCAGGGCATTGCCTACCGCGTAACCCAGCGGCTGATTCATGTCGGAGAGCAGGGCCACCATCGCCCGCCCCGCCCCGACGCCAATATCCACCATCGTCTGCGCCAGCGCCCGCGCCTCCTCGACCGTCTTCATGAACGCGCCCGCGCCCACTTTCACGTCCAGCACGATAGCTCTGGCCCCCGATGCCAGCTTCTTGCTCATGATGCTACTGGCGATCAGCGGCAGGCTGGGCACCGTCCCCGTGACATCGCGCAGGGCGTAGAGCGCGCCGTCCGCCGGGGCCAATGAGCGCGTCTGCCCACACAAGACGATGCCGTGTTCGCGCACCTGCCGGATGATTTCGTCCTCGCTCAGCGCCACCCGGTAGCCGGAAATGGACTCCAGCTTGTCAATGGTGCCGCCGGAGAAGCCTAGCCCACGCCCGCTCATCTTGGCCACCGGCACTCCCGCCGCCGCCACTAGCGGCGCAACGACCAGCGTCACTTTGTCGCCCACGCCGCCCGTCGAATGTTTGTCCACTGCATACTCAATTGCGCCCGACAGGTCGAGTTGTTCGCCGCTTTCGGCCATGGCCAGCGTCAGATCGAGCGTCTCGCGCTTGCTCATGCCCCGCAGAAACACCGCCATCAGCCAGGCCGCCGCCTGGTAATCGGGAATTTCGCCTTTGGTGAAGCCCTGGATGAACCAGCGAATCTCCTCGGTGCTCAGTTCCAACCCGTCGCGCTTCTTTTCGATGATGTCGGTTGCTCGCATGATGGCAATCCCTGTCGTGTCTCCTGTCAACGCAAACTGCCGCCTGCGTAGTATAGCACAAGCCAGACTCAGGCCCAGGTCGGAACGTCTCGTCTGTGGGATGCCCCGCCACGCGATCTTGTACGCGGATCGCCCAAAACCGACTATAATCTGCACACTTTTGACCGCCAGGATACGCGCAGACATTCAGGACTAGTACGATGACCAGTCAATCCACGCGCAAAAATGCTTCTAGCAGACGCTCTTTCTGGCCCCTGCCGCCCCGTGCGATCTATCCGGTGGGCAAGACACGCCGTCAGCGTCAGCAACAGTGGCGTCAGCAGACCAACGCCTTGATCATGGTGCTCGCTGCAGCCGCCGTCGCGGCCATTTTCTTCGTCATCGCCAACTGGCAACAGGGTGGCTCCACCAAAGCGGTGAGTTGCACGACTTTTCCGGAGTTCTGCGTCCCTCTGGCGGGCGGCTCGGCTGAAGCTCCCGCCCTCGAAGCGCCCGGCTCGCGCACGCTCGACGCAGAGAGTACGGCTGCGCCGGGTGTGGTACGCAGGGTAGATGTCAATGGGATTCCCACCATCGGCAACCCGGACGCGCCGGTGCACTTCGTCACCGTCTCCGACTATGCCTGCCCGCAC
The DNA here is from genome assembly GCA_034433965.1 of Anaerolineae bacterium. Lineage (GTDB taxonomy): Bacteria > Chloroflexota > Anaerolineae > Aggregatilineales > Aggregatilineaceae > UBA2029. The sequence goes on from DAOTZZ010000073.1 coordinate 5,248, forward strand.
TGTCAGGATTATCACGACACTGACCTGAAGCGCTTCATTGAGGACTATGTCCTCACCGGCCAGGCGACCCTCGGCTTCGTGTTGACCACCGGCACCGGCCAGTTTTACTCCGAGACCGCTTCGCAGGCGGCGCTGTGCGCGGGCGAGCAGGGGGCCTTCTGGGAAATGAGCGACGAGATGTTCCGCCTTGCCCGTGGCCAGCAACTGGCCTCGGCGTTCTCGCTCGGCCAGATTCGCGACTCTGCCAATGCCATGGGGTTGGATGGCCAGGCCATCGTTGAGTGCGTCTCGTCCAATCGCTATGCCTCATTCCTCCGACAGTATCGCGTCTTCGCCAACGATAACGGCGTGACCGGCACGCCCACCACCCTGGTCAGCTATGGCGACACCAACCGCTGGACGATCGTGCAGCGCGATTACAACACGCTCAAGCAACTGACGGAAGCCGCGCAGCGCCAGTAAGGCGCTCCTCTTCACGCAACGGACAAACAAACGCGCCCCCTCAGGCAGGGGGCGCGTCGCGTAGAAGCGCTATTCAGCTACGCCAGCGACTAGCCGCCCATCAAGTCCTCTTCGCCGGTGACGATGGGCAGATTGCGAATCTCATAGGGCTGTCCGCCGCGCGTGATGAGCAGATACTGCGAGGCCACCCAGCCATCGAGTTTGCCAGTCGGTGAGGTATAGGTCACCTGCACCCAGGTGCCGTCACCATTGCGCCCGTTGATCACCATGCTCTCGCCCGAAGGGATGCCCACCACCACGCGCCCATCCGCGCTGGGACGATCCCGCAGATTCAGGTTCGCGCCGGGGTTGAGGTTGACCGTCCCGACCACATCCTGCTGCTCAACGGGGATAGCTGGTCGCTGTCCGGGCGCTTCGAAGTAACCGCCCTCGGTCACATCCACCACCACCAGATCGGTGATCTCGTAGGGGCGGCCCAACTTGGAGAGCGACACATACTGCGCCGACACCCAGCCCACCGTGGCGCTGCCATCTTCCTGGCGATAGCGCACGTACAGCCAGTAGGGATTGGTCGGCTGGCCCACCAGCCCTTCGCTGGGTGCTTCGGCGTAGCCCAGCACTTCAAGCTGCGCCAGCGCGGGCACCAACGCCAGCGACTCGGCGTCGGTCTTGGGGAAGCGCCGCAGTTGCAGGCTGACGCCCGGCTGCAACTCCACCGTGGCGATCACCGCGTCGAAGCGCGGTGTCGGCGGGGTGATGTCCGTGCCCACCGCCTCACCCGGCTCGTTGAACGGCACTTCGGGCAGCTCCCACAGCTCTTCGAGATCGTCCAGCAGGCGGCCCTTCCACTCCACGCGCAGGAACTGCGCATTCACCCAGCAGCGCAGGTAGCCGCCCGACGGCGGATCCCAGCGCACCGAGAGCCACAGGTCTTCGATCGTCTCCACCACCGGCGTGGGTTCGGGCGTCACGTCGCCCGTCTCCGGCACCAGCGGTTCGCCGGTGCGACCCAGTACGGTCAGGGTCGAGCCGCTGGGGATCAGGCCCAGCGATTTCTTGTCTGCGCCGGGCAATTCGCGGCAGTGCAAGTTAGCGCCCGGATTCAACTCCACATAGGCCACTGGCGCGGCTACGGTCGGCACCAGCGGAGTCTGCGTCGGCTGCGCTGCAGCTTCGGCAGCACCCTGCTCCGGCACCTGCACCAGTTCGGTATCGGCTCCAGGAGCAGGCGTCTCGGCAGGCTGCACTACCTCATTGCTGGCCTCAGCAGGAGTCTCCGTCGGAAGCACCACCTCGGCAGGCTGTGCCTCTTCCGCGGGGGGTTGAGTCGCCTCAGGGAGCGGGGTCGGCTGTTCGGGAGCCGCTACCATCGCCGGCGCGACCTTGGGTAGACTGACGACCGTCACGTTGATCTCCGTGCCCGCAACCCGCGCATCGAAGGGCACCGCAGCCGCGCCGCCACCGAACACCAGCACCGAGTAGTATACGCCGCCGTAATAAGTCTCGGCGGGCACGACCAGGTCTACGGGCGTATCCACCCCTTTGATCCCAACCAGGATCATGAATTCACCGGCAGGCACGTCTACCGTGCTGCTCTGCGTGCCCGTTCCCAGCGCCGAAGCCAGCGCCGTGCCGCTCTCGTCGGTCAGAGTCACATCCACCGTCGCGCCAGGCACGCCGTTGATCACCGCCAGCCGTGCCTGTTCTGGCTTGATGCCCGCCACCTGGTCAGCGAAGACCTGCAGGGCCAGCGTCCCCGCGCCGACCTCGCCGATCGCCGCCACGGTCACCGCGGGCGTGGACGGGTCGAGCGTCACCTCACTGCTCGCCACCGGTGCATCGGCTGCGGGACTCCCTGCAGGCCGCACCGCCAGCGTGTAAGTACCAGCAGGCAGGGCGATATGGCCGGTCATCTGTCCCAGCGCCAGCTTGGGCACGAGCAACGTGTCGTTGGCATAGACATCAACCGCGGGTGCGTCGGGGCTGGCATGGGCCACGCGCACGCTCACCGAGTTCTCCGTGCCGTTGATGGGAGTCACCAGTACGAGGCCCGAAGGCGCGGTGTCGCCCTCCAGCGTGCCGAGCGCGACGAAGGTGTAGAGCATCCCGCTCACCAGCGAAACATCGCCGAAGCTAAGGATAGCGCTCTCTACCGCGCCGCCCGCGGGCACCATTACCAGGTTGCGCGCTCCCGCGCCGATATTGACCGTGCCGAACTGCACACCATAGGTCACGCCCTGCAGCAACGGTCCGCCTTCGGAAGTCAGCAAATCCAGCGGCGGCGCATCAGCAATGGCGTTGATGGCAGTCATGCGGGCCAGACCTGGATCGATGGGGTCGAGTACGTCCTCATAGAGCGCCGCCTGCAACGCATCCGGCGTGCCCTGCACCACCACCAGAAACGCCAGGCTGGGCACCAGCGGCACCGCCACCTCGATCAGCGGTACGGCATCGGCAGCAGCGCCGCTCACGCGCAGCGCTACCTGATGGTCGCCACCGGCCACCTTCAGATGCGGCGTCACCTCGCCGAAGGCCAGGCCAGTCACCGCCAGCGCGCCATCCAGATACACATCTACGGCAGGAGCGCCGGGGACTGCGTGCAGGAAACGCACGCGCGACTCCGTCGCCTGGGCGCGCGCCGTACCCTGCGCCAGCGGTGCGATCAGCGCCAGCGCGAGCGCCAACGCCATCCCTATTGCAAACCAGGTTCGTTGTCTCATGATCTCCCTACTCCTCACTAAGCCCACCACCCCTGTCCGGACTTCCCCATTCTAGCGCAGACGCCGTGTGCTACCCAACGCCCCGCCGACGACTGCTCGTCGTGCCGAAAACAGCGCCTATGTGCCTTCCTGCCACTGATTCAGGTAGCGCACCTGTTCTTCGGTCAACGTGTCAATGGTGATGCCCATGGACTCCAGCTTCAGGCGGGCGATCTCCTGGTCAATTTCGGCAGGGATGGTGTAGACCTTGTTCTCCAGCGTCGAACCGTTCTTCACCATAAACTCCGCCCCCAGCGACTGATTGGCGAAGCTCATGTCCATCACGCTGGCCGGGTGACCTTCCGCTGCGGCCAGGTTGACCAGGCGGCCTTCGGCCAGCAGGTTGATCACGCGCCCGTCGCGCAGCGTGTACTGCTCGACGAAGGGGCGAATGCGGCGCGGTTCGCCCACCGCGATCGAACGCAGGCCGGGGATGTTGATCTCCACGTTGAAGTGCCCGCTATTGCAGACGATCGCCCCATCTTTCATGACCTCGAAGTGCGGAACGTCTATCACGTTGATATCGCCCGTCGAAGTGACGAACACATCGCCCTGCGGAGCCGCGTCAATCATGCGCATCACACGGAAGCCATCCATCACCGCTTCGAGCGCCTTCAGCGGGTCTACCTCGGTGACGATCACATTGGCCCCCATGCCCTTGGCGCGCATGGCGATCCCCCGGCTGCACCAGCCGTAGCCCGCCACGACTACCGTGCGCCCCGCCAGCAGGATATTGGTGGCGCGGATGATGCCATCAATGGTACTCTGGCCAGTGCCGTAGCGGTTGTCGAAGAGGTGCTTGGTCAGGCTATCGTTGACCGCAATCACAGGGAACTTCAGCGCGCCATCTTTGGCCATGGCCCGCAGCCGGATCACGCCCGTCGTCGTCTCTTCGGTACCGCCGATCACGTTGTCCAGCAGATCGGTGCGCGATTTGTGCAGCTCGCTGACCAGGTCAGCGCCGTCATCCATGGTGATATGGGGTCGGTGATCCAGTGCGCGCTTGATGTGATCGTAATACGTGGTGTGATCTTCCCCCTTGATGGCGAACACCGGAATCTCGAAATGCGCCACCAGCGAAGCGGCCACGTCATCCTGCGTGCTGAGCGGATTCGACGCGGTCAGTACCACATCGGCCCCGCCCGCCTGCAGAGTGCGCATCAGGTTGGCCGTCTCGGTCGTCACGTGCAGGCACGCCGAAATACGCACCCCATCCAGCGGGCGCTCTTTGGCGAAGCGCTCGCGAATCTGCCGCAGTACTGGCATATCGCGCTCCGCCCATTCGATGCGATAGCGCCCACCCGTCGCCAGGCTCAAATCACGGACATCGTGCTCAACAGTCATGGTAGAGAATGCTCCTTGTCTTCAACACTCACTGGTTGTGATGTTAGCATCATCGGCCTCGTTTTAGTGCAGGCCCTTCCAGAAACAGCGCATAGCGCTGGAAACCGAGCTTTTCGTAGACGCGCAGGGCTGGCCCGTTGTCGCGCCGCACATTGAGCACCACTGTTTCAATGCCCACGTCGAACGCCGCCTGCGCCACGGCAGCCGCGCACTGTGTGGCATAGCCGCGACCCCGGTAGGCCGGATGCGTGAAGACGTTGCCGATCGCGGCCACGCCTTCCTGCGGTGACCAGACATGCGTGCCTGCCGTCGCCACCAGCCGACCGCCGCACCACACTCCGAAGAATTTGCCCCGCGCGATCTGCGCCGGACTGAAGGCCACCACTTCCTCGCCCGGTGAGGCAGCGTGACGATAGAGTTCGGCCAGATCGCCGGCGTGTCCTGGCGCGAGCGGCAACACCTTGTTGAACGGCGGCGGATCGAAGCGCGCCCGCGGCAACACCATCCGCCATTCTTCGTGCGCTTCCACCGGAAGTTCGTAGTGCTCGGCCAGGATGGCAGCGTATTCCGGCAACCACAGATAGTAGACCTCAAAGGGTAAGGCGACGCCTGCCAGCAGCGCGCGCAGCCCTTCCGCAGTGCCGAAAGCCGTGAGCACAGTCGGTGCCAGACCCCGGTATAGCAGCAAGACGGCTTCCAGGACGCCATCCTGCAGCGCCCCGAAGAATTCGCTCTCCGGCCACAGGTGATCGTCCAGGTCACCGAGAGCGTAGGCGGTAAGCCGTCGGTCGCGCTCCAGAAAAGCTCGAATGGCCGCACGATGCGTCAGGCGCTCGACCCGCATCATGCGCCCTCTGGGACAGTCAGCCAGCGATCCAGCGCGCCCTCGTCGTCGAAGACCGCGCGAAAACGGGCGACGAATGCGGGTAACGTGTAGTGATGATTCTGCGTGCCCTGCTGTTCGAGCACATACGCCGCTGCTACCGAGCCGATCCGCCCGCACAGGTCCCAGCCAAAACCGGACGCGATCCCTTTCAGCAGTCCGGCGCGATAAGCGTCGCCCACGCCGGTCGGGTCTACCACGCGCGTCACCGGGCACACCGGGATGTCGAAACGCTCGCCGCTGGCATAGATACGCGAGCCTTCTCCGCCGTGCGTCACGATCACCGTCTTGCCGACTGCGGTCAGGCGGTCGAGCGTCAGTCCTGTCTTCTTGGCGATCATCTCCCACTCGTACTCGTTGACCACCAGCAGGTGACACCGCTCGATGCCGTGTACCAGGAAGTCCGCGTCCAGCCAGATCACTTGCTGACTGGGGTCGAACAGGAAGGGGACGCCCGTCTGATAGCATTCCTCGGCCAGCTCGGACATGGCCGTCGGATCGTTGGGCGAGATCACCACCAGGTCAGGTCGGCCAGGCACTGCTTCGGCCAGCCGGTAACCCCTGGCATAGGCCATTGCGCCTGTATAGAACGACCCGATCTGATTGTTCTCCACATCCGTATTGGCAAAGAAGGAAGCGGTGTACACGCCGGAAATATCGCGCACCGCCGAGGTATCCACGCCGTGTTGTTCCAGCCAGGCCCGGTACTCGGCGAAGTCCTCTCCCGCTGTCGCCATCAAGATCGGGCGCTCACCCAATAACGCCAGGTTGAAGGCGATGTTGGCGCCCGATCCTCCTCGCTCGCGGGTCAGGGTCTCTACCAGGAAGCTCACGCTGATCCGGTCGAGCTTATCGGGGATCAGATGATCACGAAACCGACCGGGGAAACGCATCAGGTAGTCGAAGGCGATAGAGCCGCTGACGACGATTTTCATGCACACTCCCCCTCCGCATGACCGCAAGGCAGGGGAAGTATACCACCGAATTGGGGAGGTGTAAGACTGAATTCTGGCCGCCCGCCTAGGCCCAGAAGTCCGGCGGCAGGGCCAGAGCGTGACTCGCCCCCGTCGGCGCGAGCGCCCAGGCTTCCTCGCGCCATTCCAGCAGAGGGCGCATCTGCAGTCCCCCCGCCTCGACAACCCACTCGCCGAGCATCACCAGGCGTAGCGTCCCCGCCACACGCGCCAGGATCGCCACAAAGGGCAGGTGACGGACGATCATGTCGTGCACCGTCTCTGCTTCCACTGCCGGCTGAGCACGGTGCAGCATCAGCGTCAGCGCGCTGCGCAGACGGTCGGCCCGCGCCGGTGCCCGCATCGTCCACAGATAACGCGGCGCGCCCTCGCTGGCCAGAGCTTCCCACAACACCGTCCCCTCGTCCGCCCGCGCCTCGTCGAGGATCAACCACGCCGGCGCTGCTGCCAGCGCCATCCGCAATGCAGCAGCGAAATCAACGGCTGCGCTGTCCGCCGTCGCTGGCGCGGGGCCAAAGCGCTCCACGCCTGCAGGCAGAGGGAGTTCCGCCGCCCGCTCAGCCCAGGCCACGCGCCCGCCGCCTCCTGCCAGTTCGCCCGCCAACGCTCCGGCTAGCGTCGTCTTGCCCGTGCCCGCCTCTCCGGCCACGAGCAGGCCATGCCCACCGCTCAGGATGGCCCGCAACAAAGTCGCCCCCTTGGGAGGCATGAACCCGCTATCTCCTGCCAGGTCATCCAGACTCAACATCTTCGGAGGGTGCAGCCGGATCGTCGCGCTGAGCAACGCACTGACCGGCGGGCCAACCGCGCTCACCCGCGCCGGACGCCCCCGCAGTCGAGCGCCCACTTCGACGAATGGTGTCTCTTCGCTGAGCACCTGACCGCTCGCTGCCAGGGCGCGTTTCAGCGTCTCCTCCAGGTGCGGCAGTCCGTCGAAACGCACGGGCGTCAGTTCCAGCGGGCCAGCCCCTCGCCGCGTGCGCACTTCCGACGGGCCGGCAATCGAAATCTCGATCACTGTTTCGTCGTCTAGCAGCGCATCGAGCGGGCCAAAGCCGAACAGGTTGTGATATGCCTTATCCAGAATGGCCTGCTTTTCCGCCAGCGATGGGGTAACCGCCTCCACCGCGAACACGTATTCGGCCACCTCGCGCAGCAGCGCCCGCTGACTCTCTTCGGTGTCCAGTTCGGCCAGAATATCGTCGCGTCCGGCGGTCTCTTCGCGGAACTGACTCTCGACGCGCTCGCGCAGCGCCTCCAGGGAAATGCTGGGCCGCCCGGAACGTCCCGGCAACAGCGGCGACAGGTGCGGCTCTTCAGGGCGTTTTTCCCCACCATTGCCTGGCTCCACCGGGCGATTCAGCCGGTCGAAGAGTGACATTCGCCCTCTCCCTACCCCCAGGATCAGACCTTTTTGCGTTTGCGTTCGTTACGCGCCTGCTGTGCCCGACGCAAGATCTCGTCTACGTCCACCGGCGCCGGATCAACCGGCGGCGCTGAGGGACGAACCGCGGCATCGCCGAGGTCTTCGCGGCGCACTGTCTTGCCCAGCGCGCGCGCCCGCCGCTCGATTTCCTGCGCCAGCGTGCCATTCTGTTCCATCTCCCAGTAGAGCACGCTCCAGTAGAGCACCTTGCCGCAACGCTCAGCCGTCTGACGGACTTCGGGCGCTTCGTCCCCAACACAGGCTGCCGCCAGGTGCGGCAGGGCGCGCGGGTTGTTGAGCTGCGCCAGTTCCAGGGCCGCCTGCGCGCGCTCCTTGGGCGTGATAGCCGTTCGCAGACGGCGCACCCACACGTCAATCGGCGTATCAGACGGTCTGGTGGCCGGTGCACGCCGCGTCAGACCGCGCGTCCCCAGCGATGACGAAGCCACGTCCGCGCCCGGCTGCAACGCGCCGACCATCGCCATCATGCCCAGGCTGGCCCCGCCGAGCAGTGTCCCGCCCACCCCCATGGCGACGGCCATCCCTGCTTTGTGCCGCGCCATACGCTCTTTCAGCGCCAGCAGGTCACGATCCAGTTGCTGTTGAAAACGCTCCATCAACTCCGCTTCGGTAGCATCGGGCATTTCTTCCACAGCGCGATCGACGCCGAAATGGCTGCACAGCGCGTCCACCGTCAGGTACCCTGCTTGCCTGGCCTGATGCAGGCGCTGCCCCGCCCAGGCCATGGCCCGCCGTACTGCTTCGTCGCTCTCCACCGGATAGAGCGCGCGCAGCCGGTCAAGCGCCTGCGTTTCTTCCACCATGCCGATCACCCGCACGACATCTAGCCGCACCGCGGCATTCGGGTGAGTCAGCCCCTGCAGGAGTGTGTCACAGATTGTCATCCGTCCCGCTCCGCATCCATTCCCAGGCGGACTGCATCTACTTCTGACGAGAAAGTCTGCACTTTCCTAACTATACGCAGGATTGCCCCCTCAGGCCAGCCGCCGGCAGTGCTACATAGCACAAGGGCACGTTCCATTTGTCACTAAATTCTTGATAGCAATCACGGTAAACTGCTATTCAGCACTCCAGCCATCATTTCACCAACAGATACGCAGAGAGCCTTTGTCGAAAAGGAGGACCGCTCGTCTATGGAAGCGCTAGACCTGGCCCGACTGCAATTCGCCGTCACCACCACCTACCACTTCTTCTTCGTCCCCCTCACTCTCGGTCTGTCCATCCTGGTTGCCATCATGCAGACTTTCTGGTATCGCACTGGCAACCCCGTCTACAAGCAAATGGCTCGCTTCTGGGGCAAGCTCTTCGTCATCAACTTCGCCATGGGCGTCGTGACCGGCATTGTCCAGGAATTTCAGTTCGGCATGAATTGGTCAGAATACTCGCGCTTCATGGGCGACATCTTCGGCGCGCCGCTGGCCATTGAAGCGTTGCTGGCCTTCTACCTGGAATCCACCTTCATTGCGGTCTGGCTCTTCGGCGAAGGTCGCCTCTCCAAAGGGATGCACCTGGCTGCCATCTGGCTGGTCGCCATCGGCTCGAACATCTCCGCGCTGTGGATTCTGATCGCCAACTCTTTCATGCAGCAACCCGTCGGCTACCGCGAAGTGCTGGATGCCAGCGGCGCGCTGGTGAAGGTGGAGATGGACAATTTCCTGGAAATCGTCACCAACCCCAACGTGCTGGTGCAATTCCCGCACGTCTTCGCCTCTGGCATCACCACGGCGGCATTTTTCGTGCTGGGCATCAGCGCCTGGCACCTGCTGCGCAAGAGCGAACACCACGATTTCTTCGCCCGCTCCGCCCGCATGGCGACCGTCTACGGCCTGATCGGCGTCGCCCTGGTGATCCTGGTCGGGCATTCGCAGGCGCAGCACATGGTGGAGACGCAACCGATGAAGATGGCCGCCGCCGAGGGGCTGTTCAAGAGCGAAGACCCGGCGTCCTTCTCCCTGCTGACCATCGGCGACTGGGAGCAACGCGAGGAAGTGTTCTCCATCCGCATCCCGCGCCTGCTCAGTCTGCTGGCCTACAACCGGCTTGACGGTGAAGTGAAGGGCATCAACGATCTGCAGGCGCAATATCAGGCGCAATATGCCGACCGCTATGGCCCCGATGCCAACTACCGCCCGCCGATTGCTGTCATCTACTGGTCGTTCCGGGCGATGGTCGGCGCGGGCTTCACCATGCTGGCGCTCGCCGTCATTGCCCTCTACCTGATCCTGCGCGACCAACTGACCCGCACACCGCGTTTCCTCAAGCTGTTACCGTTCGCCATCGCCCTGCCCTATATCGCCAACACCGCCGGCTGGCTGATGACCGAATTGGGACGCCAACCCTGGATCGTCTTTGGCCTGCAGCGCACCGAGGAGGCCGTCTCACCCAATGTCACAACGGAGATGGTCGCCTTCTCGCTGATTGCCTTCACGCTGGTCTACGGCGTACTCATGGTCGCCGATGTATACCTGCTGGCGCGCTTCAGTCGCCGTGGCCCCGCCGCAGAGGGCGATGAAACATTCGGCGACGTCACCCCGGCACCGGCTGCCGCCCGGTAACAAGAGAGGAGAGAGACATCATGGACCTGCAAGACCTGTGGTTTGCGCTGATCTCGATCCTGTTCATCGGCTTCTTCTTCCTGGAAGGGTTCGACTACGGCGTCGGCATCCTGCTACCCTTCCTGGGCAAGGACGACCGCGAGCGGCGCGTCATCCTCAACACCATCGGGCCCGTGTGGGACGCCAACGAAGTGTGGATGATCACCGCGGGCGGGGCGATCTTCGCCGCCTTCCCGCAGTGGTACGCCACTCTATTCAGTGGTTTCTATCTGGCGCTGGTGCTGATCCTGTTAGCGCTGATCGTGCGCGGTGTGGCTTTTGAATTCCGCAGCAAGGACGAGAATCCCCGCTGGCGGCGGACCTGGGACTGGGCCATCTTCGTCGGTAGCGCCGTTCCTGCCCTGCTCTGGGGGGTGGCCTTCGGCAACCTGGTGGAAGGCACGCCCATCAACGCGCAGATGCATTTCACCGGCAATTTCCTCGACCTGCTCAGCCCCTACACCCTGATCGCCGGTCTGGCCGGATTCTGCGTCTTCCTGCTGCACGGCGCGGTCTTCCTCAGCCTGAAGACGGACGGCGTCATCCGGCAGCGCGCCGAAGCCCTGACCGAACGCCTGTGGGTGCTGGTCGTCATTGTGGCGCTGGTGCTCGCCGTCGCCAACTATGCCTACATTGACATCTACGACAAGATCGGCTTCAACCCAGGAGTAATGCCGGTCGCCTCGGCGGCGGCGCTGCTGGCCGTCGGCTACTTCCTGCGCCAGAAACAATTCGGCTGGGCGTTCGCCTTCACCGGACTGACCATTCTGCTCTCGGTCGCCACTTTCTTCTGGTTCCTGTATCCGAACGTCATGGTCTCCAGCACCGACGCAGCGTACAACCTGACCGTGGACAACGCCGCTGCCAGCCAAAAGACGTTGGAAATCATGACCGTGGTCGCGCTGATCTTCGTGCCCATCGTGTTGATCTACCAGGGCTGGAGCTACTGGGTCTTCCGCAAGCGTGTGACTGCCGAATCGCGCCTGGAATACTGAGACTGCAGCCTGCTCACGCTCGCCAGGAGGAGCGCCCCATGGCGCGCTCCTCCTGCGCCCCGGAAACAAATGACAAGCAGATGTGTTATGCGGGCAGCAGCAGAATGGACTTGAGTTCGTCGAAGGAGGCGATGACGAAGTCGGGCGGGCATGCCGGATCAGGCTCGCCGCGAAACAGGCAAGTGCTAATCCCTGCCCGCCGTCCGGCGACTACATCCAGCGTCCGGTCGCCGATGGCCAACACCCGCTCACGGGGCAATCGGTGGCGTTCGATCAGGGCATTGAAGCCTGCCGGGTCAGGTTTGCGCGGGAAGCCATCTTCCACGCTCAGGCATTCGACGAACAGTCCCTCCACCCGGTACCATTCCAGCAGATAGCTGACCGAGTCGCGCGAGCGATGCGTGAACAGGAAGTTCTGCCCGCCCGCTTTGACAAAGCGCTCACACAGGTAGATCACCCCGCTGAACGGCGGCTGATCTTGCGCCGTCACCTGGCGCTGATAATACATAACGCGCTCTGTCAGGGCCGCACCTGTCAGGCCAAGCTGTGTAGAAAGTTCTTGAATGCATGTAGCCAGCGTGTCGCTGAGCAGGTTCATGATCTGCTCGCGCGGCACGCTCGCCCCGAATTCGGTCAGCGCACGCTCGATGGAGTTGAGCAGAGGCGGGTAAGTATCGAAGAGTGTGCCATCGAAGTCCCAGATCAGATGATCGAAACGCATAATCCCTCCCGCCGTCACCATCTATATTAGCGCTATTGTACAGCAATAACGGCCGCATGTAAGATGACAGACAAGAAACTATAGTTATCACTTAGCAATGCCGTTCCAGAAAGCGCTCAGGGACACGCACGCATGAACCTTGACCGACGACTGTGGCATCAGGTAGCACGTGTGCGCGGCCTGCTGCTCGCCGCCATTGGCCTCGGTCTGCTGGCGGGCCTGCTATTGGTGGCGCAGGCTTACCTGCTCAGTCAGGCGATCAGCCGCGTCTTCCTGGACGGCGCAACCCTGGCCGACATCGCTTCTTTGCTGGGACTGTTGGGAGCGATAGTGCTGGGGCGGGCGCTGATGCTGGGCGGCGCAGAGCTGGCCGGGCACCTGCTGGCCGACCGCGTCAAAGCGGCCCTGCGCGAGCGGTTGCTGACGCACGTGTTGGCGCTCGGCCCGGCCTACACGCGCGACGAGCGCAGCGGCGAACTGGCGCACACTGTCACAGAGGGCATCGAAGCGCTGCACGCCTACGTCAGCGAATACCTGCCTCAACTGGCGCTGGCAGTGCTGCTGCCGCTGACCATGCTCGCCGTCGTCTTCCCGCTCGACCTGCTGTCTGGTATCGTGCTGCTACTCACCACGCCGATGATCCCTCTGCTGATGATCCTGATCGGCAAAGCTGCCAACTGGCAGTCGCGCCGTCAGTGGACACAACTCAGCCGCATGAGCGCGCACTTCCTCGACGTGCTGCAGGGCCTGCCCACGCTGAAGATATTCGGGCGCAGCCGCGAACAGGCCGCGACCATCGCCGCCGTCAGCGAACAGTTCCGCGACGCCACCATGAGCGTGCTCCGTGTGGCGTTTCTCTCCGCCTTCGTGTTGGAAATGCTGGCGACGATCAGCACGGCTATCATCGCCGTCGAAATCGGGCTGCGTCTGCTCTACGGACGACTGGCCTTCGACGAAGCGCTGTTCATCCTCATCCTCGCGCCGGAATACTACCTGCCGCTGCGTCAACTCGGCGCGCGCTTTCACGCGGGCGTCTCCGGCGTAACGGCGGCGGGGCGGGTATTCGCCGTGCTGGAGACGCAGACCGCCGACTGCGGAGCGTCAGGCGTGCTCACGTCGCCCGTCGTACCCGCTCCCCCCTTCGATCTGCGCTTCGAGAACGTGTATTACGCCTATGACGACGGCCACCGCCCTGCGCTCAATGGCCTGACGCTACACATCCCCGCCGGGCAAACGGTCGCCCTGGTAGGGCCGAGCGGCGCGGGCAAGAGCACTGTGGCCCATCTGCTGCTGCGCTTCATCGCGCCGACCGCCGGACGTATCACCGTCAACGGACGCGACCTGTGCGACCTGCCCACCGATGCCTGGCGCGCGCAGATCGCCTGGGTGCCCCAACTGCCCTACCTTTTCGACGCGACCATCGCCGACAATATCCGCCTGGCTCACCCCGAGGCTTCTCTCGACGCTGTGATCCATGCCGCGCAGCAAGCGGGTGCCGATGAGTTCATCCGCGCCCTGCCCGATGGCTACGACACGCGGATCGGCGAGCGCGGGGCGCGGCTCAGCGGCGGGCAGGCACAGCGCCTGGCGCTGGCGCGCGCCTTCCTGCGCGATGCTCGGCTCATCATCCTGGACGAGGCCACCGCCAACCTCGATCCTGAAACTGAGGCTTCCATCCTGGCGGCGATGGAAGTGTTGCGCCGGGGACGCACCGCCCTGGTGATCGCGCACCGTCTGCACACCATCCGCGACGCCGATCAGATCGCCGTGCTGGTCGGCGGGCGCGTCGTCGAGTATGGCCCGCATGCCGTGCTGAGCGCCCGGCCCGGCTTTTACCGGCGGCTGCTGACAGCCGTGGAGGGCGGCCCGTGAACCGCTCCCCGTTACCCCGTTTGCTGGCGCTGGCCGCGCCGTTTGCCGGCTGGATGGCGCTGGCGGCACTGCTGGGCGTGCTGACCATCGGCAGCAGCGTGGCGTTGATGGCAACCGCCGCCTGGATCATTGCCCGCGCTGCGCTACATCCACCGATTGGGACGCTGAGCGTGGCCGTCGTCGGGGTGCGCTTCTTCGGCATCGCCCGCGGCGTGTTGCGCTACCTGGAGCGCCTGGTCTCGCATCAGACGACCTTTCGCCTGCTGGCCCGCCTGCGCGTGTGGTTCTACACCCGCCTGGAGCCGCTGGCACCGGCCCGTCTGGCCGGGCAACACTCCGGCGATCTGCTGACCCGTCTGGTGGCCGACATTGACACGCTGGAAAACATTTACCTGCGGGCCATCGCCCCGCCCGCCGTCGCCCTGCTGGCCACCGCCGTGATGACCGCTTTCCTGGCCGCCTACGACTGGCGCTTGGGCTTCGCCCTGGCCACCGGACTGCTGATGGCGGGGTTCGTCATCCCGCTGGCGCTGCGCGGACTCTCCGCGCGGGCTGGCCGTGAGAGCGTGATCGTGCGCGGCGAACTGGCTGCCCGCGCCGTAGACACCGTGCAGGGTCTGGCCGACCTGCTGGCTTTCAATGCCGCAGAGCGCCATCTGAGCACAGTGCACCGTCTGCAACAGTCCCTCAGTCAGCAGCAGCGCCGCATGGCCGCGCTCAGCGCCCTGCAGACCGCCCTGATCAACCTGGTTGCGGGCTTGACGACGCTGACCATTCTGATCGTTGCCGCTCCGCTGGTGCGCGCCGGTCGTCTGGACGGAGTGCTGCTGGCTGTGCTGGTGCTGGCGGCCCTGGCGAGTTTTGAAGCCGTGCAGCCGTTGCCCGCCGCTTTCCAACACCTCAGTCGCAGCCTGACCGCCGCCCGTCGCCTGTTCGAGCTGGCCGACACTCCCCCTGCCGTGCGCGATCCTGAGCGTCCTGTGCCCGTGCCACGCGATCTCTCGACTGGCGAAGTGCTGCGCGTAGAGCATCTGCGCTTCCGCTACACTCCCGCCGATCCGCCCGCGCTGGATGGCGTGTCGCTCAGCGTGCCCGCCGGTAGCGTTGTCGCCCTGGTCGGGCCAAGCGGCGCGGGCAAATCCACGCTCGTCGCGCTGCTGCTGCGCTTCTGGGACTATCAGGAAGGGACCATCCGGCTGGCCGGGCACGATCTGCGCGCTTTCGCCCAGGATGACGTGCGCCGCATGATGAGCGTGGTGAGCCAGCAAACCTATCTGTTCGCGGGTACTATTCTGGACAACCTGCGCCTGGCCCGCCCCACCGTCACCGACGAGGAAGCCCTGGCCGCCCTGGCCGCCGCCGAACTGGACGGCTTTGTCGCAGCGCTGCCGGATGGTCTGCACACCTGGGTCGGCGAGGGCGGTTTGCGCCTGAGCGGGGGTGAACGTCAGCGCCTGGCCATCGCCCGCGCCGTCCTGAAAGATGCCCCTTTGCTGCTGCTTGACGAACCCACCGCCAACCTCGACCCGCTGACCGAACGTGCCATCTTGAAGACCCTCTTCACCGCATTGCCAGGGCGTACCACGCTGCTCATCACGCACCGGCTGGTTGGCCTGGAGCGCGCGCAGACCATCCTGGTCTTGCAGCGCGGGCGCATCGTCGAGCGTGGCACACACGCCGACCTGCTGGAAGCGCGGGGCATCTATTGGCAGATGTGGGCAGCCCAGCAAACCGAATTGGCGTTCGCTCAGCAGACTGATAACGCTGACGAAACGTCTACAGCGCTTTAACGCATTTCTAGCACAGATCGGCTAGAGTCAGTGTGTAACGATCGCTCATCAACAGACTGGGTTTATTGGGAGGTAGTCTGATGACCCGTTTGTCCCGTTGGGATCCGCTGCGCGAGATGATCACCATGCGTCAAGCCGTTGACCGTATGCTCGATGAAGCTTTCGCCCGCGGCACAGAGACGCGCGGCACCGGCGCATGGCTGCTGCCTATGGACGCCTACATCACCGACGAAGCGATCGTGATTCGCGCCGACGTGCCGGGCCTGAAGCCCGAAGAGATTGACATCATCCTCGAAGGGGATACGCTCACCATCCGCGGCGAAATCAAGCGCGAGGAAGAGAATCAGCGCAAGTACGTGCTGCTGGAACGTCCTACCGGCAAGTTCGAACGCACGCTGACCATCAATACGCCGATCGATCACGATCGTGTGGAAGCCACCTTCAAGGATGGTGTGCTGACGCTCACCCTGCCCAAGGCCGAGGCCGTCAAGCCACGGCAGATCACGGTGAAAACCGGCTAGAGCGTGTTATGCACTTTTTCTCCCTCAACCCCAACCCCCTCAGCCCGCGCTGCGGGAGAAGGGGTGTCGCTCGTGGCGGCGCTGTTCTGCTGCGCCAGCGGGTGACAGCGCAGGCCGTTCCCCTTGCCCCGCGACGCAGTCGCGTGGGAGAGGGGCGCAGGGGTGAGGGAAAAACACCGGGCACAAGTTCATAACAGCCTCTAGCGGCATCTCCAAGTCCGTCCTCCACTGAGTGCGCCCGTCATCTCTGGCGAGCGCATATTTTCCCCTCGCTGTCCTTCCGGCTTCAAGCTTTGTACAATGATAGCTGTGCGACCGACCGCCTGACCGGAGGTTGACCATGCGACGATTACTGTCCCTGCCGTTGATCCTGGCCGCGCTGACCCTGGCCCTGGCCGCGTGTGGTGACGAGCAGCCTCCCCGCCCCACCGAGACTCCGCCTCCAACGGCCACGGAGACCCCCCCGCCCAGCGCCACACCGTCTCCCAAGATTCCGCTGACCGAAGCGGCCACGGAAGCGGCTTTGCTGCGCGTGGTGAACGCCAGCGCGGTCGCCCGCCTCACCGTGACCCTGGACGGGGTAGAAGTCGCGCGGTCTTTCCGGCCTGGCATGTATCACAGCGCACCGGAAAAAGTGCGCGCGGGCCAGTACCGACTGGCCGCCGTCGTCCCTGAGCAGGAGAATTCTTCCCCCCTGCTCGAAGAGACCGTGACGTTCGAAGTAGACGGCTCGTATGTAGTGGTGCTGGCCGGTGACGCCGCCGATCTGCGCCTGATCGTCGTCCGCGAAGACCTGTCACCGTTGCCGCGGGCGACCGCCCGTCTGCAGGTGATCCAGGCGCTACCCCAGACCGGCCCGCTCGCCCTGCAGGACGCGCAGCGCACCATCATCGCCGGGCTGGACTTCGGTGCGCAAAGCGACCCCGTCACCCTGCCGGAAGGCGATCATCCCCTGGCCTTGCTGACTGCAGATGGAGCGCCGTTGGGCGAGGTGCCGTTCTACGGCATGGCTCGCTACACCTATACCGTCGTGTTGTATCCCGATCCAGAAAGCGGATCGCCGGCGGCCATTGCCCTGCGCAGCCGGGCAGAAGACGTGGCACAAATGCGGGTCATGCATGCCTCGCCCGACCTGCCACCAGTGGACGTGGTGCTGGATGGGGAGCTACTTGCCGGAAACCTGCCCTACGGCGAAGCCAGCGCCTGGATGACCCAGTCCGCAGGCAGTCATCAACTGCAGTTGCGCCCCGCCGATCAGCCGGACGCCGAGCCATATCTCTATAAGCAGGTGGCCCTGCAGGCTGATCAGGCGGTCACGCTGGTCATCCTGGACACGCGCGACCGTCTGCGCATCGCTAATGTGGGCGAAGACCTCAGCCCGACGCCCGTCAACGCCGCCTGGCTGGTGCTGGTCAATGCCGCCGTCGGCACTTCTCAGATGACTGTCAGCACCTTCGGGGGAATGTTGCCAGACGTGCGCCCCATCCCCTTTGGACAGGCCACTCGCCCGCTGCCTTTCGCCACCGGCACCAGCGGCTTCGTCTTCGAAACAGGCTCAGCTACTGCCCCGCGCGAGGTAGGTCGGTTGCTGGAACGCGCCTGGGAAGCGGGCTTCGCCTACACGGTGATTGTCACCGGCGCGCCGGACACTCCAGCCGTTGTCCTGACAACGGAAGTCGGCCTTGGCGAAACAGTACTCACGGCTGAAGGAGTCGCCCCTCTGGAAGGCGTTCCGCCCGCGCTTTCCGGCTGGGGACCGGGCGCGAACGTGTTCGCCATGCGCATAGTGCACGCCCTGCCGGACAACACGCCGATTGACTTCCTGGCTGATGATGCACTCATCTTCGAGACTGTTCAGGCGGGCACAGCGACCGCATACCACGAATTCGCCACTCCCCCGCGTCACCTGGCCGTGCGTGTGTCAGGCAGTCAATTGACGCTCACCGAGGAAGAAGTGACGCTACCAGTAGTGCCGGAGGGGACGTACCTCACTGTCTTCGTCTACCGCGACGGGGCGAGCGTACGCCTGTTGCTGGCCTCGGACAGCCCGCTGCAAATTCCCGACGGCTATGCTCTGCTGCGCGTCGTGCACGCCGTGCCCAACCGTCCGGCGCTGCGCGTCGAACGCCTGGAGAGCACCCCCGCCTCAGCAAAAGCCACGCCTCTTTCCGGAGAGCCAGTCGGTGGCACCTCGCCCCAGACGATCCTGGCCGACCAGGTGATTTTGGGGCAGGCCAGCGATCCGGTACTCATCCCGGCGGGGGCAGCAATCATACACGTGATGGAGCGCGTCTCGCTTGATCCGGCGGGCGATTTCACTTTCACTCTCGCGCCGCGCACCATGCACGAGCTGCTCCTGTTGCCCACCGATGTGCCGCCAGGGGTGAGGGCGGTGCTCGTCACACACAGGCAGTGAACGTTCTCCCTGCAGAGATCGCAGAGGGCATACAGACAGGCTCTGGGTTCCTCTGCGATCTCTGACAGGCCGCTTGAGAACCTCACCCCCGACCCTCTCTCCATACACGGGGAGTAAGCATCTGGCTAAGTCCCCTTCCGCGTGTGGAGAGAGGATTTAGGAGTGAGGTAAAGCCGCAGAGCCTGCTTCTCAAACGGTTTTTTGAGTTTCAGCTGCTTGTCAGCCCAGGCCCTCATGCTATAATCGCCGCACTCAGGCGACCGCGGCCATTCCGCTGGAAACGCCTCGCCCTTGAGGAGCAAACAGGTGAAAGTATTCATCACCGGAGCGGGTGGTTTTGCGGGCGGCCATCTGGTCGAGCACCTGCTCCGCCAACCCGATCTGACGCCCGGCGATGTTGTCGCGGGCGTTTTCCAGCCGCCCGGCCACAACCCGGCTCTCGACCGTCTGAACATCCCACAACGTCAGCTCGATCTGCGCGACGCCGACGCAGTACGCGCCCTCATCGCCGACATCCGGCCCGATGTGGTGTTTCACCTGGCCGCCCTGGCCGACGTGGCGCAGTCCTTCAAAGACCCCTGGGGCACGCTGTCGAACAACATTCACGCCCAGGTCAACTTGCTGGAAGCCTGCCGTCAGCTTGTCCCCGACGCCCGGATCGTTGTCATCAGTTCGGCGGAGATATACGGCCCGACACGGGGCGATACCCCGCTCGATGAGTCCGTGCCCTTTGCCCCAGCCAGCCCGTACAGCGTCAGCAAAGCGGCGCAGGATATGCTCGGCCTGCAGTACTTCCTGTCCTACCGCCTGCCCATCGTGCGCGCCCGCCCCTTCAACCACATTGGCCCTGGCCAGGGCAGCGGCTTTGTGGCGGCGGATTTTGCCAGTCAGATCGCCGCCATCGAAGCCGGTCAGCGCGCGCCGGTGATCTTCGTCGGCAACCTGGGCGCCGAGCGTGACTTCACCGACGTGCGCGACGTGGTGCGTGCCTACCTGTTGCTGGCCCGGCACGGTGAGCCAGGCGAAGCCTATAACGTCTGCAGCGGACAGGGCTACAGCATCCAGTATCTGCTCGACACACTGCTGAGCTACAGCACCGTTTCCATCGAAGTCCGCCAGGACCCAGCCCGTATGCGCCCGTCTGACGTGCCGCGGCGCGTTGGCGACGCGAGCAAATTGCGCGCTCACACGGGCTGGACGCCGCAGATTCCCTTTGAACAAAGCTTGCTGGATACCCTGAATGATTGGCGCGCCCGTCTCGGCCTGTCGCCACACGGCGCGCCTCCCGCAGGAGCAGAGTCACAATGAGCAAACGCGCATTGATCACCGGCATCACCGGGCAAGATGGTTCCTATCTGGCCGAGTTTCTGCTCGAAAAAGGCTATGAAGTCTTCGGCCTGGTGCGGCGTACCAGTACCGTCAACTTCAGCCGCATCGAGCACATTCAAGACCGGCTGCACCTCATCCCCGGCGACATGCTCGACCAGACTTCGCTGCAACTCGCCTTGCAAGAGTGCCAGCCCCACGAGGTCTACAACCTGGCCGCGCAGAGCTTTGTGCAGACCTCGTGGACGCAGCCGGTCTTCACCGGCGACGTGACCGCGCTGGGCGTCACCCGCCTGCTAGATGCCATCCGCCATGTGGACCCCTCGATCCGCTTCTACCAGGCATCGAGCAGCGAGATGTTCGGCAAGGTGCGCGAAGTGCCGCAGCGCGAAACGACCCCCTTTTACCCGCGCAGCCCCTACGGTGTGGCCAAGGTCTATGGCCACTGGATCACCGTCAACTATCGCGAGAGTTACGGCCTGCATGCCACCAGTGGCATCCTGTTCAACCACGAAAGCCCCCGCCGGGGCATCGAGTTCGTCACGCGCAAAGTCACCTACAATGTCGCCCGCATCAAGCTTGGCCTGGCGAACGAACTGCGCCTGGGCAACCTGGACGCGCGCCGCGACTGGGGTTACGCCGGCGATTACGTGCGCGCCATGTGGATGATGCTCCAGCAGGACACGCCCGACGACTACGTGATCGCCACCGGTGAGACGCATTCGGTCGAGGAACTGGTGACGGTCGCCTTCGAATACGTCGGTCTGGACTGGCACGACTATGTGGTGCAAGACCCGCGCTTCATGCGCCCCGCCGAAGTAGACCTGCTGGTCGGCGATGCGTCGAAAGCGCGGCGCGTGCTGGGCTGGGAACCGAAGATCACCTTCAAACAGCTTATTGAGATGATGGTGGACGCCGATCTGGAGTTGCTCAAGTCCGGCGGTCAGGCGACGTAGGGGTGATCAGGTCTCAGTACTCAGTCATGGCCTCTTCTCCTGGCTATCTGCTTTGCCGCTGATCATACCGAGCGGATCGCTGACAACTCCCCATGCCCCTGATTGATACGCACTGTCACCTGGACTTCGACGCCTACGACGGCCTGCGCGACGAGATCGTCGCCGAGGCCGCCGCGCACGGCGTGACACGCCTGATCAACCCCAGCACTGACCTGGCCCGCGCGCCCGCCGTGTTGCGCCTGGCGGAGACCTATCCCAGTGTCTACGCGGCAGTCGGCGTGCATCCCACCAGCACAGCGGATTTCTCCCCGGCCAGCGTCGTCACGCTGCGCACCATGGCCGCGCATGCCAGGGTAGTTGCCATCGGCGAGATCGGCCTGGACTACTACTGGGACACCGCCCCCAAAGCGACGCAATGGGCGGCCCTGGAAGCACAGTTGGCCCTGGCCGCCGAACTGGAACTGCCGGTGATCCTGCACAACCGCGAGGCGAGCGACGACCTGCTGGACATCCTGGCCCGCTGGGTGACTACCCTACCTATCTCCCTGCGCGACCGTCCCGGCGTGCTGCATTCGTTCTCCGCGCCGCTACCTGTGGCCGAGCGTGCGCTCACGCTGGGCTTTTACCTGGGTTTCACCGGCCCGGTGACCTTCAAAAACGCCGATGACTTACGCCGTGTCGCGGCGCGTGTCCCGCTCGACCGTCTGTTGGTGGAGACCGACGGCCCCTTCCTGACACCGCACCCGTACCGCGGTCGCCGCCCCAACCGCCCGGCCTACGTGCGCTTCATCGCCG
This sequence comes from Anaerolineae bacterium, assembly GCA_034433965.1. Lineage (GTDB taxonomy): Bacteria > Chloroflexota > Anaerolineae > Aggregatilineales > Aggregatilineaceae > UBA2029. The sequence goes on from DAOTZZ010000073.1 coordinate 27,103, forward strand.
AGCGACTGGCCGCGCTGCACAGCGTTTCATACGACGAGCTGGCCGCCAGGACGACAGCCAACGCTGAGCACCTGTTCGCCCTCCCTCCTGCAGCAGACCCGTTTTTGTCACTATAAAGATAATAATTGCATAGCAATTCCTGATAGTGTAAAATTGAACAGAGCGCCCTCCCGCAGGCCGATGGGGTGGCGGGTCTCGCTCTGTTTCGGGTGATGGGGATAGAACGCGCAGCTACGGCCATTTGTTGACGATATGTGAATCGTCGCCGGGCAACAGGCGGACATCTCCCCCCAACGTTGCATTCATTCAGCCCATGCAGGCAAGGAGAGAAGCCATGCACATTGTACGCCGCCTGATTGCCAGGTCTGCCCAGGAATGGTCCGTCCCCCCCCGCATTGCCCTTGCCATTTTCCTGGCCCCATTTGTCATCAGCGCCCTGCTCATTCCCATACGGCTCAACAAAGAGTTGTACCGCTTCCTGCTGGATGAAGACCAGGTGTTTGAGTGGGCAACCTTTGCCTGCTTCGCCGTGGGCACGCTGGTGGGTCTGGCCGTCGCCCGCAACCGCTGGCAGGCACGCGACCGGTTGGGGATGCTCCTCTACCTGCTGTTCGCTGCGCTGATGTTCTTTTCCGCTGGGGAAGAAATCTCCTGGGGGCAGCGCGTCGTGGACTTCGACACGCCAGAAGACCTGATCGAAATCAACAAGCAGGACGAGTTCAATCTGCACAACATCGGCGAGTCGCTGAATCTGTTTCGTGCGCTCATGATCATGATCGGGCTGGGCGGCTCGACCGCCTATGTGCTCAACCAGCGTCTGCAGATCGAGCGGATATGGGAGAACGCCGACATCCTGCTGGTGCCACCGTTTTTCCTGGCCAGCACCTTCCTGGTCGTATTGGCCTATCGGCTCTTTCGCCTGTTCATCTGGCGCGAATCTGGTTTCACCGTCACTAAGTACGCCGAGTCGATCGAATTCTGGCTGGCTTTTGGGCTGACTGCCTTCGGCTATCTGGTCTGGCGGCGGCTGCGACTGCAGCAGAGCCAACAGGCCACCGCCGAGGCCGAACGCGCGCCTACTGGCTGATACCTGGTGAGTTGGGCGAACGCCATACGCCCAACAATGAACAAGGGGCAGGTTACGCGCCTGCCCCTATCTCCTGTGTACACGTTCTCGTCTTCTAGAACACGCCGCCCGGTCGCTGCCCCATGCCGCCAAAGCGCCCG
>DAOTZZ010000074.1:0-31259 GCA_034433965.1 Anaerolineae bacterium
GCAGACCTTTGCCGCGGCGGGCTTCGCGCTCACCCTGGAACGGCCCGACTACGTGGTACTGGGCTTCGACACAACCATTGACTACGCCAAACTGACGCGCCTGTGCGACCTGGTGCGCGCCGGTCTGCCCTATCTGGCCACGCACCCCGATTTCAACTGTCCGGTGGCAGGCGGCGTCATCCCCGACATCGGCGCGATCATCGCCTTCGTCGAAGCTTCGACCGGACGACGCCCGGATGTGATTATCGGCAAGCCCAATCGTCACATCCTGGACATGGCCGCGGCACGGCTGGGAGTGCCGGTCGAGGCCTTGTGCATGATCGGTGATCGGCTTTACACCGACATCGCTATGGGGCAGAATGCCCCGATCCACACCGCGCTGGTGCTCAGCGGGGAGACGCGCCGCGAAGACCTGGCGCACAGCCCCTATCAGCCCGATTACATCTTCGAGAACCTGGCCGAATTGACTGCTCACCTGCGCGCCGAACATCTGGGCCTGGGAAACAGACGCGCGGAGGCGTGATTGCCTCCGCGCGGTGACGTATCGCCACGAAGGCGGGATCGCTCACGCTGGCTGGCGCTGATGCTCGGCCACGATGCGCAGCACGTCTTCGCCGGCGATCACTTCGCGCTCTTGCAACTCGGCAGCGATCTGATGCAGGGCCGGTTCGTGCGCCCGCAACAGTTCGAGCGCTGTCTTTTGCGCTTCTTCCACCAGCCGCCGGATTTCGCGGTCAATCAGTGTCTCCGTCTCTGGGCTGAGTTCGGGGCGCAGCGCAGCGTGCTGGCCCAGGTAGCCCATGCCCGCGTCGGCCAGATAGCGCACCGGGCCGAGCGCCTCGGTCATGCCGAACTCGGTGACCATGCGCCGCGCCATCTCGGTGACGCGCTGCAGGTCGTTGGCCGCGCCAGTGGATGCCTCGCCGAAGATCAGCAGTTCGGCGGCGCGCCCGCCCATCAACACGGCCATGCGCTGCTTGAGTTCGCTCTCACCTACCAGATACTGGTCTTCCTCCGGCACCTGCAAGGTATAGCCGAGAGCGCCCTTGGCGGTGGGAATGATGCTCACCTTGTGCACGGGATCGGTGCCCGGCAGCAGGGCGGCGACCAGCGCGTGCCCGCTCTCGTGATAGGCCACCTTGCGCTTGACTTCCTCCTTGAGCGGCAGGCTGCGCTGCAACCCCGCCACCACGCGCTCAATGGCCAGATCGAAGTCGGCCATGGTCACCTGGACGGCGTCGCGCCGCGAGGCCAGCAGGGCCGCTTCGTTGACGATGTTGGCCAGGTCCGCGCCAGAGAAGCCGGAGGTGATCTGCGCGATGCGATCCAGGTTGACGTCTTCGGCCAGCGGCACGTTGCGCGTGTGAATGCCCAGAATCTGCCGCCGCCCCTTCTCGGTGGGCAGAGGCACCTGAATCTGCCGGTCGAAGCGACCAGGGCGCAGCAAAGCCGGATCGAGCACTTCCGGGCGGTTGGTGGCGGCCATGATGACCACGCTCTGGTTCGGCGCGAAGCCGTCCATCTCGGTCAGTAGTTGATTGAGCGTCTGCTCGCGCTCGTCGTTGGTATGCAGCACACCCACTGTAGCCCGCGACTGCCCGATGGCGTCAATCTCGTCAATGAAGACGATGCACGGCGCTTTCTTCTTGGCCTGATCGAACAGGTCGCGCACGCGGGCCGCGCCCACCCCCACGAACATTTCCACGAAGTCCGACCCGCTGATAGAGAAGAACGGCACACCGGCTTCGCCTGCCGTGGCCTTGGCCAGCAACGTCTTGCCTGTGCCGGGCGGTCCTACCAGCAGCACCCCCTTGGGCAGTTTGGCTCCCAGGCGGGTGAAGCGCTCTGGCGACTTGAGAAAGGCGATGATCTCCTTCAGTTCCACCGCCACTTCGTCCAGCCCGCCGATGTCGGCAAAGGTAATGCCGGTCATCTCGCCGGTGATTTCCTTTGCCCGGCTCTTGCCCACAGACAGGATATTGGCTCCTCCACGGCCCAATCGCCGATAGAAGTAGTACCACACCAGCGCGAACGGCAGCACCGGAATGAACCAGCCCAGCAGATCGGTCAGCAGGCCGCTGTCGGGCGGCTCAGCGCGGAAAGTCACGCCCGCCGCCAGCAGGTCCTGAGTCAACCGCTCGTCGGGCACGGCGACGGTGTTGTAGGTCGTGCCCGCGCGTTGCGGCGGCAGGTCGGCGGGGGCTGCCGGATCGCCTTGATCGTAGAGCGTGAAGAAGATGCGCTCCTGGCCGAGCGTCACCTCTTTGACGTAACCGGCAGCCACGTCGTTGCGGAAGACGCTATAGGGCACTTCCTGAGCTTCCAGCAGCAACGGCTGAAAGATCAACGCCTGGAACAACCACATGCCCAGCAGCGCCACCACCAGATAGATGGCCGAAAAACGCAGTTGTTTGCGCTGTTTCTTGTCCACGTCCTGTCTCCCCGCGTCACTCACCCTGCATCCGCCCCTATGATAGCCACGATCAGTCAACGACACATAAGATATGCGCTAGCACGGCGTTAGAATCCTCCGCTGTTGTCTTGGGCGCTGCGGCTCTCTATAATCCGCGCCATGAACGCTCAACCTGCCCATGCACACACCCTGTTCGGTTTCCGCCTGCGGACGCTGGTCATATTCGCAGCGCTCGCGCTAACCGCGACCGTCGCCCTGGGCCTCGACCTGGCCTTCGAGGGCATGGTCTACGACTATTTCTGGGAAGTGACCGGCGAGACCGCGCCGCTGGAGCAGTTGCTCGGCTTCGGGCAATATCTCGTTCGCTGGACGCGCGCGCAGCCGGACACGCAGCCTTTCGCCGACATCCCCCTGGCGGACGTGAATCCTTTCGCCGTCAACACCTTTCTGGAGCAGGAAGTCGAGCTGGCCAAGCGCGAGCGGCAGATGCAGATGATCGCCGAGGCCGGCTTCGGCTGGATCCGCCAGCAATTCCCCTGGGAAGACATCGAGATTCACGCCAAGGGCGACTTCACCGACCGGCGCAATCTGGACGTGCACGGGGCGATCAGCGCGTGGGATAAGTACGATCACATCGTCGCCCTGGCCGAACAATACGGGCTGCGCATCATCGCCCGGCTGGGCGGCCCCATGCCCGCCTGGAGTCTGCCGGAGGGCACGACGAACCGCTACACCCCACCCGCCGACTTCCAGGACTTCGTGGACTACGTGGTCGCTGTGGCAACGCGCTACCGCGGACGTATTCAGCATTACCAGGTGTGGAACGAGCCGAACCTTTACCCTGAATGGGGCGAGCAGACGGTCAACGCGGAGGCGTACACCGACCTGCTCTGCCGCACCTATCGCGCGCTGAAGGCGATTGACCCGCAGATTGTAGTCATCACCGGCGCGATTGGCCCGACGATTGACCTGAGCGGGCGCAATGCCTACGACGTGCTCTATCTGCAGCGCATGTATCAGGCGGGGGCGGGGGCGTGCTTTGACGTGCTGGCCGTGCAGGGCTACGGGCTATGGAGCGGCCCCACCGACCGCCGCCTGCGCCCGACGACGATCAACTTTCAGCGCCATCTCTATCTGCGCGACGTGATGGTCGCCAATGGGGACGCGCACAAGCCGATCTGGATCAGCGAGGCGGGCTGGAACCCCGTCCCTGACGATCCGGCCATCGCCGACCTGGAGCGCTACGGGCGGGTGACCATGGAACAGGCCGCCGCCTGGGGGCCGCTGGCCTATCAGCGCGCCGCCGAGGAGTGGCCCTGGGTCGGCGTGATCGCCTGGTGGTACTTCAAACGCGCCGACGATTCCGAGCGCAGCCAGAGCTGGTATTACTTCCGGCTGGTCGAGCCGGACTTCACCCCCACGCCGGTCTATGAGGCGCTCAAAGCCTACATGACTGGCGAGAGGCCGCAGGTGCTCGGCGCGGGGCGGCATGGTCTGACCGCGCGGGGCGTGATCAGCAGCGGGCCAGATGGCCGCGAGAACCGGACATTCCGCGCCCGCGGCACGACGTTCTATCTGTGTCACGACGCGCTGTCGGACGCGCGGACGGTGACGCTCAGCGTGGACGGCGACGCGGCCCGGACGCTGGCCCTGGCGGCGGGAACGGCGGGCTGTGTGCCGTTGCGCGAGTCGCTGGGAGGGGGTGTGCACACGCTGACCCTGAGCGCAGACAGGTGGGACGGGCTGCGCAGCCTGGCCGTGCTCGACCATACGGCGCGTCATCGCCTGCCCTGGTTGCTGGCAGGCATCGTGGCGGCGGTGGAGGCCGTCGCTGTGCTGGGCTGTGCGGTGAGCGTCCGGCTGGACAGAGCAATGAGGTAGGGCCGCGGTGAGCCAACGATGGATCGGGCAGCGGGACATAGTCGAGTGGCTCGCAGACACGTTGCGCCGTCACCGCTGGATCGCGCCGCTGATCGTGCTGCTGCTGGCCTTCGCCGTGCGTTTCCACGCCCTGGAAGCGCAATCGCTGTGGAACGACGAGGGCAACAGCCTGCGCCTGGCCGAGCGGGGCGTCTCCGACCTGGTTGATGCCGCCGGTCGCGACATTCACCCGCCGGGTTATTACCTGGCGCTGAAGGGCTGGATCGCGCTGGCGGGGGAGAGCGAATTCGGCCTGCGCTCGCTCTCCGCGCTGGAGGGCGCCCTGACCGTTGCGCTGGCGATCGCCCTGGGGCGGACGCTATTCGGCGGGACAGGGGGGACGCTGGCCGGGTTGTTCGTCGCGCTCAGCCCCTTCGCGGTCTACTACAGCCAGGAGACGCGCATGTACGCCCAACTCGCCCTGCTCAGCGCGGCGAGCATGGCCCTTTTCGCGCGCTGGCTGAAAGGGTTCACCGCAAAGAATACACAGGGAAAACAACCCGAAAGAAACTCTGCGTCCTCTGTGCCCCCTGTAGTGAAGCTTTTGCCGCTGGCGCTGGTCAACGCCGCCGGCTTATACACGCAGTATTCGTTTCCCTTCACCCTGCTGGCACAGGGTGTGCTGTTCGCGGTGTGGATCGCCTGGCCCGGCCAGGCGGGTCGCTCGCGGCGCAGCGCCGCAACCGGCTTTGCGGCCCTCACCCTGCTGACGCTGCTTCTCTTCGCGCCCTGGTTGCCCACCGCCTGGCGGCAGGTCACGGCCTGGCCGCGCACCGGCGAGGGTCTGGCGCTGGGCGAACAACTGCGCACCGTGTTCACCTGGCTCGTCTACGGCAATACGGCGGGGCAAGTCGTGCTGCTGCAATTCCTGTGGCCGGTCATGTTGCTGGTCGCGGCGCTGTGGCCGGGGCGAGATCGCGCCGATAGATGGCGCGTCGCCCTGCCGCTGCTCTGGGCGACGGTCGTCATCGGCGCGCTGTTTGTCTCCGGCGCGTACCGCCCCGCCAATCTCAAGTTCCTGCTGCCCGCGCAAATCGCGCTGGCTCTGCTGCTGGCGGAGGGCGCACATCGGCTGTGGAGCTGGCAAGGGCGCTTGCTGCTGCTCAGCGCCCGACAGTCGCGCGCGATCGCCCGTCTGCTGAGCGCCGTCTGCGCGGTGCAGATTGTGCTGGGCAACGCGCAGGCGCTCGATTCGCTCTACAACGATCCCGCCTATGCCCGCGCCGATTATCGCGCCATTGCCGCCCATCTGGCGGCGGACGAGCGCCCCGGAGACGCAATCATCCTCGACGCGCCCAATCAGATCGAAGTGTTCAGCTACTACTACAGGGGGGGCGCGCCGGTCTATCCTTTGCCGCGCGGCCTGGGCGGCGACGATGCCGCGACACAGGCCGAAGTCGAAGCGATCTTGCGACAGAGCCACCGCATCTTCGTCGTCTTCTGGGGGGAGGAGGAGCGCGATCCGCGCCGGGTCGTGCAGACGACGCTGGACGCGCGCGCCTATCCCGTCGCCTCGGCCTGGTATGGCGATGTGCGACTGGCGCAGTACGCCGTGCTCGGCCCCGCGCCAGATGCGCCTACCGCGACGCTGGATGCCCGCTTTGGCGACATGCTGCGCCTGACCGGCTACGCCCTCAGCGCTGCTGACGCGCGGGCCGGCGATGCCCTCGGCGTGACGCTGTTTTGGACAGCGGACGCGCCGCTCGCTGCGCGCTACAAAGTCAGCGTGCAGCTCCTCGCGCCGGATGGGTCACTGGCCGCGCAGCACGACGCCGAGCCGGTCAACAATCTGGCTCCCACGACGACCTGGACGCCCGGACAGGTCGTGAAGGACACGCATGGCCTGGTGGTGCCACCGGACGCGCCGCCGGGCGCGTATACGCTGGCCATGGCCGTGTACCCGCTCGATGCGCCAGGGGAGCGGCTGCCGGTGAGCGCGGGAGGCGCCCGCAGGGGCGATTTGCTGCATCTGGCCACGCTGACGGTGCGGTGAGGGTGTTTCCGGTGGTAGGGCATATTGCAATACGCCCCTGCTGCCTGACACATTTTGCATGCACCCGAAGGAGCAACTCCGCGGCGCGGCAATGCGGTATACTGGAAGTAGCCCCGAACGGCTGACCAGCGGATGGTCGGTCGTCCGTAGACCTGCTGCGAGGGAAGATCATGCCCGATGCTACTGAACCTGTTCGCGTGCTGGTGACCGTTCCCCTGGACGACGAATGGCTGGCGCGGTTGCGCGCTGTGTCAGACCGGGTGGAAGTGCTGGCGCACCCGGCCCGGCAGCCGCGCGACGTGCCCGACGAGGTGTGGGGGTCAGTTCAGGTGCTTTACACCGACACCGTAGTGCCGGAACCAGAGCAGGCCCCACACCTGCGCTGGGTGCACGGACACCGGGCGGGGATCGATCATCTGTGGGATCAGCCGATCATTCAGACGGAGAACGTGCTGCTGACCACCAGCAGCGGCATTCACGCGCCGGCGATGGCCGAATACGTCTTCATGATGATGCTGGCCTTTGCACACCGCCTGCCACAGGCCATGGCGCTCAAGTCCCGCGCCGAATGGCCCGCCGATGCGCGAACGGCGCTCATGCCGCTGCCGTTGCACGGCAGCACGGTGGGCATCGTTGGCTACGGCAGCATCGGGCGCGAGATCGCCCGCATTGCGCATACCTTCGGCATGGAAGTGCTCGCTGTCAAGCGCGATGTGCGCCAGCCCGCCGACCTCGATAGCTACACCCTGCCCGGTCATGGTGACCCGGAAGGGCTGTATTTCCACCGGCTCTATCCTCCGGAAGCCCTGGTGACGATGGTGCGCGTGTGCGATTTCGTGGTGCTGACTGTGCCCCTCACCGAAGCCACGCGCCGCATGATCAACGCCGAGGTGCTGGCGGCCATGAAGCCGACGGCCTATCTGATCAACGTCAGTCGCGGCGGGGTCGTTGACGAGCAGGCCCTGCAAAACGCGCTGGAACGCGGTGTGATCGCCGGTGCCGCGTGCGATGTCTTTGAGGCGGAGCCGTTGCCCGCCGACAGCCCGCTGTGGAAACTGCCTTCGCTACTCATCACACCCCATGTCGCCGGTGTCATGCCCGACTACGACGAGCGCGCGGTGCAGGTGTTCATCGAGAATCTCAAGCGCTATCTGGCCCGCAAAGACCTGCTGAATCTGGTAGACCGCACGCGGGGTTATTGAGCGAGCAGTCGCGCAACTGAACGCTCGCTGTTGACGTAGAGGATTTATGGGATGTTCGTTCGCAGTCTGTGAAGTGAGAAAGGGATCAAACCATGACCAAAGGACGACCGCAGGCGAAAAAGGAAGAGGTCAAGCCGCGCAACCCGCTCGATGCGTTCGTGCGGCATCAGGTGCGCGCTCTGGAAGAAACGGGCAAGGCGTTCGCCTCGCTGCTGCCCAAGGACTTCCGCACGCATGCCAACACCGCTGTGGAAGAGGCGCGGGCAAGCTGGGAAGCGCTCTTCGAAGGTGTGCTGGATACCGTCGAATGCACCGTAGATCGGCTGCGCGGCAAGCCCAAAGAAGGGGGCGAAAAGGAGAAGGTGAAGGTCGAAGTAGAATGAAGCGAGCGTTTCAACGCACAGCCCGGCTCTCACGCGAAAGCCGGGCTGCTGTCTGCTGGTCCGGTTGGCCCCAACGGGCCACACTACTGGCTGTGGAGCGCTTGTTTACGCGCCGACGCGCTTGACCTCGCTGGCCTGCGGCCCCTTTGGCCCGTCGGTGATGGAGAACTCGACCTGATCGCCCTCGTTCAGGTTACGATAGCCAGACCCGACGATGGCCGTGTAGTGCACGAACACATCGGGGCCACCCTCACGCGCGATAAAGCCGTAGCCCTTCTGCGCATTGAACCATTTGACCACGCCGGTGAGACGCTGAGACATGTGTGGTACTCCTTTGCCCACTGAACAAATTACCAACGCGGTGGGCCGGTGTTGCGATCGGGTCAAAAAAACACCCGGTGTAGGTTCTGCTACACCGGGTCTGGTCTTTCTCGCCGGTACTGCAAACAACCTGCTCCACTCCACTTTGAATTGTAGTAGAGCTTACGGGCCGTGTCAATAAGCGTCACCTGAGGTCCGGACGTAAATGGTTGACCGGGATTGTGAAAGCCTCACCGATAGCCCCTCACCCTAAGTCCCTCTCCCTCAAGGGGAGAGGGATTTGTGACCTTGCCCCGCGACGCAGTTGCGTCGCAGTGGGAGAGGGGGCAGGGGGTGAGGGGCAGCCTTAGATTTACGTCCGGGTCTCAGGCGTCACACCGGGGCAACCCTTATCCGGGCACGATAGCCCAGGCGGAATGCCTCCACCGCTCGTTGGCATGTTGGGCGTGAGTCCGGTAGAGTAGACGCGGCTTGGGCGCGGCCTGTCCGGCTGCGCAATGTCAGGATTCGCCATGAGTGTGACCCTTAGTGAATCTGCGCCCGTCGAGGTGCCCGATCGTGCTGCGGAAGTCTCGCCGGAGAGCATGGCCCGCGCGACGGGTGTGATCGCGCTGGGTAACGTAGTCAGCCGCGTGCTGGGTCTGGCCCGCGAAATCATGCTCTCCACGCTGTTCGGCGCGGGGGCGGCGGTGGATGCTTTCAACCTGGCGATCATCGTCCCGCGCAGTCTGTACGACTTGCTGATCGGCGGACACGTCAATTCGGCGCTGGTGCCCGTGCTCAGCGAGTACGCCGCTGCCCGCGACGATCAACGCGACCTGTGGGAACTGGTCAGCGCGCTGTTGGGGATCGTGGTAGTGGCGCTGACTGTGCTCATCCTGGCGCTGGAACTGCTCGCGCCGCAGGTGATCGCCGTGGTCGCCAGCGCCGACGCCGCGCCACAGGTGATCGCCCAGGCGACCGATCTGTTGCGCGTCACCACGCCGGCGCTGCTGTTCCTCAGCCTGTTCGCTGTGGTATCCGGCCTGCTCTATGCGCTGCGCCGCTTCACCTGGCCCGCCTTCGCCTCGACCGCTTTCAACGGCACCATCGTGCTGGTGACAGTGTTGCTCTACCGATGGCTGGGCATCACTGCCGCTGCGGTAGGGTGGCTGGTCGGCGCGGCAGTGCAACTGGGCCTGCAAGCGCCCGGCCTGCGCGATGTGCGGTTGCGGGTGCGCGTGCGCGGGGCGCTGACACACCCCGGCGTGCGGCGGATCGGGCTGCTCTATCTGCCGGTGTTGGCATCGCTGGCCCTCGATGTGTTGGTGAACCGCCCCTTTTCCTACCATCTGGCCTCCAGCACAGGCGAGGGCAGTATTTCCTACATGGCCTGGGCGACCACGCTGATTCAGTTCCCACAGGGACTGGTGGCGCTGGCGATCTCGGTGGCCATCCTGCCCACGCTCTCGCGGCAGGCGGTTGACCGCGCCGACCTCGGTCTGCGGCACTTCAAGGACACGCTGGGTCAGGGGCTGCGCCTGGCGATTGTGCTGATCATTCCGGCGACGGTGGGCCTGTTCGTGCTGGCCGGGCCAGTCGTGGCGCTGATCTTCGAGCACGGCAAGTTCACGGCAGTAGACACTGCCCATACTGCCCTGGCGCTGCGGCTGTATTTACTGGGGCTGCCCTTCGCCGCGGTGGACCTGCTGCTCATCTTCGCTTTCTACGCCCGGCAGAATACTTTCACGCCGGCTGTGGTGGGGCTGATCAGCCTCATCGCCTATATGATCGTCGCCCTCTATTTGCTGCCCTGGTACTCCTTCTTCGCGTTGATGATCGCCGATTCGGTCAAGCACATGGTGCACACGGCAGTCTCGGCCTATCTGCTGGGGCGCGGCATGGGCGGCTACGGCAGGCAGAGGTTGCGCACTACCATCGGGCGCACTGGCCTGGCTGCGGCGGGCATGGGCCTGCTGACCTGGGCGGCGCTGGCGCTGGGGGAGCATTACCTGCCCGGCAATTCCCTCGGCCATGCGTTGCTGGTGCTGAGCGCGGGCGGCGTAGGCCTGCTGTCTTTCAACGCGCTGGCGCGACGGCTGGGGCTGGAGGAATGGCGCTGGTTGGGCGGGCTGCTGCGACGCCGTCTGCGCGGCTGAACGCTCCCGACAGACGGTCACAAATGTCATCCTCGAAACATACTGAAGTACAGTAACCGATTTGCGCCAGCACTTATATTCTTTTTATTGAATGTTATACTCTCGGTAGAGTGAACAGGTGCATTCCTGAGCGTTGCCCGGAACCAGAGGAGACATCGTGAATCAGCGACGCGAATATCAGGCGATGGTAGATGAGCAGGGACGGCTGGTGCTGCCGCCAGAACTGTCCGCGCGGTTGGGCCTGACCCCCGGCGTGACCGTACACATAGACGAAGTGGATCAAAGCTGGTACCTGCGCCGTCCCATCTCCCGCCTGGACAAGGTCTACATCGAGCCAACCAGCTTGTGCAACCTGACCTGTCGCACCTGCATTCGCAACGTGTGGGACGAGCCGATGGGTCAGATGAGCGCCACGACCTTCGGGCGCATTGTGGACGGTCTGCGCGATTTCCCCTTGCCGCTAACGGTGTTCTTCGGCGGCTTTGGCGAGCCGCTCTTCCATCCGGCTATCGTCGACATGGTGGAAGCGGTCAAAGCGCTGGGCGCGCGGGCAGAACTGATCACCAACGGGACGCTACTCAGCGAAGAGCGGGCACGGCATCTGATCGCCGCCGGACTGGATATGCTCTGGGTATCGCTGGACGGGGCGACGCCTGCCAGCTATACCGACGTGCGCCTGGGGGCACAGTTGCCAGAGGTGCTGGTCAATGTGGAACGCTTCCGCTCGCTGCGCCCGTCGGCGCAACTGCCCGCGCCGGAGATCGGCATCGTCTTTGTGGCCCTGGAGCGCAACTTCGCTGATCTGCCAGACCTGCTGCGTCTGGCGCGGCGGCTGGGCGCGACCCGTTTCATGGTGAGCAATGTCCTGCCGCATACGCCGGAGATGCGTCGCGAAGTGCTTTACGCGCACGCCATGAGCAACGATGTCTATTTCCCCTCACCGCGGCAGCCCGACCTGTTCATGCCCAAGATGGACGCGGAACGGCTGGCTGCTCCGGCGCTCTACGAGGCGGTGTGCGGGCAGTGGAATCTCAATTTCACCGGCGTGCACCTGACTTCCAGCAGCGACCGTTGCCCGTTCATCGAGGCTGGCGCGACGGCCATCGGCTGGGACGGCGGACTCAGCCCGTGCCTGCCGTTGTTGCACAGCGACCGTAGCTATCTCAACGGCCTGGGACGCTACGCCCGTCGCTACATCGTGGGCAATGTCAACGAGCGGAGCCTGGCCGATCTGTGGAACGATCCGGCTTACGTGGCTTTCCGCGCCAAAGTGCAGGCGTTCGAGTTCGCGCCCTGCACCATCTGCGATGGCTGCCCGCTGTCGGAGACCAACGAAGAAGATTGCTATGGCAATGGCTTTCCCACCTGCGGGGGATGCCTGTGGGCACAGGGCTTTGTGCAGTGCCCGTGAGCGCTGCTGGATGTGCCTATCCCAGAGGTAAGCATGAAGAAGGCGATCACCCTGGTGTTGGAAGAGGAAGACCTGATCGAACTGCTGCGCATCCTGATGGACGAGGACGCCGAAGGAGCGCTGGCATTCATCCGGCAACATCTGAAAGGCAAAGTGCGCGAGGCCCTGGAGGGCGGTTGAAAGGTGCTCATCCAGGTGCCTGGGGCAGGCACTTTCCTGGCGCAGGGCAATCTGTTCAAGTCCTGAGAACGCGCGCGTGGCAAGGGGGCGGGTGTGTATCTGGAGTCGATCGCACTGGAGCGCACGTATCCTTGCCTGGCCGAGCCGGGTAAGATCATCGTGGTAGGGCGTCCTTCGCGCACGCTGGAGGAAGTGCTGCCTTTTCTGGCGACTCTGCCCAACGTCATCACCTACAATCCGGCGGCGGGCACGCTCACCTTTCGCCGTCAGGCGGGGTTCCTGACGCTATATCCGGACAGGATTTACATCACCAAGGTCAGGGATGCCGACGAGGGATTGGCTCTGCTGGCCGCCCTCACCGACGCCATCAACGCCACCTGGGAGAATCGCCATCTGCTCACCCCGGCGACCACACTTCGCCGCGCGCTACGTCCGCTCGACGTATGGGCGCTGCTGCCGCAGACCAACTGCCGACAGTGCGGCGAGCGCACCTGCATGGCCTTCGCCTTCGCCCTGCTGCAGCAACAGCGCGCGGTCGAAGAGTGCCCGGTGCTGCGCAACGACCCGGCGTTGACCGATCAGCAGGCGGCGTTGCGGGCCATGCTGGGCGTCAGCTCCTGAGATCAGCGCATCACCGCTTCATATTGGCAGAGCGCCTTGCCTGCTGTAAGATTGCTGGGGCGGCAGGCATGGGGGGCCGCCATCGCTCCAGACTTAAGACCCTGGACTCAGGACTCCAGACCCATGCTCTCAGGCTGAAATCCGAGATTGCATCATGAATGACTCCATCTGGCGCAAGATCATCGGTGACATCAAGACTCGTAAGGGACGCACGGCGCTGGTGGCGATCAGCATCTTCATCGGCGTGCTGGGCGTGGTGACGCTGATCACCGCGGGCGACCTGCTGGTGCGGCAACTGACCGCCGACATCCGTCAGGACGAGCTGCCCATGCTGGTCAACTTCGTGGTCATTCCCGGCGATCCCCCGGCGAACCTGGACAACCAGGCAGTACTGGCGACCCTGGCCGAATTGCCAGGGGTGACAGTGGTGGAGGGGCAGGCCAATTACCCGCTGTTCTGGCGGCTGCCCGGCGAGACACGCTTCCGCGAGATGCGCATCCAGGCGTATACACAGCCCTTCGGCGAGATTCGCCTGGGGCCGCCGCGCTTGATCGAGGGCCGCTATCCGCGCGCCGGTCAGCACGAGCTGGCGCTGGAAGTGCGCCTGGCCGAGGACTTCGACCTGAAGGTGGGCGACACGGTCGAGGTGCGCATCTTGAGCAATCCCCAGGAACTGCCTACCGAGTCGTGGACGGTCAGCGGCCTGCTCTTCGACGCCTACAATCAGCAGCCAGACAAGACTCTCTATGCCACCTACGACGATGCCCGCTACATGGCCGGTTTTGTCGGGCTGAGCGGCATCTACGCCCGCTTCACCGACTATCCTACCGCCGAGCAGTCCATCGAGGCGTTCGGGGCGACGATCACCGACCGCACACCCTATATCACTTTCTTCCAGTTCGCCGAAGACCCGGCCCAGAACAGTGCCATCGAGAGCACCAAACAGTATGCGGCAGTGCTGGCGGCCCTGGCGATTGTGGCCATGCTGGTCTCCGGCTTCCTGGTCGTCAACGTGATCAACAACCTGGTGGTGGAGCAGAAGCGGCAGATCGGGGTGATGAAGTCGCTGGGCGCGCTGCGCTACGAAACGTTCCTGATCTACGCGGGCATCGCCCTGATCTACGGCGTGCTGGGCATGGTGCCCGGCGTGCTGCTGGGCGTTCCGCTGGGCTACAAGATGGCCGTGATCGTGGGCGACTTCGCCGGCACGCTGATCACCGGCTTTAAGGTCTCGCCGCCCGCTATTGTCCTGGGTATCGTGCTGGGGCTGGCCGTGCCCGTGTTGTCCGCCGCGATCCCCGTTTATAACGGTACGCGTGTCACCATCCTGGAGGCCATGACCGACCTGGGCATTTCGGGCGGCTACAAGGTCGGCCCCGTCGCCCGCCTGATTCGCCGCCTGCCCCTGCCCATTCAAATCAAGCAGTCGCTGAACAACATCAACCAGAAGAAGGCGCGGCTGACGCTCACCGTCATCACACTCGCCCTGGCGGTGACCGCCTTCATGGGCGTTTCGGCAGTGTTCGTGCGCATCAACCAGGTGCTCAACGAGATTCTCGATACCTTCGCCTTCGAGGTGCAGGTACAGCCGACGCAGAGTCAGCCCCTGGAAGAAATGCGGGCGCTGATTCTGGACAACGTGGACGCGGTGGAGAAGGTCTATCCGGGCACAGCACTGGCGGTGCAGGTTGATGGCTATCTGTCGCAGTTCACCAAAACCAGTCAGTTGATCCTCAGTGGCCTGGATACGACTGCGCCGCTGCTCACCCTGGAGCTGACCGAAGGCGACGCCTGGAACAACGATCCGGATCGCGAGGGGATCGTCCTGACGACGGAAGTAGTGCGGCAGTTGGGCAAACACGTCGGCGACACCGTGACCATTCGCAACGGCGGCAAGCAGTTGGAACTGGAGATCATTGGCGTCGCCAACTTCCCCTTCGATATCGGCTTCATGGAATGGCGGCAACTGGCCCGCTTTGCCGGCTATGTGCGCGGCGCACCCAGGCCCAACGCTTACTTCAGCCAGGTGACGCTCGACGGCTATCAGGGGGCGCTGGACAGCGGCGCGGTGCTGGCCTGGGGCGTCAACGAGGAACTGCTGACGCTGGTGGACTTCCAGGGGTTTGTGCCGGTTGCCCCGGATCAGCCTGCGGTGGCGATCAGCGCGGGGCTGGCCGAACGCGCCGGCCTGAAGCCGGGCGATACGGTGACGCTGGCCTTCGCCAAACACCGCGGACCCTTCACTGTTGCGGCGATCTTCACGCCCAAAGAAACGGCGCTGACGCTGGCCGAAGAAGCCGGGCTGGACGATCCGCAGGGTTTGCGCTCGGCAGACCTGGTGGCGCTGTCGTGGGAAGACCTGGCCCGCTACGAAGGCGTGAGCCTGGAAGGGGAACCCATCCCCAACGCCTTTGCCCTGGTGCTGCGCGAGCGTGACCTGAGCGCCCGCCAGGTGGATCGCATCATCGAGGATGTCAATCAGGTGCTGGTGGAGCACGGCATCACGTCGTCCTTCGTCAACATGGTCGAGATCGCCGATCAGGCGTCGGATGTCATCCTCAGCATCGGCATCATCCTCAACATGGCCTCGCTGGTGATGGCCGCCGTCGGCGCGATCGGTCTGCTGACGACTCTCTCCATCAGCGTCTTCGAGCGCCAGAAAGAGATCGGCGTGATGCGCTCAGTGGGCGCGGATTCCTGGCAGATCATCGTGCAGTTCCTGGTCGAGGGGCTGGTGGTGGGGGTAATCGCCTGGCTGATCGCCGCGCCGCTGAGCGTGGTGCTGGCCTATACGCTGACCGACCTGCTGCCCTTTGGCGAGTTCATCGAATTCGCCTATCCGGTCTGGATGTTTGCTGCAGGGCTGGGCGGCATCCTGATTATCGCTGCCCTGTCCAGCATCTGGCCGTCAGTGGCCGCCTCGCGCAAGACGGTGTCGGATATCCTGCGCTATCAGTAGCGCGGGATGGAAGCTGTTGCACCCCAGCCCGCAATCCCGTTGCTGCCTCTCCTGGGCGACTTCAGGGGCGGACAGGGCCGGAGCAAGTGTAGAGTTAAGGACGGCATCCTGTTCGAGATGCTCTCAATGGCTGTTCGCCCTTGAACCTGTGCCAGTGCGTCGCGGGGCGAGGGGATGTGTCGCAAGCACTGGAGACGCAGATTCCTGTTGTGGGGGCGTATGGCGATACGCCCCTGAATGCGCTCAATAGGGGTGATTCTGTACGAAGTCCACGAGGGCGATGTTGGTGTCGCAGGTAGTGCCCGTCTCAACGGTGACCGTTTCCGAGATGGGCGTCCCCGTCGAATCGAGGATGTGCAGCGTGAACGTCGCCGGGCGCGGCGCAACCCCCACCTGAAACTCGAAGCCCGCCGGTCCCCACCGTTCCGCCGACCCCGATAGCCGCACGCTGCGGAAGTTCTCACCGGTGATCCGCACAGTCAGGCCCGGCAACGGCTCGCCGGACATGCCGCTGATCGTGCCTGCCACGCTCAACCACTGGCAGCCCAGGGCGTCGCTGTTGCGCTGATAGCGCACCGGCGCGGCAGTGAAGGGATACGGCGCGAGGGTGGGGACGGGCGCTCCTCCCGCCAGGCCCGGCACCATGCCTCCGCTGCCATCGTCGAGTGGCGGCAGGGTTGGCGTCGGCAGGCCGGGCGAAGGCTGCACCGGCATCGGTGTGCCGTTGATCACCTGCGTGGGCGTAGCCGTCGGCGTCGCTGAGGGCGTGGGCGTGGCTGTGTCCGTCGGCGTGAAGGTGGCCGACGGCGTCGGGGTGATGCTGGGCGTGAAAGTGGCCGTCGGCGTATCCGTTGGCGTCGCCGAAGGGGTCAATGTCGGCAGTTGCAGGATCGGCGCGACGGTTGGCGGGGGAAAGGGATTGAGCGGCGTTTGGGGATTGTCCAGGATCAACACCACCAGAGCGACCGCCGCCACAGTCAGGCAGACGAAGAGCACGGTGATGGCATCGAACAACCCTGTCCAGAAAGAGCGCCGCTGCGCCATGATCTCCGCCTGACTGAACTGACCGCCCTGATCCTGCTGATCGAAGCCGCGCGATCAGGGCTGGCGCATCTGAATGAAGTTGAGCGTAGCCAGGTTCTGCTGGCACACACCGGGGAAGACGATCTCCACGGTCGGTGACGCCTGTTGCCCGGCCACCCACAGGGATACCTCGTAGCGACCGGTGAGCGGCGCATCGGCAACCTTGATCTCCCAGCCCGACGGCCCATAGAACGGCGCAGTGCCGCTGAGCGTCGCCAGCTCAGCGCCAGGCCCTTTGACGCGCACCTGCACGCCCCGCACCGGCTCGCCGCGATCAGTGGTCACCTGACCGGCCATGCCTTGCCAGTTGCAGCCCGCCGTGTTGCCAAAATTGTCGCGCAGGATCAGCGACCCCGGCTGCAACATGAAGGCGTATTGCGAAGTCGGCGTGGGCGTCGGGCCGGTGGGCGAAGGCGTGAAAGTAGGCGTCTCGGAAGGTGTCAGCGTAGAGGTCGGCGTGAAGGTGGCCGTCGGCGGCACCAGTGTATTGGTCGGCGAGAGCGTGAACGTCGGCGACGCGGTGAAGGTGGGCGTGATGGTTGGTGTATGGGTCGCCGTCGGCGTCAGAGTCTCCGTGGGAGGCAGCGTTGGGGTAGGCGTGTCGGTCGGCGTGCCCGTGAAGGTCGGCGACGGCAACGGCGTCACCGAGGGCGTCCAGGTGGGTTTGGGCGTCGGCGAATAGAGGACGGCTATGGTCGGGATGACAGCTACTTCTTTGGGCTTGAGGATGGGCGGCTCCAGCCTGTCTCCGGCGATGGCCGCCACCCCGATGATCACGACCAGCGTCAAGAGCAGGAAGATCACCGTCACCACATTGAAGCAACCATTCAGCAGCCGGTTCATGGCGTCTCTCCTCAGCGCAGGGCAGCCGGCCTCACGACCCCGTATCCGATGGGGTGACCGTGAACAGCGGGCTGGGGACGGGGGAGGGCGTCAGCGTAGGCGGGTTGGCGATGGTGGGCGGAGGCAGTGTATCTTGCGGGGCCAGCAGAGGCGCTTCCATGGTGTCACTGGCTACGGCCAACACAACGATGGCCACGATCACCGTCAGGATCAGGAAGAAGATCGAAATGGCGTTGAAGAACAGATTTGCTCCGCGGCCCATCTGTCTATCTCCCCTCAGCCCGCCGGGCTGACGACCGTGCCGACAAACCGCTCGATGTTGGCAAGCTGCCGCTGACCTTCCAGCCAGGCCAGGAAGGCGTTCTGACGCTTTTCGGCCAGCGCCGCTGGCGATAGCGGGCGATCCTGCACACGCTCCAGCGTCTGCACCACGTGATAGCCCAGGCTGCTCTGCACCGGATAGAGGGCTAGTTCACCCGGAGCCAGCGCGAAGATGGCCCGCTCGACTTCCGGCTGCAGCAGGTCGCCCTGGCTCACCCAGTCGAGATCGCCGCCCAGCCGCGCGGTGGAGCTATCGAGCGAGTACTGGGTCGCCAGTTGGGCGAAGTCCGCGCCCGCCTGAAGCTGCGCAATCAGATCGCGCGCCGTGGCCTCGTCCGCGACCAGGATATGCCGCGCGTGCACCTGCTCAGCGTAGGGTGAGACGTTGGCCACGACTTCGCTGACCTTCTGCACGGTGAGCATGTCGCGAATCACGGTGCGGTACTCGTCCATGGTGTACAGTTGCGCGGCGACGATGGTCTCCAGGGTGGTGCCGCTGGCGGCGGCCAGCTCGGACTGCACGGCAATCTCGGCGTCAATTTCGGCGTCGGTGACGGTGAGGCCCAGGCTGGCCGCGGCCTGGTTGATCAACACCTGATCAATCATCGCCGAGAGCACCTCGGTGTCGAAGACTTCCTGCGTGGCCGGTTGGACGGAGCGGCCCAGCGCCCGGCGCTCGCGCTCGCGCACAAAAGCCGCCAGCGTGATCGGTTCCCCGTTCACGCGGGCGGCCAGGGGTTCTTCGGTGGGTTGGACCTGCCGGGCGGGGTCCTGGGGGGCAATGGGGGTATCGCCCTTGCCCGCACTGGACGCATTGGAAGATGATCCGCCGCACCCCGTCAGCAATGCCAGCCCCAGGAAGGCCAGCAACACGGCCCCGCTCAGGCGATCTCGGTGGAAGGTGAACAGATGCACGCTCACTCCTTCGCTGGTGACACAGCAGGATCAGCACAGCGCGCTTAGTGTAATGTCGCCACCGATATTATGCAACCGACCTGGGGAGTGGGCAACTAAGGCCATTGTCCCAAAAGCAAAGGCACCCTTAGACTGGCACCACCTCACCCCGCACCTCGCGCACAAAGGCGAAGGTCATGGGGCGGCGCTTGGTCTCGGTGTAGAACAGCTTGGCGAGCGCGTCCTGGATGGCCAGGGTCAGATTGCCCTGCCTGTGCGTGCGCACCACCTGGGCGATCAGCTCCTGGGCCATGATCATCAATTCCGTCGCGTCGCGCCAGAAGACGAACCCGCGCGAGATGATCTCAGGCGGCTCCAGCAGTTCGTGCGTTTGGGCATCTATGAGCACCAGCACGCTCACAAAACCGTCGCGCCCCAGCGATTCGCGGTCGCGCATGACAATCGGCCCGACATCGCCCACGCCCTTGCCGTCCACGAACACATAGCCGCCCGGCACCCGCTCGCCGACTTCCAGGCGGTCGGGGGTCAGGAAAATCTCGGTGCCGTTTTCTACGACGGCGATGTTCTGGGGCGGGATGCCCAGTTCCTGCGCCAGCAGGCTGTGCTGCGTCAGGTGACGCAATTCGCCGTGTACCGGGATGAAGAACTTGGGCCGCAGCATGTTGATCAGCAGCTTGAGTTCTTCGCGGCGGGCATGGCCGGAGACATGCACCTGAGCGATAGGATGGTAAATGACGTGCGCCCCGCGCTGAATCAGCTTGTTGATGGTACGGTGTACCAGTTCCTCGTTGCCGGGGATGGGGTGCGCCGACATGATCACCGTGTCGCCGCGCTCAATTTCGAGCTGACGGTGTTGGCCCCAGGCCAGCCGCCCCAGCACCGCCGACGGCTCGCCCTGCGTGCCCGTCGCCATGATGACGACTTCGTGCGGAGGCATCTTGTTGGCGCGATCCACCGGCACCAGCAGGTCCTTGGGCAGGTTCAGGTAGCCAAGCCGTGTGGCGACCTTGATGTATTCGGTCATGCTGTGACCGGCGATGGCCATCTTGCGGTTGTGCCGCTGCGCTGCCTGCGCCACCTGCTGAATGCGCGAGATGAGCGAGGCAAACGTGGCGACGATGATGCGGCCCTGTGCCTGCGAAAAGACCTGGTCGAACGCCTTGTCAATCACCACTTCGGAAGGCGTCCAGCCTTCCTGGTCGGCGTTGGTGCTGTCGGAGAGCAAGGCCAGCACGCCGCGCTGTGCGAATTCGGCCAGCTTGGCGAAGTCGGGCGGCCAGCCGTCTACCGGTGTGTGGTCGAATTTGAAGTCACTGGAATGCACCACCAGGCCGATGGGCGTGTTGATGCCCAACCCCACCCCGTCGGGGATGCTGTGACACACGTGAAACGTCTCGACGGTGAAAGGCCCCAGCGTCAGCACATCGCCGGCTTTGAAGACGTGCAGCGGATGATCGGCGTGACCGAACTGCAGCATCTTGACTTCCAGCAGGCCCGCCGTCAGCGCTGTGGCGTAGACGGGCACCGGGATCGCGTCGAGCACGTGCCCGATGGCTCCGGTGTGGTCTTCGTGCCCGTGCGTAACAATGATGCCGTGAATGACCAGGTTTCCCTGGGCAATCTGGTCCACCACATATTGAAAATCGGGGATGATGTAGTCTATCCCCAGCATGTCGTTTTCGGGGAACATGATGCCTGTGTCTATGATCATGCCCTCCCGACCATACTGGATCAGCATCATGTTCTTGCCGATTTCACCCAGCCCGCCCAGGGGCAGGATGCGCAACTTACCGTTCGGTATCATGCGTGACAAACTCCTCTGGGGACGCAGCGCGTCCCCGGCTAAATTTCGGACGTGATTCAAACAAACATCACTCAAACGAAGTCTCGCCCAGACTTCGTCCAGTATCAGGGTAAATGCACAGGGGAAATGACGGTCGCTGGCGTGTCTGATATGCCAGGCTGCACGGCCCGGCATATGCCAAAAAACGGTCTTGTCGGCTCAGACAGACCGCGCCAGGAGGGCAGTAGTCAGAGTACAGCAGCGCGAGGAGAAGGCGTCAGTTTTCGGCAGGTTCTTCCTGCACACACACCGCGTACAGCCCGCGCCGGGTCTGTTCCAGCAGGAAAGACACCAGCGCCCCTTCGCGCAACGTGCGGACACCCTTGCCACGAATGGCCGAGTAACGTACCATGACCTCGCGCCCATCGGGCAAAGCAATGGTGCCCGTTCCCCCGTACACACTAAAACTTTTCACTGTTCCCAGATAACGTCTATCGAGTTCCATAATGGCAGCAACTCCAACGAAAGGCGCTCATGTGCCGCCAGTCGCCCGACACAAGAACCTAAGGAAACGTCTGCTTGAGAACGTTCTCATCATACCAGGACTTGTGCGCTTCGTCAAATATCTAGAGATTCCCGCTCAAATCATCGTTGACCGGCGGGGGCGAACATGCTATACTGTACCCGCCTCGGAGGGGCTTGTCCGTCGGGAGGCAACCCGGAGGGATGGCCGAGTGGTTTAAGGCGGTGGTCTTGAAAACCACTGAGGCGTTATACGTCTCCGGGGGTTCGAATCCCTCTCCCTCCGCCAGAATTGCCTACACCTCGTGGGGAGGTGCCAGAGTGGTCGATTGGGGCCGCCTGCTAAGCGGTTAACCGGTCTTTAAAACCGGTTCGCAGGTTCGAATCCTGTCCTCCCCGCCAGACAAAAGCGCCGCCAGAGTCTCTCTGAGCGGCGCTTGCTCGTCTCATTTGCGTTCCTGGGGCTGTTCGCGGTCGAGAGAGGTCAGCTCTTCCCCGCCGTGCGAGCGCACGCGCGGGCCGTATACAATCGGTCCGCGGAAGAGGACATCGTCGTCGTGCTTGCGCTTGGTTTTTTCCGGCTCCGTCCACGCTGCGGGCGGCTCGAACATCGTCCGCCCTGCCCGGCTGTAGAACAACAGCGCCAATCCCAGGATGATGATCAGCATTGGGCCGCCCGGCACGCTCAACCCGCCGATGCCCAGCACCGCCTCGAAGAAGAAGGCAAGGATGGCACAGGCGATCAGGCTGATGCGTACGAACCATCCCCCGACGGAATAGAGCGAGGGATCGGGCAGGCGGAGGCCCATCAGCATGAAGGCCAGGCCAAGGAAGGCCCCGTAGAGCGTCCAGGCGTAGGCCCAGCTATGCCACAGGCCGGTGATACTCATCACCGCCAGCAGCGCCCCGGTCCCCAGCACCAGCATCCCTGGGATGGCGAAAATGGCCGCTCCCAATGCTCCGCCGTACCAGGCGGGCAGAAGCAACAACAGGCCCGGTACCAGGATGAATAGCGTCCACCACACCCCAGAACCGAGGAACAGCAGCGCGCCCAACGCCAGCAAGATCAGGCCCGCGAAAGAGCGTGAGCCGGAATGGCAGGTGCCGCACATGGTCTCTCTCCGCAAATGCTCTCCGTCTGTTGCACCTGAATCATTGTACGTGAGCAGGGCACAAAAGTTGTGCGCTGGAGGCTGAAGCGATCGAGTATAATCGCGGCACGCTTGCCAGGCAGAAGTAGCCCGCCAGATAGAAGAGAACGCGGATGCGCCGCAAGGTCGCCTACGATCCCCAGCAAGATTACTACGCCATCCTGGGCGTATCTCCCGACGCTTCGTCGGAAGAAATCCGCCAGGCGTACCGTCAATGCGTGCGCGAACTACACCCCGACCTGAATCCAGATCGCGCCGAGTGGGCCACGCGCCAGTTGCAGCGCGTCAACGCGGCCTATGATGTGTTGCGCGAACCGGCGCTGCGGCAGCAGTACGACCGCGCGCGCAGCGGATACGCCGCTGCAACTCCCCGGCGTCCGCGCACGGCTGCCGCTCGTCCCGCTGCCGCACCGGATCGCCCCTGGTGGCAACAGGCCGCCGAGCAGAGCGCCCGCGCCCGCGTTTTTAGTGAACGGAGCGCAGTCCGTCCCACACCGGTCTGGCTGATGATTGCTGGCTGGCTGCGCCGGGGGCATCTGCGCACGCTGGAGCCGCTCTGGCTGACATTGGTCGGGCTGTGGCGCGGCCCCTACGCCCAGGCGTTGGTGGCGCTCTCCTGTGCGCTGGCGCTCAACGTGGCGTTTCTGGTACACGCGCTGCTCAGCCCTGCCAGCCTGGAGCGTCTGGGACTATCCGCCGATCCCATCCCCACACCGACGGTGATGCCCAGTGCCACTCCCGCCCGCCTCTATCAGGCGTGCCTGAACCCGGACGCACGCATCACCGCTCCGTCTTCGGGCGAGGTGGTGGGCGACACCTTCCCGGTCGTGGGCACGGTGGCGCTGGACGATCTGTGGGCGTATGCCGTCGAACTCGGCTATGCCGGACTTGGTCAGCCGCAGGCCGCGCCCGGCGTCTGGCGACCGCTGCGCACGCCCTCTCCGCAGCAAACCATCCCCGAACCACCATTGCGCGATGCCCCCTTGACCGACGCGCCGGTTGATCTCAGCGGTCAGCCCGCCGGATTCTATGTATTGCGGCTGCGGGTGATTCTGCGGAACGGGACACAGATGCCCGTCTGCGATGTGGTGGTACAGCACTGAGCGACTGTCCATTCGGGCCTCGCTCGGTCGAGGCTGCAGGATTCATCTCTTGTGCCACCCTTGTTTCACTTTCCTACAATGCCCTGCTGCACAGATGCTTCTACCCGAAAACAGTTTTTCGCTATAATAGTAGAAAACCGTTGCCATTCTAGATAGCACCATCATTGCCTCACCGATACCGGTTCGCAGGTGAAAGAAGCAGGGACAACAAGAACTGAATAGCGACCACACTCTTCGCCAGGGTTGCCGGGAGCCATTGGTGCTGTTGATTTGTGCGCTTCTGAGACCGTTCCGGGTAGTCACCTGGCATCAGCGACAGGTTCGTCTCCACCAGGAGTAGCTTCATGGACACTTCAGGCGCTGTGGCCGAACTTCGCACCAGGCTGAGTGGTTTGAGGGCGCGATCGCCGGGGTTCCTGCGTGCCCGCGAAGTGCCTATTGGCATCGCGTTCCTGGTTCTGTGCATCTTCTTCTGGCAGCAGAAGCCCGAAGCCTTCCTCAGGCCCGCCAACCTGGCGGTCATCATGCGCTTCGTGGCCATCTATGGCCTGCTGGCCGTAGGCGAGTTGCTGGTGATCATCACCGGCGGCATTGATCTGTCCGTCGGCTCGATGACCGCCCTGACTGGTGTCCTGGTGGCGACGCTGATGATGAAGGGCATCGGGGCGATCCCACCCTTCGATGCTGTGTTCCACTCCACTTCGCCCATTGCCATCGTGCCCTCCATCATCCTTGTCCTGGCCTTTGCCACGCTGGTGGGAATCTGGCACGGTGTTTTCGTCACCAAGCTGCATATTCCGCCCTTTATCATCACCCTGGGCACCTGGCTGATGGCCAGTGGAGCAGCAGCATTCATTACACGGGGTTATCCCATCGTCTTCCCCTCCGGCTTTGCCTTCCTGACCCTGGGACAGGGTAAACAGGCGTTCCTGGGCTACGAGATTCCCAACATGTTCATCGTCTTGCTCGTGGTGGCGATCCTTGTGGCCTTTATCCTCAACGCTACCACGCTGGGCCGCCATATCTACGCTATCGGCGGCAATATAGAAGCGGCGCGCGTATCGGGCATCAACGTGGATCGCGTTCGTATCTTCTGCTACGCGGGCAGCGGGATGATGAGCGGCATGGTCGGCATCCTGCTGGCCTCGCGGCTTGGCCAGGGGACGCCCGCCGTCGGCACGGCCTACGAACTGTGGGCCATCGCCGCGACGGTGATCGGCGGTACGAGCCTGTTCGGCGGCGAGGGGACGGTGTTGGGGGTCGTCCTGGGGGCGGCCATCATGGGCGTCATGGCCAACGGGATGGTGCTTCTGAATGTGTCTTCCTATCTGCAGCAGGTGGTGTTGGGCGTCGTCCTGGTTACCGCGGTGACCTGGGATATGTGGCGGCGTCACCGCCGCAGATAGCAGCCGGATGAAGGAATAGACTTAATGGCAGAGCAGACACCTCTGGTAGAAATGCGCAATATCAAAAAGCGCTTCGGCGCGGTGCAGGCCCTGCGGGGCGTTGACCTGACGCTGCATCGAGGCGAAGTGCTGGGGTTGGTCGGCGACAACGCGGCGGGCAAATCCACGCTGATGAAGGTGCTCAGCGGCGCTTACATTCCCGACGAAGGCCAGATCTTCATCGAGGGCAAAAGAGTCCATATCACCAATCCCGAAGACTCCCGTCGGCTGGGCATTGAGATGGTCTACCAGGACTTCGCCCTGGCGGGCAACCTGGACGTGGCCGCCAACGTGTTCCTGGGGCGAGAGGTAGTGCGCTGGGAGCTTGGCCCGCTGCGGGTCATGAACAAGCGTGCGATGGAGGAGCGGGCGCGCGATCTGTTTGAGCGCCTCAAGATTGACATCAGCTCTGTGCGCCTGAAGGTCGAGCGACTGTCGGGTGGACAGCGCCAGGCGGTGGCGATCGGGCGCGCCGTTGCCTTCGACGCTAAAGTGGTCATCATGGACGAGCCAACCGCGGCGCTGAGCGTGGCGGCGATCAGCAAAGTGCTGGAACTGATCCGCGAGCTTAAGGCTCATCAGTGCGCGGTCATCCTCATCAGCCATCGCCTGGAAGACGTGTACGAAGTGAGCGATCGCGTCGTCGTCTTGCGCCAGGGGCGCAAGGTGGCGGATCGCCCCGTCAGCGGGGATATTCACGAATTCAGAGAACAGATTGTGGCCTATATGGTTGGTGCCAGAGATGATTTTGCTGCTGAAACGGGCCAACCGGTGCTGGAAAGGAGTGGATGACGGAGAAATACCAATCGCCTGAACTTTGCCCTTGAAAACTCGTTCGTTTCAATCAGCAAACCCGACAAGTCTTAGGAGGGAGAGAGTATCATGAAACGGCTAAGTGTACTTCTGGTTGTCGTTCTGACTCTGCTCACCCTGGCTGTGGCTGCTGATCACAACGTAACAACGGCCCAGGAAGAGTTCAAAGTCGTGGTCATTGGCAAGTCGGTGCACCCGTACTGGAGCAATGTGGAGAAAGGGGTGCGTGCGGCGGCGAAAGACCTGGGGCTGAAGGATGAGCAGGCCATCTTCTGGGTGCCGCCGACGGAGGATGTGGCGGCGCAGATTCAGACGATGGAGACGTACATTGCGCAAGGGGTGACGGGGATCGCGATTGCGCCGTCGGACCCGAACGCGCTGGAGCCGGTGATGAAGAAAGCGGCGGAGGCGGGGATCATTGTCACGACGCTGGACACGCCGCCGGTGGAGGGGTCGGTGTCGCTGGTGTACATTGGCACGGACAACTACCAGGCGGGCTTCATTGCCGGGCAGATAATGGCCGAGCTGTTGCCGGAAGGTGGGAAGGTTGGCATCGGGCGTGGTTCGGACACGGCGCTGAACGCGCTGCAGCGGACGCAGGGCTTTCTGGATGCCATCGAGGGCACGGGCATTGAGCCGCTGGAGCCGGTGAACGACCGGGAGGATGCGGCGCGGGCGCTGGAGCTGGCGAACTCGGTGCTGTCGGCCAATCCTGACCTGGCGGGGGCGTTCGGGGTGTATGCCTACAACGGTCCGGCATGGGCGACGGCCATCAAGGAAGCGGGGCGTGTGGGCAAGACCAGGCTGGTGTGCTTCGACGCGACGACGGACATCATCAACGGGATCAAGGAGGGCGTCATTGACGCTACGGTGGCGCAACGCGAGTTCGACATGGGCTACAAGTCCGTCGAGCTGATCTTCAAGATCGCCACCAAGGGTCAGCGCGCCGCCTTCCGCGAGATGGGCGTCGTTGACGGCAAGATTGACACCGGCGTAGATGTCATCACCGCCGCCACGCTCAAGGACTACGAGGCCGCCCTCGACGCCAAGGGCATCCCTCACGAGTGGACGACCGAGGGCTGGGAACCGCCTCAATAGTCAACAGACACGGGCAGAACGAAGATGGAGTGTGGGGTCGCTCAAGGCCCCACACTCCTTGCTTTGGAGAAATACACAGGAACCTGGTTGCTCACTGGCACAGGTAAGGGCGTATCGCGGTACGCCCCTACTGGCGGACAGTCTTTGCCCTCCCCTGTCTGGTTCGCCTGCGAACAGATCATCCGGACATGTGATTCTCCGGCCTGCGCAGCAACGCCTCGACCTGCGCGCGCGTGGGCAGGCCGCCTCGCGCGCCCCGGTGTTGCACTTTGAGCGCAGCGGCGGCGCTGGCAAAGGCGAGCGCCTCCGGCAGCGACGCCCCGTCCAGGCGGGCGGCCAGCAGCGCCGCGTGGAAACAGTCGCCCGCGCCGGTGCTGTCCGTCACCGGCACGCGGAAAGCGGGCTGGAAGATCGGCTCGCGTTGCCCATACAGCAGACCATAAGCCCCGCGCCCGCCCGCCGTGACTACGGCCCACTGTCCGGGGCGCATCACGCCTTCCAGCGGCGAGAGACCCAGCGCCTCCAGCGCGCTCTCGGCGACGAAGAACACATCGGCCAGGCGGATGGCCGCGCGTAATGCCTCGCCACGCAGCGGGACAGCGGCCTCAACGTCGAGCGCGAACAAACCGACCCCCTGCCGCGCTGCGTCGTGCAATTGGGCGCACCAGGCGGCGTCGCGCGGGAAGGTGTAGACGACGCGCGCCCGCTTTGCCAGCGCCAGTTGTTCAGGAGTGAGCGGCTGTTCATAAAGCGGAAACGCTGGCAGCAGGATGGCCCGCCTGCCGCCAGCGTCGGTGATGACGAGGGTGAAAGGTGTTTGCTCGCCGGGCACGCGCAATAGCCCCAGCGGCTGCACGCCGAATTCGGCGAAGGAGTCGGCCAGCAGTTGCCCGTCGGCGTCGTCGCCCACCCAGCCCGCGTAGGCTGTCCGCAGCCCCAGGCGGGCGGCAGCGCAGGTGGCATTGGCGATGAAGCCGCCCGGCAGCCGCCCAATCCACCGGGCTGGAACCTTATCGTCGTCCAGCGGCAGCCGCTCGACCTGCAATACCAGGTCGCAGGCGATCCCGCCCACGCCCACAAAGTCGAACTCAGGGGGCATTGTCATCCGGCGGCTCAGGCGCGCATGGTGGCGTAGAGCAGTTCTTTCCAGCGCCGCGTGTCAATCTCCCAGCAGACGGTGATATGCGGTTCGCCGCGCCCCACCAGTGGTTGCCACATGGCGACGTTGGGCGTGTCGTAGGGAGTGACGCCGAGCTGATCCACCACGGTCATGCCGCGCGTGAAGGTGCCGTCGCACTCCACTTCGACATAGTGCTTGCTCTTGCGCGTGCAGATCGTTGGATCAATGGCGATGGCCATCGCCACCGGATCGGGCAGGCCCAGGCCGGGATCGCCCAACCAGTTGCGGTTGGCTTCCAGCGCCGACTTGTTGCAGTCAATGGCGAAGTGCGCCAGGGGGGTGTTGATTTCCTCTTTGCAGTAGCGCATCTCCTCGTCGGTGAGGTTGGCTTCGCCGCGGCATAGTTCCCAGCCGACCATCTCGATGGGCAGGCCGGAGCGGAAGACGATGCGCGCCGCTTCCGGATCGCACCAGATATTGTATTCGGCGGCGGGGGTGACGTTGCCCACCGTGCAGGCTGCCCCGCCCATCACCACGCAGCGGCTGACGTTGCCGACGATGTCCGGAGCCTTGGAGACGGCCAGCGCCACGTTGGTCAGCGGGCCGAGCGTGACCAGGATGATCCCCGGATTGGCGCGGATAGTGTCAATCAGCGCATCCACAGCGTGCCCCGGCGCGGGGGGCGTCTTGGCCTGATAGCCCATGCCGCCCATGCCGTCCGGCCCATGAAACCAGTAGGCATGATAGGTCTCGCGCATCAACGCCTTTTCCGCCCCATGATAGACCGGCACCTGCTTGCCGCACAGCTCGACGGTGTAGCGGGCGTTGTTGCTGCCCTGCGCGACGGGCATGTTGCCCCAAACGATGGTGATCGCCTCCACCTGAATATCGGGCGTCTGCAACGCCATCATGATGGCGACGGCGTCATCCGAAGCGGTGTCGGTGTCAATGATCATCTTGCGAGTCATGCGCAAATTCTCCCTTGTAGGACTTATGTCAACCGGCTCAATTCCAGCGCCAGCAGGCGTTCGGCATATACACCCACGCACACGTTGACCAGCGGACGTCCCTGCCACGGGCCAAGCCGATCCTGATTGCCCTGGCCCAGGAACGGCCAGGTCTTGCCGCGGCTGATGCCCTGTGTTTCCACGCGCAGCGGCCAGCGCTCGGTGACGAACAGCGTGGGATCGATCGCGTAGGCGATGGCCGACGAGTCGTGCACATAGATGCCGTCCATGCCTGGAATCTGGCTCTCGAAATAATCGCGATAGAAGGGCACGATGCGCGCGATATGCTGCGCCAGCGGATTCTGCGCCTGCGCGTAGCGTTCCAGATGCGCGCGCGTCATGTTGACTTGATGCGTCACGTCCAGGCCGACCATCGTCACCGGCCAGCCCGCGCCGAAGACCACATCTGCCGCCTCCGGATCGTTGTGAATGTTGGCTTCGGCGGCGGGGGTGGCGTTGCCCGGACACAGCGCGTTGCCGCCCATCAGCACCACCTCACGCACGTTCTGCGCAAGGCGCGGTTCCAGGCGCAACGCCAGCGCGATGTTGGTCAGCGGACCAAGCGGCACCAGCGTGATCTCGCCCGGCGCGGCCATCACCTGCTCGACGATGAACGCCGCCGCCGACCCTTCGCGCGGGCGCGTGCGCGGCGGGGGCAGGTGCGCGTTGCCCTGGCCGTCGTCGCCGTGCACGAAGGGCACCGGCCCGTTGAACGGCCCGGCCAGGGGATCGCTGGCCCCCTGCACGACGGGAATATCGGAGCGCCCGGCGATCTCCAGCAGGCGCAGCGCGTTGATCGTGGCCAGATCGGTGTGCACGTTGCCGAAGACGGTTGTCAGGCCGATCACGTCCAGTTCTGGCGAGCGCAGGGCGAAGAAGATCGCCATGCTGTCGTCTACGCCGGGGTCGGTATCAATGATGATTTTGCGTGGCATATCGGTTCCTTGTGTGAGTCATCAGCTTTCAGCCGCCAGCGAAGGCCAGGCATGTTTTCGAAGGTTGGCTGCCGAAGGCTGCCCGCTAGCGGCTGATCGCCCGCGCGAGCTGCGCTGCGACCCGCGCATTGTTGACCAGCGCCGCGATGTTGGCCCGCTGCGAACGCCCTCCGGTCAGTTCCAGCACTTTGGCCAGCACGAAGGGCGTCACCGCCTTGCCGTGAATCCCCGCGGTCTCAGCCTGTCGCGTTGCCTCGGCGATGGCGCGTTCGGCCTCGTCATTGGGCAGCGCGTCTTCTTCGGGCACGGGCACGGTCACCAACGTGCCGTGCTGCAACCCCAGCTTGCGGCGCGCGGCGACAATGGCCGCCACCTGCTCTGGCGTATCCACCCGCTGATCCACCGGCAGCCCGCTGGATCGGCTATAGAAGGCGGGCAGGGTATCGGTGCCATAGCCGAGCACAGGCACCCCTTGCGTCTCCAGCACTTCCAGCGTCAGCGGCAGGTCGAGGATGGACTTGGCCCCCGCGCAGACCACCGTGATCGGCGTGCGGCCCAGCTCGATCAGGTCGGCGGAGACATCTTCTGGATGGCCGCGGTGCACCCCGCCGATGCCGCCCGTGGCGAAGACCTCGATGCCGGCCATGTGCGCTACGATCATCGTGCCAGCGACCGTCGTCGCGCCGTGCTGCCGCAGCCCTACCACAATCGGCAGGTCGCGGCGCGAGCATTTGCGCACGCCCGCCTGACCCAGCGCGGCCAGCCGCTCGATCTGTTCGGCGCTCAGCCCCACCGTGATCTGCCCGTCGAGCACGGCAATGGTCGCGGGTACGCCGCCCTCTTCGCGGATGACGCGCTCCATCGCCAGCGCGGTTTCTACGTTGGCCGGGTAGGGGAAACCGTGCGTGATCAGCGTGGATTCCAGCGCCACGACCGGCCCGCCTGCGGCCAGGGCCTCGCGCACTTCTGGGGCAAAGACCAGCGCTTCGTTCATCCCGCCACCACCTTCACCTGCACGCGCCGCTGACGCGGCCCGTCGAACTCAAAGAAAAGAATGCTCTGCGATCCGCCCAATACCAGATCGCCATTTTCCACGGCCAGCAACACGCTGTGCCCGATCAGCGCGGCCTTGATGTGTCCGGCGGCGTCGGCGGGCGTGTCGTACTGATGCTGAAAGTCCACGCGCGTGGGGACCAGGCGGCGCACCTCGGCGATCAGGTCGCGCGGCGTCGCCTCGTCCAGCGCCGAGTTGATCGTCACTGCGGCGGTCGTGTGCGGGACGATTACCGCGCACAGGCCGGATTGCACACCGCTCTGACGCACTGCTTCGCGCACCTGCCCGGTGATGTCCACCAGGCCGTCGCCGGGCGGCGTGCTCAGCGAGAATGTGATCAACATGGGTAGTCTATCCTCTCTTCTGCCTTCTCCAACAAGGCCAGCACTTCGGCACAGGTGGGCGCGTTGCGTCCCGCGCCAACTCGCTGCACGACTGCCGCACCCATGGCATTTGCCAGCCGCGCGCATTGCCGCCACGGCAAACCGTGCAGCAGACCGGCCACAAACGCCGCGTCGAAACAAT
>DAOTZZ010000075.1:0-3208 GCA_034433965.1 Anaerolineae bacterium
ATGCCGTAGACCAGGGCGATGCCGGCGTAGATGATGAAGCTATCCAGGCGGGTCGCGCCCAGCGATTTCATCACGCCGATCTGCCGCTTCTGCTCGACGACGATGGTGTTGACCACGTTCATGACCAGGAAGCCGGATACCACCAGCGCCACGACCGCCAGCATATTGAGGACGTTGGTCACCTCGGCCACTTCGCCGATCAGGAAGTAGTTGTCCGGGTCGTCCAGCCAGTAGAGCATGGGAATGTAATTGGTCCGCTCGGCAACCACTTCCATCAGGCGGTCGGCCTGTTTCTCGCTGGTCTCGGTGTCAATATAGCGCAGGTAGAACGAGTTGAAGCCAGAGAAGGACACAATGCGTCGCGCATCGTCCAGGTTGGCGTAGAGACGGCGTTCCGGCTGATTGCGGTTGTCGCCCACTGTGACCCAATAGGGGTGAAAGACAATGGCCGACACCGTCCAGGGCTCACTGCTGCCCTCAGAGCCGGGCGTGCGGAAGACAAGCGTATCGCCTACCCCCAGGCCATATTCGTCCGCCATGCGCCGTTCCAGAGCGATCTGATTCTGGCCGGGTTGCGGCCATTCGCCTTCGACCAGGCGCATTGGCTCAAGCTGAATTGCGCCGAACGGCTCGGAGAAAGCCATCAGATCGGCTTCGCGGAAGCGTACCTCGCCTTCGCGCTGCCAGAAGACGGGCACCGTGACCTGCCCCTCGATGCGCGTCACGCCGGGGATCGCTTTGCGGTTGCGGATCAGGTCGAGCACCTGGTCTTCGCCCGTCTCCGTGCTGACGTTGGTGCCCGCCGCAGGGACGGTCACGTACAGGCGGGTCATGGCGATTTCGTCGGGATTGACATCCTGGCGAATCTGCCGCACGAGCAGATCGTTGGCGGAGATCAGCGTCACCGCGCCGAAGACGCCGATCATGATGCTGATGGCTACCAGCGCGGTACGTCCCTTGCGCGACAGGATGTCGCGCATGATCTTTCTGCCTCGCGTCTTGATGATCATGAACCTGTGTCCCCCTGCCCGTTAACCGCGCGTCGCCAGGCGCGAGCGCGTGGCGCGCAGTTCTGCCGTGCGGCGCAACGCCGCTGCTTCGAGCGTGGTGCGCCCAATGGTGCCATCCACCAGTTCGTAAATCTTGGGCACGTGGCGGATGATCTCGCGGTCGTGCGTCACCACAACCACCGTCGTGCCGCGATCCGCCAATTGCTGGAACAGATCGAAGACATTGGCTGCGCTCATGCGGTCGAGGTTGCCCGTCGGCTCATCGCCCACGATCAGCGGCGGGTTGTTGGCCAGGGCGCGGGCAATGGCCACGCGCTGTTGCTGTCCGCCGGAGAGCATGTCAGGCGTCTTGTAGGCCTGATCGGCAATGCCGAACCGATCCAGCAGCCTGAGCGCGATGTCTTTGCGCTCGCGCGGCTTCCAGACGTTGGCGAAGTCCATAGGAGCCATCACGTTTTCCAGCACGGTGAGTGTGGGCAGGAGCTGGAAGAACTGAAAGACGATGCCCACATTACGGGCGCGCCACTTGGTGAGTTTGCGCTGCGGAATCTGCGTGATCGGCACGCCGCCGATGACGATCTCGCCGGAGGTGGGTGTATCTACCGCCGTGAGCATATTCAGGAACGTCGTTTTGCCGCTGCCCGACGGCCCAACAATGGCCACGAAGTCACCGCGATGGATTTCCAGGTCAATGCCGCGCAAGACATTCAGCGGCCCGGCGGGCGTGTCGAACGTCTTGACCAGATTGCTGACCTGGATGAAGGGTTCTGCCATAGGAGTCTCCTTGGTGATGATTACCGCACGGGACGGCGGGACGCTTACGGGTCGGGTCTCGTCAATCGCCAGTTACCATACGCAGCACAACCACAAAAGTTGCACACGCAGGTCATAGACCACTGGACGATACGCTATGATGAGAATGGTCGGGAACGGAAATAATAGCAGGCCAAGACGGGTTGAGAGATAGCATACGCTCTAGATAATAATAGAGAACAGGGGCCATGACAAACTGAAGGGCAAGCCGCGGGCGGCGGGCGAAAACCCTCTTGACCCCAGCCGTGATTGTGGATACCTCTACTAAATCTCTGTGGCAGGCCGGTTTCCGCATTGTGTGCATGAGGCGACCCTATGGCAGGATACCTGTTGCGACGCCTGACTCTTGCCATCCCGGTGCTGTTGGGCATTCTGTTCGTCACCTTTTCGCTGGCGCGTCTGCTGCCCGGCGACCCCTGCCATTCGGCGTTGGGCGAAAAGGCGACGCCGGAGATCTGCGCGGCGTTCAACGAGCGCTACGGCCTCAACGAGCCGATTCCAGAGCAGTTTCGCATCTACCTGCGCGACGTGTTGCGCGGTGACCTGGGCAACTCGATCAAGTTCGGTCGTCCGGTCACCGAGCTGATGGTCGAGCGCCTGCCGGTGACGCTCGAACTGAGCTTCTTCGCCATGACCTTCGCCGTGCTGATCGGCATCCCGCTGGGCATCGTCTCGGCTTACTATCACAATTCCGCCATAGATGTGGGGACGATGATCTGGGCCAACATCGGCGTTTCGATGCCGGTGTTCTGGCTGGGCTTGATGCTGTCGTATCTCTTTGGTGTGGCGCTCAAGGATACTCCCCTCTGGCTGCCGCCGACTGGCCGTCTGACGGCGGGGCGCATCATCGAACCGTTCTACCAGGCGTGGGGGCTGGATGTGGACGGCAGCGCGCTGACCCTGCCCGGCTTCATCGCCAACATCAACACGCTCAACGCCCTGCTGGTGCGCGATTGGGCTGGCTTCTGGGACGCGCTCAAGCATATGATCCTGCCGGCGATGGCCCTGGGCACCATTCCGCTCTCGATCATCGCCCGCATGACGCGCTCCAGCCTGCTGGAAGTGCTGGGCCTCAACTATGTGCGCACGGCGCGCGCCAAGGGCGTGCACGAACTCAGCGTGGTGGTACGGCATGGCCTGCGCAATGCGCTGTTGCCGGTGGTGACGATCATTGGGCTGTCGCTGGGGTCGTTGATGAGCGGGGCCGTGCTCACCGAAACGGTCTTCGGCCTTTCGGGGGTAGGCCGCATCCTTTATGACTCGATCACGGGCCGCGATTACACAGTGGTGCAGGGCTTCACCCTGGTGATCGCGGTGATGTTCGTCTTCATCAACCTGATCGTGGACACGCTCTACGCCTATCTCGACCCGCGTATCCGCCTTGA
>DAOTZZ010000076.1:0-6095 GCA_034433965.1 Anaerolineae bacterium
CTGCCGCCGGACGCCAAAGAGGCCGTCTGGTTCCGCTCGACTGCCCTGGGCGACGAAGAAGACCGCGTGCTGGTCAAGTCGTCCGGCGAGCCAACCTACGTGCTGCCGGACATCGCCTACCATGTCAACAAGCTGGAGCGCGGTTTCGACTATCTGATCAACGTGCTGGGCGCAGATCACATCGTCGAGGCGCAGACGGTCGCCCGCGGCCTGACCGCCCTGGGCTACGATGCCTCGCGCGTGCACGTGATTCTCTATCAGTTCGTGACGCTCATCGAAGGCGGCGAAGCGCGTAAGATGAGCACGCGCCGCGGCGAATTTGTCACGCAGGACGAGCTGGTGGACGACGTGGGCGCGGACGTGGTGCGCTACTTCATCCTGGCCCGCAGCCCCAACAGTCACCTGGAGTTCGATCTCGACCTGGCCCGCAAACAGGCCAACGAGAATCCGGTCTACTACATTCAGAACGCGCATGTGCGTTGCGCGGGCATCTTCCGGCAGGCGGCAGAGCGCGGCCTGACCGACGACGACGCTGATCTGTCGCTGCTGGGGGCGCGCGAACGTGACTTCGTGCGCAAGATGCTCGAAATGCCCGAAGTGTTGCTGCAAAGTTACGAAGAACTCGCGCCGCACAAGCTGGCATTCTACGCGCACGACCTGGCGCGGCTGTTCCACCCCATGTACGACGAAGTGCGCGTGCTGCATAGCGAAGTGCCGCCCGAATTGGCCAAGGCCCGCCTGCGTCTGTATGGCGCAGCGCGCGTGGTCTTCCGGCGGCTGCTGACGCTGATGGGCATGTCCGCGCCGGAAGTGATGTAGGGCTGTCAGCCGTCAGCGCTCGGTCATCAGCGGAGCAGCGTGCCCCGCACTATCGGTTTTCGCTTTTGCCAATGGCCGAAGACCAATAGCCGTTACGGTTAGCGTTGAGGGGAGAGGCAACACCGATGGGACTGAAACCGGATCACTGGATACGCAAAATGGCGCTGGAACACGGCATGATCGAACCGTTCGTGGACCATCAGGTGCGCGACGGGGTGATCAGCTATGGCGTGTCGTCCTACGGCTACGACATCCGCGTCGCTGATGAGTTCAAAATCTTCACTAACGTCTACAACACGGTCGTAGACCCCAAGCACTTCGATCCGCGCTCGATGGTGGACTTCAAAGGCGAGGTGTGCATCATCCCGCCCAACTCGTTTGTGCTGGCGCGCACAGTGGAATATTTCCGCATTCCGCGCAAAGTGCTCACCATCTGCCTGGGCAAAAGCTCCTATGCCCGCTGCGGCCTGATCGTCAACGTCACCCCGTTCGAGCCATGCTTCTCAGATGACACTGAGATTCTGACTCCCGATGGCTGGAAGCTCTTGAAAGACATCCAGATCGGTGACCAAGTCATGGGCATGGGTAGCGACGGGTTCGCCGAATATCAACCTGTGATCGCCAAGCAAGAACGTGATTACGACGGGGATATGATCCACTTTGACGGTCGGTCTGTAGATTTGCTTGTGACTCCTGATCATAAGGTGTTTGTCAATCGCCGGACGAATGGGAGTCCAACGCGCAAAGGCCCAGAGAAAACCGGCTGGTATACTACCGAAGCCAGCAACGTTTTTGGCAAACATAATTTCGAGATGAGCCGCCAGATTCGCTGGAATGGCTATGATCCTGGTGGAACACTTACGATTAACGGCGTTAACTTCCCGACCCAGCCTTTCCTAAGATTTCTAGGTTTATGGCTTGGTGA
Source organism: Anaerolineae bacterium (assembly GCA_034433965.1). Lineage (GTDB taxonomy): Bacteria > Chloroflexota > Anaerolineae > Aggregatilineales > Aggregatilineaceae > UBA2029. The sequence goes on from DAOTZZ010000076.1 coordinate 1,745, forward strand.
TGGAAGTGCCTATGCCCCCCAGAAGAAAGGGAAAAATAGCGGTTACGTGGTTCAGATCGCCGCGTTCAACGGTAAACGCGCCTACGTCAAACAGATCTTGCAAGATTTAGGGATCCGCTACAGCGAAATGCGGGAGGGGTTCCGCTTTTACAGCAAGCCGCTCCACGACTATTTGCAGCCATACAAATTGGCGCTAAACAAACACGTGCCACGCGAATGGTTAAACCTGAAGCCGGAACTCATTGGCCTGATCCTTGAAGGCTTACTCATGGCTGATGGTAATGTATTAACAAATACCATTACTACCATCTCGCCGCAACTGGCAGATGATATTCAGGTCATGGCTTTCTTGAGCGGGAGAAGCGCTATTGTTCGCAAGACAGCACCAGATAAGCGCGCACGTCTCCTAAATGGCTATGTTCTGAGAGGGGATCATGATGTTTACAAAGTACGCATCACCTCCGGACAGATGAGCCCAAAGATTCGACCAGAAAGACATAAACTCGTCCAATACAAAGGCAAAGTCTATGACGTGACTGTGCCCAATCATCTCATCTTCGTGCGACGTAACGGAAAAGCTGTCTGGTCCGGTAATTGCTGGGAGGGCTATGTCACGCTGGAGATCAGCAACACCACCCCCCTGCCCGCCAAAGTCTATGCCAACGAGGGTATTGCGCAGGTAATCTTCTTTGAGGCGGACGAGGAGTGCGAAATCTCCTACGCCGACAGGAAGGGCAAATACCAGGGCCAGCAATCCATCGTGCTGCCCAAGGTCTGATGCTGCTTGCCCTGCCCTGCTCTGGCAGGGCACTTTGTTGTGTCATATTGTGAAGAATTTCACTAATTAGTGACATTTTTCACAATAGGTCATGAGCAAGATCATCTGCCATCCGCCCCACGGCTGTGCTACCCTTCTGAGTGCGTTGACAGTACACACTGACTGCGCGCCCTGTGCAATCAGTGCCCATCGAAGCAACTAGCACACGGAGAGGAGAAACTCCCATGTCAACCACCATGAAAGCGGCTGTCGTGCACGACTTCACCAAGCCGCTTGCGCTCGAAGAAGTTCCCATCCCCACGCCAGGGCCGGGTCAGGTGTTGATCCGCGTGATGGCGTCGGGGGTATGCCATACCGACCTGCACGCCGCCAAAGGCGACTGGCCGGTCAAGCCCAAGCTGCCGTTCATCCCCGGTCACGAGGGCGTCGGCTACGTGGCGGCCCTGGGTCCTGGCGTGACCTCGCTGAAAGAGGGCGACCGCGTCGGCGTGCCGTGGCTGCATAGCGCCTGCGGTGAGTGCGAATACTGCCTCACTGGCTGGGAAACGCTCTGCCCGCATCAGCAGAACACCGGCTATTCGGTGGACGGTGGCTTCGCCGAATATGTGCTGGCTCCCGCGGCCTATGTGGGACGCATCCCCGACAAACTTGATTTCGTCAGCGCCGCGCCCATCCTGTGCGCCGGCGTGACGACCTACAAGGGCATCAAAGAGACCGACACCCGCCCCGGTCAGTGGATCGTCATCTCCGGCATCGGCGGCCTGGGCCATGTGGCCGTGCAGTACGCCAAGGCCATGGGCCTGCATGTGGCTGCCGTGGACATCGCCGACGAGAAACTGGCGCTGGCCCGTCAACTGGGCGCTGAGCTGACAGTGAACGCGGCTACGCAGGATGCCGTAGCCGTCATTCAGCGCGAGATCGGCGGGGCGCACGGCGTGCTGGTGACGGCAGTATCGGTGCCCGCCTTCCAGCAGGCGCTGGGCATGACCCGTCGCGGCGGGACCGTCTCGCTGGTCGGCCTGCCGCCGGGAGAATTCCCCACCCCCATCTTCGACGTGGTGCTCAAGCGCATCACCATCCGCGGCTCGATCGTCGGCACGCGCAAAGACCTGCAGGAAGCGCTCGACTTCGCCGCCGAGGGAGCGGTCAAGCCCACCGTTGAGCTGCAGCCGCTCGACGCCATCAACACAGTCTTCGAGCGCCTGGAAAAGGGCGACGTCAACGGTCGCGTGGTGCTCACCCTGCAATAGCCAACATCCGGTCTGTAGAGTCCCCGTTCCCCCCACCTGGCCCCGCCATCCCCCGGCGGGGCCATTTCCCACACCGCCGTTGTCCTGTTCTGCCGCAGTCCTGCTATATTTGAGAGCAGGCACGCACTGTAGAACGGGGCTTCGATGACACTACCCGAAACGTTCGATCCGTCACAGAAGATCGCTGGCGCAGAAGAGTCAGCCACTCCCTCTCCGTCCGTTGATCCCAACCTGCTGCGGCTGCGCGCCGCGTTGAGCGGCCTGTTCACCATTGCGGGCGAGGAACATCGCCAGGATCGTCGCAGCAGAGCGCGCGTGTACGTCTTCAAGGGCACGCTCGACCGCCATGCCGTCGCCGCAACAGGTCGCCCGGCCTACGCCCTGCTGCAGGAACGCTTTGCGCCGCTGGGTTTCACCCCCCTGTTGCAGCGCCAGGGCGACGAAGACACGATCGTCGCCGTGCAGGGGACACTGCCGCAGCCCCGCCTGCGCACGCGCTGGTGGTTGCACCTGCTGTTGCTGCTGGCAACCATCGTCACCACCACGGTGATGGGCGCGGCGCTGACCGGCCTGCCCCCTCGAGAAGCGGTGCAAGCGCTGCGCACCTGGGACACGACGCGGCTCTGGTCTGTGCTGCGCGATGGGCTGCCTTTTTCGCTCACCCTGTTGACCATCCTGGGTGTACACGAGATGGGACACTATGTGGCAGCACGGCTGCACGGCGTGCGCGTGACGCTGCCCTTCTTCATCCCCCTGCCGGTCAGCGGTTCGCTGGGGACGCTCGGCGCGGTGATCTTCATCCGCAGCCCGCTGCTCAACCGCCGCGCCCTGTTCGATGTGGGCATTGCCGGGCCGCTGGCGGGCCTGATCGTCGCCCTGCCGCTCTACCTGATCGGGCTGACCGTCGAACCGGCGGTCGGGCTGCCGCGCCTATGGATGGAGATGGGCATCCGGCGCGTCGCCAACCCGCCCCTGCTGGATTTCCTTGCGCCGCTGGTCACCGACACCGCCAATCTGGATCAGTTCGTCTTTTACCGTCACCCGATGGCGCTGGCCGCCTGGTTCGGCGTCCTGCTGACCGCGCTCAACCTGCTGCCACTGGGACAGTTCGACGGCGGCCATGTGGCATACGCCCTGTTGGGAAAGCGGGCCTGGCCGCTGGCGCTATTCACCTTCTTTGCCTTGCTCACCCTGGGCCTGACCGGCGCGTGGTTCGGCTGGGTCATCTGGGCGCTGATGGGTCTGCTCACCGGCCTGCGCCACCCGCCCCCGCACGACGATCTGACTCCGCTGGGCTGGCCGCGCCTGGCCCTGGGTGTAGCGACTGCGGTGCTCTTCGCGCTGATCTTCGTGCCGGTGCCCTTCTACGCGCCGTAGCCGCACCTGCCCGCGCAGAACAAAGAACTTGAACCGCAGAGGACGCAGAGCGGGCACAGAGGAAAAAATGTTCCTCTGTGCCCCTTGTTCTTTGTGTTTTACCGCCCATCCTGGGGGAAGGTCGGCTCCCACTGCGCGGCATCGGGCGCATCGAGAGCGGCCAGGCTCAGCAACAGGCGGCTGCGAGCAGAATAATAGACGAGGTAGGGCGCGCCCACCCGCATGGGCACATCGTCCGGCGCGACGTAGGGGGCGAACGAGTAATCCCCGATGAGGTAGGAAAAAGGCAGTTCGGGCCGGTGCCCCGGCGTGACGCGCACTTCCAGCGGGCCACGGGCATAGCGCACGGGGCGGCGCATGAACGCTTCCGGCAGGAACATCCAGGCGTTGACGCCGATCAGTCCGACGAAGACCAGCAGAAACAAAACTCCCAACGCGGCCAGCACCACTCCGGCAATGGTCGGCATGGGCGCGTCTCCCGCCAGCAACACCGCCCCAAGCTGGATTAGCAGGGCCAGGGGACACAGCAAGAACAGCGCCGCGACACCCCCTACCAGCAGCGCCAGCCGCCGTTGACCTGGCGTGAGCCGCCCTGTCCGGTTGACGGCCAGGCGTTCGGCCATTTGCGGAGAAGCGGGCGGGGGAACCTGGGCGTTCATGGACACTCCTTGCCAGTGTGTTCGCCGAATCAGGGCGCAGGAGAGGGCGTCGGCGTGAGCAACAGCGACCCCGCCGCCGGGCGCGGACGAAAGCGAAAAATGCGCCCTTCCTGCACCGAGACGTACAGCCAGCCCTCGGCGCTAATCACCACATCTACCGGATGGTAGGGGTAGAAGCCCTGCCGCGCCAGCGAGAAAGCGGCCAGCGTGCGCTGAAAGCGCCTGCTTTCACTGGCCGGTGCAATCAGCGCGTAATTGCCGTCGGGCCGCCCGTCCTCGCCGAAACC
>DAOTZZ010000077.1:0-15483 GCA_034433965.1 Anaerolineae bacterium
CCCGCCCTGGAAGATGAGATCGCCGCCTACGAAGCCGCCCGGCAGGCGCAGTAGCGCGCCGACGACGAGACGCTGCCTGACAGTCAACACATCTCTCAAGGCGCACCATCGGCGACAGGATAGTGGTACTATCTAAGCATGGGAGGTGCGCTATGAACATTTCCATTGTAGACAGAGTGATTGAACAACTGAAATCCCTGCCTCAGGAATTGCAATGGCGAGTGCTGGAATTCGCGCGCGCCCTGGCCATTTCGACGCCGCGTGGCGTGGCTGGAAAGCAATTACTTCGCTTTGCTGGCGTCTTGTCGGCTGATGAGGCAGAGGCAATGAAGACAGCGATCGAGCAACAGTGCGAACAGGTAGATACCAATGAGTGGTAGATACCTGCTGGACACCAATATCATCATTGCCTTGTTCGCCAACGAAACGCTGGTACAGGAAAAGTTGGTCGAGGCCGACGAGGTGTTTGTGCCGGCAATAGCTATCGGTGAATTGTACTTTGGGGCGCACAAGTCAGCGCGTCCTCAAGAAAACCTGCTCACCATTGACGAGTTTGCCGCGAACGTCGTCGTCCTGGGGTGCGATAACGGCACGGCTCGCCGTTATGGGGAGATCAAGCACAAACTGCTTGCGAATGGTCATCCGCTCCCTGAAAACGACATCTGGATCGCAGCGGTCGCCATGCAGCACAACCTGATAGTAGCCACTCGCGATTCTCATTTTGAGCAGATTGAGGGCTTAGAAATCGCCGCCTGGTGATCGGCCCATTGACTCGGCCATCTCGGTTGCTCCTGAGCGGATGTGGCCCGGATCAACGGACGCCAGTGATGATCGCCCTCTTCCGGCGGACGCTGTTCCCACCCGCCCTGGAAGATGAGATCGCCGCCTATGAAGCCGCCCGGCAGGCGCAGTAGCGCAGCCACAAAGTTACTGAGGTGGTCGAGCCGGAAACGTGGTATACATGTTTCCAGATAAGCATGAGGAGGAACCAATGCGTCTAAAAGTGGTGCTCGAAGCCAGCGAAGAAGGCGGATACACTGTCTATGTTCCTTCGTTGCCCGGTTGCCTCAGCGAAGGAGAGACAGTAGAGGAGGCCCTGAAGAACATCCGGGAAGCGATCGAGCTATACCTTGAACCGGTCGAAGATGACCTGGTCATAGAAGAAACCGCACTGGTGCAGGAAGTTGAAGTGTGAGCAAGATACTCAGTCTGCTCCACCCCAGCTCATCCGCCTTGTGCCCGTAAAGCCGCCCGGCAGGCGCAGTAGCACATCTCCTCAGCTTCCCCCCTTGCCTTTTCACCCCACACCTGTTAAAAGTGAAGCGCAGGTGAATTGTCAGGGAGCGCATGGTGAGCATGGTAGACGAGAGCTTTTCCTTCACCGACAGCCAGCAGATGCCCAAAGTGCTGCAACTGTATTTGGTCATCTCGCAATATCCGGTGCTCAGCCGCAAGATTCGCCAGCGCATGCGCGAGGAACTGTTCAACCGCGGCATCATCAGCGAGGAAGACTTCGAGCGCGAGGTGCATCAGAAAGCCATCGAGTCCCAGAAGCGCGAGGGCCTCAGCGACCCGCTCTTTCAGGAGTCTGCCGCCGACTGGGATAAGCGCGTGCGCTACATCCGTGCGCACCTGACCGACTTCTACTTCGCCTACAACCTGCCCTATGAGCTGTTCGAGCGGATTCTAGCCGACGTTCTGCACCAGCGCGAGCCAGATCGCGAGGTGCGCCTGACCTTCAATCCGGAGATCGCCCCTTGGGAACTGCTGTTCTCCGAAGGCGAGCGCTACGAGCGCCTGCCACCGGAAGAGCGCGCCAAAGTACAGCATCACCTGCGCGAGATCATCGTCGTGCTGATCAAGGGCATGATCAGCGATCATCTGTCCTTCGTGCGCCTGGCCAAGGAAGTCTTCACTATCGAAGACCTGAAGGACATCCGGGCGCGGCGCATCGGGCGCGGCAAGATCGGCGGCAAGGCCGCGGGGATGTTGCTGGCCTGGAAGCTGTTGCAGCACGCCGGAGCCGAGGCGGGGATCGATCCGTCCACGATCACCATCCCGGACTCGTACTACGTCGGCGCGGACGTGTTCTACGAGGTGCACGGCTACAACGATTTTCACGCCATCATGAACCAGAAATATAAGTCGCGCGAGGAGATCGTCAACGATTACCCGATGATCTACGAGCGCTACCGGCAGGCCGAGCTACCCCCACACGTTAGCCAGGAACTGCGCGCCCTGCTCGATCGCATTGGCCCGACGCCGCTGATCTTCCGTTCGTCGAGCCTGCTGGAAGATAGCTTTGCCACCTCATTCGCCGGCAAGTACGACAGCATCTTCCTGCCCAATCACGGCACGCCAGAGGAGAACTTCCGCGCGGCCAAAGAGGCCATTCTCAAGATTTACGCCAGCACGCTCAGCCCCGACGCCCTGATCTACCGGCAGCGTATGGGGTTGGTGGACTTCGACGAGCGCATGGCCATTCTGATCCAGAAGGTCGAGGGGCAGCGCTGGGGGCCGTATTACTTCCCCATGATCGCCGGAGTCGGGTTCAGCCGCAATCCCTTCCGCTGGAACGCCAAGATCAGGCGCGAGGACGGCCTGCTGCGCATGGTGTGTGGCCTGGGCACGCGCGCGGTCGAGCGCACCGACAACGACTACGCCCGCATGATCGCACTCTCGCATCCGCACCTGCGCCCGGAGACCCGCGTCGAGCAACTGCGCCACTATTCGCAGCACCTGATTGACGTGCTCAACCTGGAACAGAACTGCTTCGAGACGCTGCCTATCACCAGGGTGATAGACGAGCATTTCCCGGCGCTGCGACTGATCGCTGCGCTGGACGACGGTCAGCACCTGCAACCGTTCATCTCCAAACCGGGCCGCCTGGACACCTCCCGCCTGGTCTTCACCTTCGATGGGCTGGCCCGCGACACGGCCTTCACCGCCACCATGCGCAATCTGCTCAAGTTCCTGGAAAGCCGCTACGAGCACCCCGTAGACATCGAGTACGCCATCGAAGTCACTGAGGTATGGCCGCGCCCGCAGTATCGCATTTCGCTGCTACAGTGCCGCCCGCTCAGCGAGCAGCGGGCAGGTTCCAACGTGCGCGCCCCGCAAAACGTGCCCCCGCAAGATGTGCTCTTCTCGGCGCATCGGCAGATTCCGCAAGGCGTAGTGCAGCGGGTGCGCTACATCGTCTATGTGGACCCGCTCTGCTATCAGCAGATCGCCAGCGTGGAACAGCGCCTGCAGGTGGGGCGCGCCATAGGACGGCTCAACGAGCGGCTGCGCGAGGAACAGTTTGTGTTGATGGGGCCGGGTCGCTGGGGCACGTCCGACATCAACCTGGGCGTGAAAGTATCCTACGCGGACATCTACAACAGCCGCGCCCTGATCGAAATCGCCCACTCGGATAACAACGTCACGCCAGAGATGGCCTATGGCACGCACTTCTTCCAGGATTTGGTAGAAGCCCAGATTTTCCCCCTGGCGCTCTTCCCCCACGAGCCGGGCAACGTCTACAACTGGGACTTTTTCAACAACGCCCACAACTGCCTGCCCGACCTGTTGCCGGAGGACGCCGATCTGGCCTGCGTGATCCGCGTCATTGACGTGCCCGCCGAAACAGGGGGGCGCTACCTGGAGATCGTCATGGACGGGGAGCACGACGAGGCGCTGGGCTATCTGCGGGAGTATTGAGTGGGAAGTCTGGGGGTTGGAGTTTTGCGCCTGGAGCGGGTATGAATGCAGCCCAGCTCTCTGCTCAACCCTCTCGCCCCACGACTCTCAACTCATAACTCTCGACTCATCCAAACAACAACGAGCTGCCAATCCAGAACAGCAAGATCAGCATCAGCCATTCGAATTTGCGCTGATTGATACGCCGCACCAGCTCTTTGCCCAGCCACACGCCCAGCGGAATGAGCGGCAAAGCCCATAGCGTGCGGGCCAGGGTCGGGCCATCCAGCACGTCGGTGGCGATGAAGATGGGCAGCTTGAGCAGATTGACCACCAGAAAGAAAGCCACCGTGGTGGCGATGAAAGCCGTGGGCGCAGTGCCGCGCAACAGCAGATAGGCGGTGACCGGCGGCGCGCCCGCGTTGGCAAGCGCCGAGCCAAAACCCGATCCCCACCCGGCCAGCCAGCCGTGCCAGGTACGCGGATGATAGGTCAGCGACTTCAGGGTGTCGCTGCCCAGCTTGTAGAGCGCGACGATCAGGGTGAACGCGCCCAGCACACGCCGCAATGCGTCATCGGGCAGCGTCGTCAGCAGGGCCACACCCATCCCCACGCCGACAACCGCAGCGGGCAGCATCAGGCGGAGCGCCTGCCCATCCCATTTGCGCCAGTAGACGGGCAGCGCGAACCAGTCGCCAACCATCAGCATGGGCAGGGTGACGCCGACCGCCTCGGTCACCGGCATGGTCGTGCTGAGCAACGGCACCAGCAGCGCGCCCGGCGCTGGCCCCAGCCCACCCTTCACCAGGCCAACCAGCAATGCCGCCAGCGCCACCATGACCGGTTGAGACATTTCGCCCGCTCCCGTGTGCAAGTCCGCCGCAACGTGGCGCAGTATAGCATACCTTCTGGTCGCAGGGGGTAACGAAAAAGCCCCTGCCATAGCAGGGGCGGTGCGCAGAGACGCGCTTACGGGATCAACAGCACCTGTCCAGCGTAAATCAGGCGCAGATTGAGGATGTTGTTCAGACGGGCGATGTCCCACATGTTCACGCCATAGCGCAGGGCAATGCGGAACAGATTCTCACCCGGTTGCACGACGTGCGTGCGGTAAGTGGTGGGCGGCGGCGGTTGCGGCGGCGGCACGACCACGCCTTCCACCGGCAGCGACGTGAGCGGCGCAGACGGGGCGATGAAGCCAGCGCTCACCCAGCCCTGCACGCCGCTGGCCAGCAACACCTTCACCCACGAGGAGTCGGCGGTGCGCGCCAGCAGTGTCATCAGCGTGCCGCGCGGAATGGAGACGATCCGCGCATAGCCGATGCCGGGACCGCTGCGCACATTCAGCGCGTAGGAGGTCACCGTGGCGGTGATGCCTACCGGCCCGCCCGTGCCTTCCAGCGGCAGGTTGCGAAGCGGGTAGGCCGTGGCAATGTAGTAGCTGTTGACCCAACCCTCGATGCCATTGTCCAGCCGTACTTTCACCCAGGAGGCGTCGGCATTGCGTGCCAGCAGTGTCAACACCGTACCACGATAGACCGAGAACACCACACTGTAGCTGATGCCGGGGCCACTGCGAATATGCAGCGCGCCGGTGTTGACGGTGGCCGTCGGAGCTTGCGCGGAAGCCGTGGCCGCTATGCCCAGGCTTACCCCCACCAGCGCGACGACGATGATCAAGCTCAACCAACGGTACCGAGACATGCTCCCTCTCCCTTGCTCTTTCTCAGAGACTATCGCTTGCGTTACTCTCAGTGTAAGGCAAGTTCGGCTGTGACTCAATGGGCCGCCCCCCAATAGCGTAGCAGCCGTAGCCTGGGCGCTTGGGGGGCGTAGGGTAAGGCGGGAGCGCGAGCGCGCGTCTACGGCCCCAGGCTGTCGCGCACCTGCTGAATGATCTCCTCCGGCGGGACGTACATGGTGCGTTCGGGCAGATCGGGCGCGCCGTAGTCCCGTATCCAGGCCACGCGACCATCTCGATCCACCAGGATGAAGGTATGGCCGGGTTCGCCGCTGGCGATGGCCCATTTCAGCACGTCATAGGCGGCAGAGACGGCAGAATCAGCGTCTACCAGCATGGGGGCCTGAATCCCGTATTCCTGTTTGACAGCGGCCTGACGATCGGCGGGATCGAGCGCAATGCTCACGATGGCGACATTCAGCGCCTGCCAGTCGGGGTGCTTTTCCAGATCAACGATCTGTTGCAGGCAGGGCGGTCAACCATCGGCCATGTGGAAGAACAGCAGCACAGGCTGTTTGCCCTTGTAGTCATCCAGCGTCACCGTGCTGCCATCCGAGGCGGGCAGACTGAAGAAGGGAGCCGGATCGCCGACCTGCAAACCGGCTCGCACTGTCTGAGTCGGGGTAGGCTGCTGGGCAGCTTCGTTCTTTTTGTCCTGCCCACAAGCCCCCAGCAAGATGCTCAACAGCATCCCCCAGATGGCAGCCATCACCAGGCTGCGCCCAGAAGTGAGGATTCGCGTTCGCTGTGGCATAGAGTCTCCTTTGTCAACGCGAAAAGACCAGAACACAAAGGACACTATACCCTGGCGCGGCGAACATTTCAACGACTATTGATGTTGTTTGGGCGCTGATGTTGCTGGTACGGAGAGATTTACAGGGGGTAGGCGCGCAACTGCACCAGCGCGTCCACAATCAGTTGCGCCGCGCCCTCGATGCTGATCTTGCCGGTGTTGATGATCAGGTGATAGAGCGTGGAATCGTCCCAGCGGATGCCGAAGAAACGCCCCAGGTATTCAGCGGTCGCGCGATCCTGGCGGGCGATCTTCTGCTGAGCGGCTTCGATGCTCAGCCCTTCCTGCTGTTGCAGGCGGGCGATGCGCGTACCATCCGGCGCGATCACCCGCACGTGCAGCACCTCCGGCATGTCCTGCAAGACCGCCTGCCCGCCTCGCCCCACGATGACGATATCCCCCTGGGCGGCGGCGGTGCGGATGGCCGTCTTGATCAGCTCGACATACTGCGCCTCGTCAATGGTCTCGGCGGTGAGCTGCACCCGCCCGGAAGAATCCTCGGTGCGCACCGACACGCGCTTGACCGGGCGCGGCCCAGGGCGAAACAGGCGCGCCAGGAAGTTTTGCAGTTCGTAACGATCTTCGGAGTAGTCCACCACATGGTCGCGGGCCAGCCCCACTTCGCTGGCCGCTTCCAGAATCAACTGCTTGTCGAAATAACGGTAATGGAGCAGTTCGCACACCCGACGGGCGATCTGCTCGCCGCCACTGCCAAGCTGACGCGAAATGGTGACAACGGCCATGCCCTGCTCCTTGCCGAACCGCACGTAGCCATGCGGGTTTCACACCATCTGCATTGTACCGCATCGTCCTTTGCGCCGAAATAGCCGCTGTGCACAAAGGGCGGTTCGGATTTGGGAGCAGACTTCACTACAGAGATCACAGGGTCACAGAAATGAACTCAGGTGAAGAATCTGGAAAGACAGGTTACCCTGCCCTGGTTTACCTCATCCCCACTCGGCGCTGGCGCGCCTCGTAGCCCCCTCTCCGTGTATGGCCTGGAGATGAGGTAAACCAGCGGGGTTCGCAGAGTCTTTTCTCTCCTCTGCGTCTCGACAGTTCAAGACTACTGCCCCAAGATTCGAATGCACCCTGTGCGCGAACTCCGCGTCAGCCGCTCAGACGGACGTGATGGACTGTCCCCGCCCGTTCTTGTTCAGACGTTAGCGGCCAGGGGCAGACGTTGCGCAGCGTGCACGACGATGTCGGCGGCCAGGTCGTAATCGAGCAGGCCCGTGTTGAGCACCAGGTGATAAAGCGCCGGATCGTCCCAGGAGACGCCGAAGAAGCGCTTGAGGTAAGCGGCGCTGGCCCGGTCGCGCTCGGCAATGGTCAGCTTGATCTCGCTGATGCCACTGATGCCCTGCTCGCGCAGGCGACGGATGCGATCCTCCAGCGGCGCAATGACGCGCACATGCAGCACCCCTGGCAGCCCGCGCAGGATCGCCTGACCGGCCCGCCCGACGATGACCATGTCGCCCTGCTCGTAGGCATGGCGCACGGCCAGCCGGACCAGCTCGACGCAGCGCTCCTCGTCGAGTTCGCGGGCGGTGAGCGTATCTACCGGGCCGTGCGCTTCCTCGCGGATGAGCACCTGACGCACCGTGCGCGGGCGGCTGCGCAGAATCCGCGAAAGGAAATCCTGTACCTCATAGCGCTCTTCGGAGAAATCCACGACCTCGGCTTCACACAGACCTGCGCCCTTGGCAGCATCCAGCATGGCCTGCTTGTCGAAATAGCGGTAGCCGAGACGCTCGCAGATTCGCGCCGCGATCTCGTCGCCTCCGCTGCCCACCTGACGGGAAATGGTGATCACAGCCATCTTGCACCTCCTGCGTCTTCTCACTCCCCAAGAACACATAGCGGAACCACTGGCGGGGCCTGACGCTGCGCAGCACCCCTGGGCACAGTGATTCCGCTATGAGTCTTGTCCCCGCCAGCGCTGCCCGGCGACATCATACACCTGCACAGCGCTTTCTTTCAGTATACGAAAAAGTGCGGGGTGTTGTCGAGAGGGGCGGGCGCGCGCATTTTGTCGTATAACTCAACAACACAGATACGCCGCAAACAGTCTGTTGCTGATGAGCGAGTCATGCGTTCCTGGGAGCTATTCGCCCGCCTGAATCCTTTCCGCGAGCCGGACGGCGCGGTGCCGGTCTTCCTCCGCGAGGCGACACACCTGCCGCCCTGGCGCGTGACCCTGCAACTGATCGGCAGGAGCATGATGCCTTCTGCGGGCGTGCTGGTGCTGGTGGCCGTATTGGTAGCGCTGCGCGCGCCCCTGCCCCTGGCGACGCGCTGCCTGACCGGCGGGCTATCGCTGCTGGTGATGGTGCTGGCCTCGCTGGTGACGTGGTCGGTGCCGCTGGGTGTGGCGCTCGGCCCGACCATCGTCCGCGAGCGCGAAGGGGCCACCTGGGACACCCTGCGCACCACCCCTTTCGACACGGCCACGCTGGTGCTCAGTAAGGCGCGCGGGGCGCTGTGGTCGCTGCGCGTGGCCCTGCTCCTGGCCCGCAGCGCCATCCTGATCGCGGCGCTGGCAGCCGCCCTGCTCAGCCTGAGCCTGATCGAGCACACCCCCTGGCCCGCTCTGACCGATCTGTCGCCTTACGAAGCCTGTGGAGCGGGGTTGCTGGTCATGGCTGCAGGAGGCGGCCTTTACCTGCTCGACCGCGCGCAACAGTTCACACTGATGGCAACGGCGGCGCTGGCGGCCAGCGCCGGGGCGCGCACGGTGCGCGTGGCCGTGCCAGGGGCCAACGTCGCCGCTTTTGTCTTCTGGCTGCTGGATGTGAGCCTGGCAGCGGTGGTGCTGGCGCTGCAACCCGCCCAGGCGGCAACTCTGCAAGAGCGCGTGATCACCCTGACACTACTCGGCCCCGTCCCCGCTTACCTGGCCGAGCTATCGCTGGATTGGGCGGCGTTGGCGGTGGGACTCACGTTCGCCCTGCGCGAAGTAGCGGTCGGGCTGGTCTGGCGCTGGACAGTGCGGGCGGCTTCCGTCTGAAAAAGCTTGCCAGCGCCCGCTTGTTTCGCTTACAATGAGGGCGGCGGGGGTAGATTAGACCGTGAGGGTTGGTGCGATGGCCATCTTGTTGATTATCGAAGACGATTTCGAACTGTCGCGCATGATGCGGCTATTCCTGGAAAAACACGGCCATCAGGTCTACACGGCAGCCAACGGGATCGAGGCGCTCTATCAGATCAACGCCTACCGGCCCGATCTGATTATCCTCGACCTGATGATGCCGTTGGCCCCCGGCGAAGCGGTGCTGGAGCACATCCGGCAGACGCCCGATCTGCGCGACATCCCCGTGCTGGTGGTGTCCGCCCTGCCGACCGCCCAGGCGCAAGTGGCCGATCTCAACGTGGCCGATGTGTTGCAGAAGCCGATCGAGATGAGGACTCTCGCCGAGCGAGTGAGCAGCCTGTTGACGCCTGCGGACTGACGGCGGCCCTACGGTCGGAGCACCACTTTGCCCACGTTGCGCCGCTCCTGAATGTAGCGGTGCGCGGCAGCAGCTTCGCCCAACGGGAAAACGCGATCCACGTGCACCCGCAAGTATCCGGCCTGCTGATAGGCCAGCACCTGTTCGGCCCAGGCCCGCAACAGCGCTTCATGCTTCCACAGCCGCCCCAGGTTGACGCCCAGCACCCCGCGCGTATCGTTGGCCAGACGCACCGGGTTGAGCGCCAGCCAGGGCACGCCCAGCGCGAACTTCAGCAGCCCCCACCACGAGCGGCGTAGACCGGGCGCGAGCGCCGTCACCCCGCAGATGACCAGCCGTCCCGCAGGGGCCAGCGCCCGATAGCTGCGCAGCCACGAGCGCCCGCCAATGGAATCAACGGCGATGTCCACGCCCGCGCCGTCGGTCAGGCGCAGCACCTCCCGCACAAAGTCGGTTTGCCGGTAATCAATGGGGTGCTGCACGCCCCGTTCGCGCAGAAAGTCGTGCTTGGCCGCCGACGCCGTGCCGAAGATCGTCGCGCCGTGCAGCCGGGCGATGTCCACCGCCATCAGCCCGACTCCGCCCGCCGCCGCGTGAATGAGCACGCGGTCGCCCTCTTGCACGCGGGCCAGCACTTCCAGGGCAGCGTAAGCTGTCAGCGCGGCGACGGGAAACGCCGCCGCCTGCTCGACGGTGAGCGTCGGCGGGCGCGGCAGGGCGTGAGACGCGGGCACGCAGATCATCTCGCTATAGCCGCCAAAGCGCGTCAGAGCCAGCACTTCTTGCCCCAGGCGGGCCGGATCTACGCCCGCGCCGACGGCATCAATACGCCCGGCGACCTCGAAACCCGGCACGAAGGGAATGCGCGGCGCGTCCGCGTAGACACCCAGCCGCCCGACGATGTCGGCGAAGTTGACGCCAATCGCCTCGACGGCCACACGCACCTGCCCAGGGCCGGGCTGTGGCTCCGGCGCATGGCGCACCTGTAACACTTCGGGCGGACCGGCCTTGCTGATCCACACTTGACGCATGAGACACGCTCCTTATTGACCTCACTGAGGGTATTGGCGGTGCGGCATTTTGTCAACTTCACCATTGCGCATACAATGAGAAGTGGTAGGGGTGGGACAACGTCTTAATCATTGGCTGGAGGGAAGAGATGTATCAATTGATCCATAAGCCGACTTTCACCAGACATTTCGTTGACCTGAGCAAAGAGCTGCAGAAGCGTATTGTCAAAGACCTGGAGATCCTGGAACAGTCTCCCAACAACGCCGCGAGCAAGAATATCGAGCATCTGGGTAAGAAGCGGGAATTGTGGTCTTACCGCGTCAACGATAACTTCCGCATCCTGTATGTGATTCAAGAACCATTCGTGCAGTTGCTGGACGTGGGCACGCACGATTACATCTACGGCCTGGTAGATGGCTTCAAGAAAGGTGATGCGCGTAGCCTGGAACTGCTGGGCGAGGTGCTCGACCCGACCACGCCCACCACCGCCGCGGACATTCCGGACTGGCCGGACGGTCGCCCTGTGCCCCCCGTCAGCACGCGCGTGACGCAGCCCACCGGCAAGCTCCTGCCGATGGAGATCACGGCGGAGGTACTGCGCCGCCTGGAGATTCCAGAGGTCTATCACCAGGAGTTAATCGCCTGCCAGACGGAGGACGATCTGCTGGAACTGAACCTGCCCCTGGACATCTTCGACCGCGTCTCCGACTGGCTCTACAACCGCCCCACCCTGGCCGAAATCGCCCAGGAACCCAACCTGGTGCTCAAGGAGCCGGAAGACCTGCAGCGCTACGCCGATGGTGACCTGTTGGGCTTCCTGCTGCTACTCGATGACGAGCAAAAGCCGCTGGTAGACTTTGCGCTTTCCGGCCCTACGCTGGTCAAGGGTGGCCCCGGCTCCGGCAAGAGCACCATTGCGCTTTACCGGGTGGCGGAGATCGTGACCAGACTGGCGTTGCCGGGCATGAATCCGCGTATCCTGTTCACCACTTACACCAATGCCCTGGTGCGGGCTTCGGAACAACTGTTGCAACAGTTGCTGGGTGAGTTGCCGGACGGGCTAAAAGTCAGCACGCTCGACAACGTCGCCAAGGAGATTGTGAGAGGGGCCAGCGGGCAGGAGCCAGCCATGGCGGACGACTCAGACTGGGATGCTGCCCTCAACAGCGCCCGCGCGGTCCTTTCTGGCCTGGCGGACCCGGTCTTGCAGCGCGTGCTCGACCGCCGCGGGCCGTTTTCCGAGAACTACCTCAAAGAGGAAATCGAATGGATCATCGAAGGGCAGGGGCTGCTGTCGCTGGGCGATTATCTGGCCGCACCGCGGATCGGGCGTCAGCGCCCGCTGGATGTTCACCTGCGCCGCGCTGTCTGGCAGGTCTATGAGCATGTCGGCGACTATTTCGCCAGCAACGGGCTGATGTCGTGGGGTCGCCTGCGGCAGCAGGCGCTCGCCTATCTGGAAGATCCGCGCTGGCAGGAGACCTATGGCGGGTACGACTACGTGTTCGTGGACGAGGCGCAAGACCTGACGCCGATTGCGTTGCGCCTGTGCCTGCGCCTCTGCAACAGCCCTACCGGCCTGTTCCTGACCGCCGATCAGGGACAATCACTCTACAACAAGGGCTTCTCGTGGGGGCGCGTGCACAACGACCTGCGCTTTGCCGGGCGCACGCGCCTGCTGAAGCGCAACTACCGCACCACCCGACAGATCGCCGAGGCCGCGCACGCCTTCCTGCGCCGGGCGCAGACCGCCGACGCCGAGACGCTCGACCAGAAGTACGTGCATAGCGGGCCACGTCCGCGCGTCTTCGGGGGACGCGGCGAAAAGGAACAGGTGGACTGGCTCTACCATGAGCTGCACGCGGCCATGCGGCACTGTCGCCAGGGATGGGCTGCAGTAGCAGTGCTGGTGCCCAACAAGCGTCTGGCCGAGCGCATCACCGCCTATCTGACCGCGCATAACGTCCCGGCTGCTTTCGTCAAAGGCCAGAACCTCGACCTGACCGCGCCACACGCCAAGGTGATGACCATTCATTCGGCCAAGGGGCTGGAATTCCCCATCGTGGCCGTGCCGTTCCTCAACCAGAACGAGCTACCGCGCTGGCTCGATCCCAACGCCGCCGATTATCAGGAGGAACTCGAAGAACAGCGCCGCCTGTTCTATGTCGCCTGCACGCGCGCCATGCGTCACCTGTTCATCACCTATGACCTGGCGTCGCCATCGCCGTTTGTGCAGGAACTGGCCGCGCCGTGGTGGGAGATGGCACAATAGAGTCTGGATGAACGGCAGAAGGCCCGTCAGACCAGACCATGCGCCTTTCTACGGAAGACATTCTGCAACAGGCCGCAGCGCTCGGCTTCGACGAGGCGGGCGTGATCCCGGCCAGGCCGTCGCCCTGGCTGAGCGCCTATCAACAGTGGATCGCGGCAGGTATGCACGGGACGATGGGCTACCTGGCCCGTCCGGACCGGCTGGCCCGCCGCGCCGATTTCAACGTCATCTTGCCCGGCGTGCAGACCCTGATCGTGGTGGCGCTCAACTACGCACCGCCTCCCGTCCCGCCCTCCGTGTTGACCGATCCCCGCCGCGGGCGCATCTCCAACTACGCCTGGGGGGCGGACTATCACGCGGTGATGATCCCGCGCCTGCAGGCGCTGGCGGACTGGCTGCGTGAACAGACGGGCGAGGACATCGCCTGCCGCGTCTATGTGGACACTGGCGCGATCCTGGAGCGCAGTCACGCGCAGGAAGCCGGACTGGGCTTCATCGGCAAGAATACCCTGCTGATCCATCCGCGTCGCGGCTCGTACCTGTTCCTGGGCGAGGTACTGACGACGCTCGCCCTCGACGACTATACTGCGCCGGGCCGCGCGACCATGTGCGGGACATGCCAGCGCTGTCAGGTCGCCTGCCCCACGGACGCCTTCCCCCGGCCCTATGTGCTCGATGCGCGGCGCTGCATCAGCTACCTGACCATCGAGCTGAAAGGCGCGATCCCGGCGGAACTACGCCCCTTGCTGGGCAACTGGGTTTACGGCTGCGACCTGTGCCAGGAAGTCTGCCCCTTCACGCGCAAGTTCAGCGCTCCGACGACCGAATGCGCCTTCTGGCCCACCGACCCCGACCGGGCCGCGCCGCCGCTGGCCGATCTGCTGGCGCTGGACGAGGCCGAATTCGCGCGGCGCTTCGGCGATTCGGCAATCGCGCGCATTGGTCGGGCGCGGCTGGTGCGTAACGCCTGCGTGGCCGCGGGCAATAGCGGCCTGGCCGAATTCGCGCCGCAACTCGACTACCTGTCCCGCCAGGATGAATCCGACCTGGTGCGCGAACATGCGGCCTGGGCGCTGGCGCGGCTACGCCAATGAGAAAGTTACCTGGGACATAAACTCAGCGCACGACGCCCCCAAGCGTCGTGCGCTGAAGCACAAGGAGGAAAACATTGGCGCAACTCTGCGCAAAAAGGGGTGAAGTTTTAAACAACTCTCTTTCCGCTAGCCACATCTGTATCATACCCCACAGCCACACCGCTGACTTGTGACAAGATGCACTTAGAACAGAGCTAGCTGTCACAAGTCAGCGCTCGACGGGACCCCCAACTGAAATGCTGCATCCGGACTCCCCAACCAGATGCAGCATCTCCCAAAAATGTATGTATTATGAGGTAAGGAGGCAGAAGAGAAACACCGTCCCAGGCTTGAGACTGATCGTCTCCAGCCAACCTGCTGTCACACACCCCTAGCATAGTCCGCCGCCTCTCGCCTCAACAGTTCCCAAACGCCCGTTAAATCTGTGACATTTGTCACAAGGCGAGAGTCGCGTGATCACGACTGGAAAGCAGGGTATCGCATCGGAGCGAATTACCGAAAAACCGACGCGAAAGCCCCTGGCTTTAGCTGTGGAGATGAAGCGCCGCTACTCAATCGCCATTGCGTTAAACGGCTTTCTGTTGTATGACAGTGACGACGGCTGAACAACCCATCGAGACTCAGAAGACGGTCTGAATGTTGCGAACCTACCGCTACCGCCTCTACCCTTCGCGCTCGCAAGAAGAAAACTTGTGGCGCGTGCTGGACGCCTGCCGAGAGCTGTACAACATGGCGCTGGCGGAACGCAAGCTCGCCTATCGGTTGGAAAGGCGCAATGTCAGCAAGCAAGACCTCTACGAGCTTGCCAGGCACTACCGCAAGACCTTCCCCTATGCCAACCAGATGTTCAGCCAGACCGCGCAGAGCGTCATCGAGCAGGTGGACGCGGCGTTCGAGGCGCTCTTTCGCCGCGTGAAGGCAGGTGAGAAGCCTGGTTTTCCGCGCTTCAAAGGTCGCAACCGCTTCAACAGTTTTCTGTTCAAGCAGTTCGGGATGGGCGCAAAGCTCGATGGGCGGCGACTGAAGCTGTACGGTATCGGACGGGTGCGTGTGCGCTGGCATCGCCCGCTTGAGGGCACGATCAAGACGGTGCGCATCCTGCACAAAGCGGGACGGTGGTACGCTTGCTTCACCTGCGAGGTGCCGGAGCCACAAGCGCTGCCTGAAACGGGCAGGGCGGTGGGCCTTGACGTAGGCATCAACGCCCTGCTAACGACCAGTGACGGGACGAAGATTGCGCATCCGGCTTTTTACCGCGCGGGGCAGCAAAAACTCCGCCTTCTGCAACGCAAGCTGTCTCGCGTTAAGCCAGGGAGCAACAACCGTCGCAAAGCGCTGTTGGCCGTCCAGCGCCAGCAGGCGCACGTTGCCAACCAGCGCCAGGACTTCCTGCACAAGCTGAGCACCAACCTGGTGCGCCAGCACGACCGCATCGCGCT
>DAOTZZ010000078.1:0-23269 GCA_034433965.1 Anaerolineae bacterium
CTTCGGAGATCGTTTGAAAACCTCACCCCCCGGCCCCCTCTCCATACACGGAGAGGGGGAGTAAGTATCTGGCTAAGTCCCCTCTCCGCGTGTGGAGAGGGGATTTAGGGGTGAGGTAAACCGGCGGAATTCGCAAAGTCTTCCTGAGATCACTTCTGTGCTGAGTTCTTGCCCCCAAATCCGAATGCACCCTGTGCCATCCAGGCCTTGTCTTGACAAGGCATCCATACTACAATAAATTTGTCTATACATAGAGCGATAGAGACTGTTTGGGCTGGGCGAATTGCTTCGCCGGGCGCTCTCATCACCCGAAAGGCACAGCGCAGTGGAAAAACCATTCCAGGCTACGCTGGTCAGTCACACGCACTGGGATCGGGCGTGGTACTGCACGTTTCAGGAATATCGTATTCGTCTGGTACGTCTGGTAGACCGTCTGCTGCACATTCTGGCTAACGATCCCGACTTCCGCGTCTTCATGCTCGATGGGCAGATGAGCGTGCTGGAAGACTATCTGGAAGTCCGCCCCGATCGCGCCCCAGACCTGCAGGCCCTGTGCCGGTCGGGGCGGTTGCAGGTCGGCCCCTGGTATGTGCTGGCCGACGAATTCCTGGTCAGCCCGGAGGCGCTGGTGCGCAACCTGATGGTCGGGCATCGCATGGGCGAACCCTATGGCGGCGTGATGAAGATCGGCTATGTGCCCGACGGCTTCGGTCACATCGCCCAACTGCCGCAGATTCTGCAGGGCTTTGGCATAGACAACGCCTTCTTCTGGCGCGGCATGGGTGCGGATGGTGACCGTCTGGGCACAGAATTCGAATGGCGTGCTCCCGATGGTTCGTGTGTGACCACCATTCTCATGCCCTGGGGCTATCATAACGTCTCCAACCTGGGCTACGCCATTCACTGGGGCGACACCTCGCAGATGGCCTTTGATTGGGAACTGGCGCAACAGCAGATCGAGCGGGCGCTGGAACGCCTGAAACCAATGGCGCGCACCAGCGCCCTGCTGCTGATGAACGGTATTGATCACGCCGAGCCAGAACCGCGCATTCCGGAAGTCATCCGGCGGGCCAACGCCCGACTGAGCGATACCGTCATCCATCACGGCACGCTGGCCGACCATCTGGCGCGGGTGCGGCAGTCTGGCGTATCCCTGGAGACGTTCGAGGGCGAATTCCGCTGGGGGCGCTATTCGGAGATTCTGCAGGGCGTCTACTCCACGCGCATTCACCTCAAGCAGCAGAATCATGCGGGCGAAGTGCTGCTGGAGCGCTACACTGAGCCACTCACCGCGCTGGCCTGGCTGCTGGGCGCAGACGTGCCCGAAAGCACGCCGGCGCTGGTCTGGCAAGCCTGGCACTGGCTGCTGCTCAACCATCCGCACGACGACATTTACGGCAGCGGCATTGACGAAGTGCACCAGGAAATGCTCTACCGCTTCAGTCAGTCGCGGCAGATCGGGCAGGCGCTGGTGCGCGACAGTCTGCGGCAGATCGCCCGCGAACTCGACATGACCGCGCAGCCTGGCACACCGCTGATCGTGTTCAATCCCCTGGGTTGGGCGCGTTCCGAGATCGCCGACGCTGTGATCGAGTTCGACTTTGACGATCCCAAAGCGGACAACTTCCAGATCGTCGCGCCGGATGGCAAGGTGCTGCCGCATCAGGTGCTGGAAGACGAGCAACGTTTCTGGATGGAAGTGCTCAAGCCCAACCGCAAACGCTGTGTGCGCGTGCTGTTCCCGGTGGAAGTCCCAGCTCTGGGGTTTGCCACCTATTTTGCGCAGCCTGCCGACCAGCAAACCGACCCCTCCGCTACCGATCTGGTCGTGACCGGACGCGGAGCCGCCAACCGCTACCTCAGCTTCACCATTGAAGACGATGGCGGGCTGCGTGTGGAAGACAAGACCACCGGACGGGTCTACACGGGCCTGCATCACTTTGTGGACGTGGAAGATACGGGCGACGAATACACCTACTGCCCCTTCCCCGCCGGCAGCCAGGTGATCAGCACCACCGGACATCCGGCCACCGTCACCTGCGTCCAGGACGGGCCGCTGTGCGCCATCTTTCGCATCGAGCGCACGCTCGCCATTCCCAAAGCGCTGACACCTGACCGGACGGCCCGTTCCAGCGAGACAGTGCCCCTGCCGATTGTCTCCGAACTGCGCCTCTACGCGGGGCAGCCCGGCCTGTATATCACCACCGACATTGACAACCAGGCTCAGGATCACAAGCTGACGGTGATTTTCCCCACCGGTCTGCGCGTCGCTCAGGCGCATGTGGACGAGTCCTACATGGTGGCGGCGCGCGATCTCAAGCTGCCGGATGCGCAGGGCTGGGTCGAAGACCCCACCCCGCTGATGCATCAGCGCGCCTTCACCGACCTGAGCGATGGCGAATGTGGCCTGGCCGTGCTCAACCGTGGCCTGCCCTCCGTGGAAGTGACCGAAGACGGCACGATTGCTCTGACTCTGCTGCGGGCGGTAGGCTGGCTCTCGCGCGACGATCTGTGGGTACGCCGTATTGCCGCCGGCCCACTGGTTGCGACGCCGGGCGCGCAGTGTCCTGGCCCCTACCGCTACGAGTATGCCATCCTGCCGCACGCTGGTGATTGGCGGCAGGTCTATCAGGTGGCCTACAACTACAATGCTCCGTTGCTGGGGCGGCGGGCAGATACGCACCCTGGCCTGGAACTGCGCGAGATGAACATCACCCGCGACGATCCGGCGCTGGTCACTCCTATCCCCTGGCCGCGCGAGGGGCGCTTCCCGCCCGCGCTGGGTGTGATTCAGCTCGACCCGCCCGCCCTGGTACTCAGCGCGGTCCGGCGCAGCGAGCGCGACACGCTGATCGTGCGCTGCTACAACATCACGCGCGAACCTGTATCGGGCACATTGACCTGTGGCGTGCCACTCTCTGCCGCCTACCTGACCAACCTGGCCGAAGAGCGCCAGACCCCCTTGCCCCTGATGGGGAACAGCGTCCCACTCAATGTGCGCGGGGGACAGGTGATCACCGTCGAACTGGTGCCAGCCGCCCAGGAGAGACCTCAATGAACCAGATGACTTCGCGCCAGCGTATGCTCACTGCTCTCACCGGCGGCATGCCCGACCGGCTGCCGGTGACCACCCATCATGTCATGCCCTACTTCCTCAACCGCTACATGGGTGGCATCAGCTATATGGAGTTCTTCGACCGTTTTGGACTGGATGCCTGGCTGTGGACGGTGCCCTACAAGCCGGACACGTCCAAAGGCGAATACTACGACCCCAACCAGACCTTCATTCACCCACTCGACCATACGCACCGCATCGTCTCCGACAACTGGCGCATCGAGACCGAAGAGCTGCCATCCAGCGATTATCGCACCACGCGCTACCGCTTCGTCACGCCGCGCGGCACCCTGACCATGGTGTTGCAGGGCAACGAGTACACCGACTGGGTGGCCGAGCCGCTGATCAAGGACAAGCGCGACATTGACCTGATCGCCGACTTCGTCACGCACCCCAAATGCGACGTGGAAGCGGTCAACCGGCGTGCCGAGGAGTTCGGCGAACGCGGCCTGGTGCGGGGGCACATCTGCTACTTCGACGTATACGGTCAGCCCGGCTGCTGGCAAGACGCGGTCGAGCTGGTCGGCACCGAGCGGCTGATCCTGGAGACCTATGACGATCCCGAATGGGTACACACGCTGATCCGCATCCTGCAGGAGCGCAAGAAGACGTTCATCCGCTCGCTGAAGGGCGCGCGCTACGACGTGCTGGAACTGGGCGGCGGGGCGGCCTCTTCGACTGTCATCTCGCCGCGCCTGTTCGACGAATTCGTCGCCCCCTACGACGCCGAACTGATCGCCATGGCCCACGAAGTCGGTCAGCGCATCGTCTACCACACCTGCGGCGGCATGATGCCCCTGCTGGAACGCATCGCCGACATGAAGCCAGACGCGATGGAGACGTTCACCCCGCCGGACATGGGTGGCGATGTGCGCCTGGCCGAAGCCAAGCAGCGCATCGGTGACCGCGTGTGCATGATCGGTGGTTTCGACCAGGGGCACTTCTTCATCAATTGCACCCCCGAAGAAACGCGCGCCGAAGTGCGCCGCTGCTTCAACGAAGCTGGCCAGGGCGGAGGGTATATCCTCAGCCCATCCGATCACTTTTTCGACGCCGACCCGGACTTGATTGCAGCCTTTGCCGACGAAGCCCGTCGTTGTGTGTACGAACAAAAGGAGGTGATTGTCTAACGCTGACGTAATGCTGCATCTTAGACCGCTTCATTTGATAGCCTGTCTGGCAATCGTCTCCCCTATCGTCGCCAGCCAGACACAAACTGTACGTTTGACAATGATCTGCAGGAGAGAGGGAAATGACCGAACGTAAAGGCTTTACGCGCCGCACTTTCCTGAAGGGTACCGGCGCAGCACTGGCGGGCGTGGCCCTGGGCGGCGGCAAGATCGCCGAGCAGGGTATCTTCGCCCCGCGCGTGGTGCACGCCCAGAATGAAGTGGTGCTGGCCATCCAGGGCTTCGCGCACGACGCCATCAAGGCCATCCTGCCGGAGTTCGAATCCGCCACCGGCCTGACGGTGAAACTGGAAGAAGGCCCGGCCAGCGGCAACGACATGCTCACCAAATACAGCACCGCCTTCGCCGCCAACAACAGCCCGGTAGATGTGTTCAGCGATGCCGACGAAAGCTCGCCGGTCTTCGCGCGTGCCGGCTGGATCGAGCCGCTGGATGACATCATCCCGCAGGAGACCTGGGACGATTTCCCGGAAAGCATGCAGGGTCAGATCGAGAAGTTCCACAGCTTCGACGGCGCTCGCTATCGCATCCCGCACGAGTTCGCCATGGGCTACTTCTTCACCCGCTCGGACTGGTTCGCTGAGAAGGGCGTCAGCTCTCCCAGCACCTGGGACGAGATGGTGGAAGTGGGCAAGATGTTCACCGATCCGGAGAAGGGCATCTGGGGCACGACCGACGGCCTGATCAAGCCCGCCCTGCTCTACGTCTACGTGGCCTACCTGACCGCGCAGGCAGGTGGTGATGTCTTCGCCTTCGACGATGGCACGGCCCAGGCGTTGCAGTTCCTCTACGACATGATGCACACGCACAAGATCTTCCCGGAGACGGCGCTCAACCAGGACTACAACGCCCAGAACGAACTCTACATGGCCGACAAGGTGGCCTTCATGCGTCAGTGGCCCTTCTTCCAGAGCGTCGCTGAGGGCAACACCGAGTGGTACAAGCCGGAGAAGATGAAGATCGAACTGCCGCCCGCCGGTCCCGCTGGCAGCAAGAGCTGGTGGGGTGGCTGGGGCTTCTCGATCCCGACCTCCGCGCCCAACAAGGACGGAGCCAAGGAACTGATCAAGTTCCTGACCTCGGTCGAGAACGCCCCGCGCCTGGCCGAAGGGCAGTCGTGGTTCATCATGCCGCGCAAGTCCATCCTGGCCCACTTCGAGGGCAAGGGCAACCCGATCGTTGAGGCGATGGGTCGCTACAGCGACAATATGGTGCCCGCGGCGCGTCCGTTCCATCCGCGCGTGGCCGAAGCGCAGATCATCGTGGACGACATGGCCTCGCTGTTCCTGACCAAGCAGGCGTCGCTGTCCGACGTGCTCAAGCAAGGCCAGGAACTGATCAAGGCTCTCGAAGCCGAGTAGTCACACCGGCACCCGACCATTGCGACCCAGGGCGGAGAAGCGTTCTCCCGCCCTGGGTTGTTTTCGCCCGAAGTGCCCCCGCACCCCGCCAAGGCAATTCGGCAATTGGCGGGGGCGATTCTGTCTGATATAATCCGCCCGGCTACACTTTGCAGCAGCGTTGCGAGGGCTTCCTGGTATCTGCGAGCGATGAGCGCGCTATCATGGTCACTCACAGCCACTCCCCCACTCCGCGCGAACTTGTGCACCCCCAGACTGGCCACAGACGCTGGTTCATGCGCTTGCGCCTGGTGATCGCCTTCGGCCTGATGGCGCTGGTCATCGGTCTGGTCGCGCGCGACCAAGACAAGCTGGTCAACGTCAACTGGAAGCTGATCCCGCTGGCCTGGCTGCTGATGCTCACCAGTACCGTGGTCAAGTCGCTGCGCTGGAGCCTGCTGGTTCGCCGTAGCGCCATGAACCTGTCGTTCCGGCGCTTGCTGGGCACCTACCTGGTCGGCGCGTTCTTCAGCACCATCCTGCCGACTGCCGTCGGCGGGGACGCCGTGCGCGCCGTGGATACCGCCGCCAGGACCGGGCGCGTGGCCGACTCCACGTCCTCGGTGCTCATCGAGCGCGGGATCGGTCTGCTATCCATCTTCGGCATGGCCAGCGCCTTCGCCTACATGCTGGAAGTGGGTGTGGTGCCACACGGCTTCATCATGGCAGTCTATCTGGCTTTTGTTGGCGGCCTGGTGGGGTTGATTGTCCTGCGCCAAGGCTGGTTCATGGAACCGATCGCCCTGATCATGGCCCGCCTGCGCCTGCACGGCCTGCTGGCCATGACGCGCAGCCTGCAGGCCGCGCTGCGGCAGCAGTTATGGAGCACGGCGGTCTTGCTGGCGATGTTCGTGCTATCTTTGCTGGCCAACGCGCTGACCATGGGTGCCACGTACCTGGTGCTGCTGGCCGTGCGCCCTGCCATTCCTCTGGCGGCATTCGTGCCGATGATCGCGCTCTCGACCGTCGCGGAAATGCTGCCCATCTCCATTGCCGCGCTGGGAGTCAAGGAATCGGCGTACATCTTCTTTCTGGGGCTGGCGGGGGTCAGCAGCGCCGAAGCGGGCGTGATCGCCATCATCATGCGCGTGCTCACCTGGGCACTGGCGTTGCTGGGCGGACTGGTCTTCCTGGTGCGCACCGTCCGCGCCCGCTCTGGCGGCGATCAGGGCCGTGGCGGAGGCGGTCGCCCGGTGACTGCGCGCATGCCTCAGGTAGTCGAGCCTGTGGACGCCGAGCAAGACTTCGCCGTAACCCTGCCTGTCATTGACTGAACCCATCATTCCGCCGGGAGAACATCATGCGCACAGTCTTTCGCTCTGTCCGCAAAGCTCTGGCGATCCTGGCCGACCGGCTACGCTCGCAGGGACTGCGCACCACCCTGGTCTGGCTGTACGGGCGCGGCGTGCCCAAGCTGACCGGCGTCCCCCTGGTGCGCTACAGTCAGATCACGCCGCAGGTCTTCGTCGGCGGGCAGTATGGTCGGCGCGGCAAGCGTAAGCTGGAAGCATTGGGCATCACCGGCGGAGTCAACCTGCGGGCGGAGTTCGACGACGCGGCACGCGGTCTGGCCCTGGCGCACTACTGCCATCTCCCGACAGTGGATGACGCCGCCCCGTCGCTGGAACACCTGGCCGAGGGCGTGGCCTTCATCGAGCGTGTGACCCGTAACGGCGGCAAAGTGTACATTCATTGCGCGGGCGGCGTAGGCCGTGCGCCCACCATGGCCGCAGCATACTTCGTGGCGCAGGGCATGTCGCTCGACGAGGCGCTCGCCCTCATCCGGCGTGCCCGTCCCTTCATCCGCATCATGCCCCCGCAGATGGAACAACTACGGCGCTTCGAGGCCATGCAACGCAGGGAATGAGCACCATGCGCATCTTTGCGGTGACGATGGATGTGCGCGACGCGCGACGCCCCGCCGACTATCTGCGCCAGGCTTATGTGCGCCTGCTGCAAGAGATAGGCGTCGTCCCCCTGTTGGTGCCCAATGCCCTGGACGCGCCGCAAGACTACGTGACGGCGCTGCACGCCGAAGGGCTGATTCTCACCGGCGGCGGTGATGTCGCGCCGGCGCGCTACGGTCAGCCCAATCGGGGATCGCGAGGGATCGCGCCGGAACGCGACGAGACCGAATGGCGCTTGCTCGACCTGGCGTTCGCGCACGGATGGCCGGTCCTGGGCATTTGCCGGGGGTTGCAGGTGCTCAACCTCTACCTGGGCGGCAGCTTGATTCAGGACTTGCCCGCGCAGGATGGACGCTTTCTGCCGCACGACAGCGACGATCCACACGCCGTCGACCTGGTTGATCCGGCAGTCGCCACTCTACTGGGCGCACACACCCTGCTGACCAACACCTACCATCACCAGGGCGTGACGGCTGCCGAACTGGCTCCTGGCCTGATTCCCTTTGCCGTGTGCAGCGATGGCGTGATCGAAGGGGTGCGACATCCGGAGTTGCCTCTGCTGGCAGTGCAGTGGCACCCCGAACGCCCCACCCCCTCGGCACAGGCCGACCGTCGTCTGCTGAGCGCCTTTCTGCGCGGCGAACTTTAGAGCGCCTTGTGCACGGCTTGCCCCTTAACCCCGCCCTTCACCTGGGCTACGGGTTTATACGGGGGTTTCGAAACCCGCCCCCACGCTGCGAGGGCTGAGGGGTTCCCAGGAATGAGGGAGAGTCACCGCATGAACGTCCCTGACACCCCTTAGCTGACCCGACGCAGCGGTTGCGGTTCCGGCTGAGGCACCGGATGCGGCTCTTCGAGCAGCGGCGGCAGTCCCCAGGCCGCACGAGCCTGGTTGCAGCGAGCCAGGTCTTCCGGCGTGAAGCGCAACCCTTCTGGCGTCCAGTCCACGCCAAACTCGCGGCAAGGCGAGGGACGTCCCTGGTAGATAGCGCAGCGCACCGCTTGACCGATTTCGCCGATCAGGGCCGCGCAGCGCGGCTGAGGGCGATTCGTCCCTTTCATGCAACTCAATACCGGCGTGAGGTCTTCGGTCAGTTCCGGCGGAATGGTGCCGCCATGGCCCGGATCGGCCTCCGCCCAGTAGAACGAGACGCGGAAATAGGCACAACAGGCCCCACACTTCAAGCAGGGGTTTTCGGTCAACCGCGTGATAGAGATGACAGTGACAGCTTCGGCGTTCATGGCTTGGTTCTGGCAACGTTGCAGGCTATTTCGTCTCAGTACGAAGGACACAGCTCAAAACCGTTGGTTCACGCAATGAACGACGACCAAGAACACGCACGGGCAGAATGCCGCCCGCGTGCCGGACAATGCTGGCGGCAGTACGAGAGAAGTCAGATGTAGCCGGAGTGAGGTTGCGCGAACATATCTTCGATGCGTCAGCCATCCGCGCCTGTCTGGAGAACAAATCCGCTAAATCATAGGACAGGCACGGACAAATTTCAATCGTCCATCTGACCGATCTGCGTTCAGCACGGGACAGAGGATGCTCCATAGGCAGCCATGGCTCCGGCGCGTATAATCGTCTGCACTTCAAGGGGATGGAATTATGACGACGGCGTACCAGGCAGACTATTCGCGTAAATGGTGGGTATTGCTCAGCATCGCGATGGGCATCTTCCTTTCCACCATAGACAGCAGCATCGTCAACATCGCGCTACCCACTTTAGAAGAAAGTCTGGGGGCCAGCTTCGCCACCGTGCAATGGGTCGTCGTGGCCTATCTGCTGGTAGTCACCTCGCTGATGCTGGGCATCGCCCGCCTGGGCGACATGATCGGCAAGAAGCGCATCTATCAGACCGGCATGGTCGTCTTCACCATTGGCTCGCTCCTGTGCGGCATGGCCCCTTCAATCGGCATGTTGATCGCCTTCCGCGTGCTGCAGGGCGTGGGCGCAGTGATGATGCAAGCGTTGGGCATGGCTATCGTGACCGAAGCCTTCCCTCGCACTGAGCGAGGGCGTGCGCTGGGAATCATGGGCACGGTGGTGTCGCTGGGCATTAGCATCGGCCCCACACTGGGCGGATTGATCCTGGGCAGCATCGGCTGGCGGGCGATCTTTCTGGTCAATCTGCCAGTTGGCATCGTCGGGCTGGCCCTGGTGCGTCGTCATGTGCCAGACTGGCGACCTCCCAGAGGACAGCGCTTCGACGCGCCCGGTGCAGTACTGCTGCTGCTGACCCTGCTCGCCCTGTCGTTCGGCCTGACGTTCGGGCCGGAGCAGGGCTGGGACAGCGCCCCCATCCTGGCGGCACTGATCGGCGCGGCGGTAGGTATGAGCATCTTCCTGTGGGTCGAATCCCGCCTGGATCAGCCAATGGTTGACCTGACCCTCTTCCGCGACCCGCTGTTCAGCATCAGCTTGCTGACCGGTTTTCTGGTCTTCATGGTCATCGCCGGCATGTTCGTGCTGCCGTTCTACCTGGAAAGGGTGAAGGGCTACGATCCCCGGCAAACCGGCCTGTTCCTTACCGTAGTGCCCGCCGCGCTGGGCCTGACCGCCCCCATCGCCGGCGCACTCTCCGACCGTTACGGATCGCGGGGCATCTCGTTGATCGGGCTGACGGTAGCCGTCGTGGCCTGTCTGGGTGCTTCAACCCTTGACGAGCACACCTCGACCCTGGGCTACATTGTCCGGTTGCTTCCAGTGGGACTGGGGGCCGGGCTGTTCCAGTCACCCAACAACAGCGCGATCATGGGAGCCGCGCCGCGCGAACGGCTGGGAGTGGCGTCGGGGCTGCTTTCCCTGTCGCGCACGTTCGGGCAGGTGACTGGCCTGCCCCTGATTGGCGCAGTCTTCGCCAGCCGGGTCTACGCGGTCACACCTCTCTCTCCCGGTCTAGATGCCAGCGAAGCGCCACCCTGGGCCATTGTGGAAGGAGTCCAGGCCGCCTTCCTGGCTGGCGCGGCGCTGATAGCGTTCGGCGTGGTGCTGGCAGCCATCGCTTTCCGCATGGATCAACGGCGACGTATGGTGCGGGCCAGTGAGATCATCGGTCCGGCGACCCGTTGAGGCGCGGCTCAGACGTAGGGAAAGCAACGCCCAATAGCACTTTGGTGAGTCTTGACAGTCCCGCCAAAGCAGATGATCATCATCAGGGTAACTGGCGCACGCCCGGCCCTTGCTGACGCCGAGGTGTGTTGTTTTTTGCCTGTTGGGGTTTGCGGTAGAGGGTGGGGAACGTGATCGAGCGCTCCGATGACCCATCGCTCCTGGCCCAGGAGACTCAGCAAGCACACGCCAACTTCCGCTGGCTGGTGCTGGACATTGCCCTGTTCGGGCTGGCCATGCCCGCCACGACCCGCTTCCTGTCGGTGTACGCCATCCGCCTGGACGCCTCCGCGGCGCTGCTGGGATGGATGGCGGCCCTGCCATCGCTCGCCTCGCTGTTGACCTCGACAATGGCGGCCTGGTGGCGCAGCCGTCACACCAGCGCCCTGCAAGCATTGAGACTTCCCGCACTGGGCTTCCGCCTGTCGTTCTTACTGCCAGCGTTCACGCCGTTTTTCCCGGATAAGTGGCAGACGCTATGGTTGCTGGCCGCAGCAACGCTACCCTCGCTGGCCGCAGGCATCAGCTCGGTGATGTTCCTGGTGATGATGCGCCAGGCCGTATTGCCCACACAACTCACATCGCTGCTCAGCCAACGCGCCCTGGCTTTCAACCTGACCGTGGCAGCCGCTACCCTGGGCTTTGGCGCGTGGCTGAAGCTTGCCCCCTTTCCTCTGAACTACCAGGTGATGTATGTCCTGGCCTTCGCCTTTTCCGTACTCAGCCTGTTGTCCGTGTTGCGCATCCGCCTGGTGATGCCAGCAGACTCGCCTACCGCCGAGCATCCCCCGCAAAATCCCTGGCGTTCGTCGGCCTTCCATCGCCCGGCGTTCGTGGCGGCGTTGGTACATGTCACGTTCTTCTCGATTCTGGCGATCATCCCGCTGCGGTTGGTGGACGAGCTGGGCGCGGATGAAGGCTTCATGTCCATCTTCTCCCTGGCGGAGCTGGGAGCGGCAGCGGCTTTTTCTGCCATCACCAACCGCATCGCCGACCGACTGGGCAACCTCAACACCATCGCCCTGGGCATGGCGGGGACAAGCCTGGCCGGAGTCGTGATCGCCCTGGCCCCCAACCTGCCGCTGACGCTGATCAGCGCGGCGCTGTCGGGCGGGATGTGGACGATGGCGGGCATTTGCCTGTTCGGGTATTTCAGCGAAAACGCGCCGTCCGAAAGCCTGACGCGCTTCACCACCGCCTACAACCAGGTGGTGATGCTGTCCGTGTTCGTTGGCCCGCTGCTGGGCAGTCAGCTCGCCGAAACCTCGCTCAGCCTGACCACCGTGCTGGCCCTGGGAGCCGGATTGCGGTTGATTGCGGCCATCATCATCCGCTGGCAGGGAGCAGGATCGCTGCACAGGGTCTGGCAGGTGCACCTGCTGAACGCCCGGCGCTGAGACCGTTTCTTGCACAACGTTTACCTTCCTCCGAGACATTTCTGACGCTGCGCCGACGGTGCTCTTATACACCTGTGGCATGATAAGGGCGC
The DNA here is from genome assembly GCA_034433965.1 of Anaerolineae bacterium. GTDB lineage: Bacteria > Chloroflexota > Anaerolineae > Aggregatilineales > Aggregatilineaceae > UBA2029. Next base: position 12,214 of record DAOTZZ010000078.1, read on the forward strand.
AATGAAGCACTCCAGGCGCAACTCGCGACGCGAGTTGGCCTGTCACGCGGAGGGAAACGTTATGGCAAACCTGGTTCGCTGGACTCCTGAGAAATTGATAGGCGACGCTCGTTCCTTCGATCAGCTCTTCAACGAACTGTGGCGTTCGGTGTGGGCCAACTGGCCGATGGCCTTCGACACCGACACGGCGCGTCCCGTTTTGCGTCCGCCGATGGATGTGATGGAAGACGAGAACGGGCTGACCGTGCGCCTTGAGCTGCCCGGCCTGACCGCCGAGGACGTGTCGGTGGAAGTGGAAGGCGACTTGCTGACCATCAGCGGTGAGTTCAAAGCCGCCGAGGAGCGCGAAGGCGTGCGCTACTACCTGCGCGAGCGCTGCGCTGGTCCCTTCCGCCGCAGCCTGCGCCTGAGCGACACGGTGGACGTAGAACACATCACGGCCACCTTTGAGAACGGTGTGCTGACGCTGGCCCTGCCCAAGCGGCCCGAAGCGCAGCCCAAGCGCATCGAGGTGCGCACGGCGTAACGCTGCACAGTCGCCATTCTTGAGCATCGCCATCGAGGAGCGCTGCCCGTCCAGGGTAGCGCTTTTTCATTGTGGCTCTTGTTGCGGTCGCAGAGGGCGGATCACTGACCGGCGGGGCAAAGGCGTGATCGTCCCCGCCGGTATGCTGGTAGGCCGCGCCCGCCTGCTGACGAGTCGCTCCGGACGGGCGAAACTGTCCGAAAGCACCGCCTCGCCAGTCTGTCCGTTGACGTAAGCCGGCATGGCCCCACCCTGGCGCGGTTCCAGCGTGACAAACCAGACGGGCAGCAGCAACAAGCGGTAGTGAATCTCGTCAACGGCGATCAGGCTGGCGAGCCAGGCCCAGGTCTCCGGCAACGTATAGGCGCGGGGATCGCGCCGTACGTAATCGGCGGTGGGCGGCAGGGTTATCTGCCCTGTAGCCGCCAGCCGCGCCTGATGACGGGCATGGGCGCGCGCCGCCAGCGACGCCTGCAGCACATCAATACTGTACAGTCGAGCTTGCCAGTGTGCCAGGTAACGCGGATCGTAGGGGACGAGCGCCTCCAGGTCATATGGCATCAGCGCGTCCAGCACGGCGTCGGGCGGATGCGGTGTACCCGCGACCAGCGCATCGCGCACAGGATAGACGCCCGGCTGCATTTCCACAGGACGGGTGAGCGCAGCCGGCATTCTGACCATGACCACGCTTTCGAAGGCCCAAAAAGGCAGGTAGACCGCGGTCAGCGTGCCGCGCTTGATCTGCCCGCGTATCTCTTCGGGCAGGGCCTCTTGCAACGCCCTGGCCGCCGCGCGCCGGTCTATTTTGAACGGCAGCAGCGCGGCAGGCGCTTCGAAGGAGCCGACAGCATCGCCCAGCAACACTTGTGCGCTGTCGCAGAACGGGCAGCGCCCGGTCAGCGCCTCGCCGCCCAGGGTGATCTGCGCATGGCAGTTCTGACAGATCAGCACGCGACTGCTGATGCGCCACTCCTGCGAAAAGCCGAACCGTCGCCGCAGTTGCGCATGTTCGAGCCGGTGATAGCCCCGACTGACGGGAACAGCAGGGCGCGGTGATGCCCCTTCACAGTGCCCACAGTGCGCACAGAGCAGCGCCGCAGCGGCTGCATCATAGGCCATGCGCCCCCCGCACAGCGGACAGGCGGGCGTCTCCGAGCGAGCGGTGACGGGGGTATCTGGCGTCAGATCAGGCAGGGCGGGCGCTTCGCCCTCCGGAAGCGCGCCTTCCAGGATACCCTTGTCGCGCCAGGCGTACTCATGATAGGGCTGCAACTCAAGAGCGCCCTGCAGGTATTGCAGCTTCTCGCCGCGATCGTCTGTGGTCAGCGAGAGCAGATACCAGATGTCGGCCAGGGTGGGATAAGTCGAGAGCATCTCGCCCAGCATATAGGCCGCAGAAGCCCGGTCGCCCTGCTGAATGGCCCGCCAGGCACGGTTGAGCAGATCGAGCGCCAGGGGATTGATCCGCCAGTCACGATACGGCGGTTCGTAGTCGCTCACAGCCTGCTCCGCACGCAGTTCCCCAGCCAGCGCCTGCGCCTGAACGGTATCGCTGCGGTAGCCGCAGAACTGACACCACAACCCAGGGCCGTCCGGCTGCGGGAGCAGGCGGGCGTTGCAACGCGGACAGGCAGGCAAAACAGTGGTCACGGCAACACCCTGGATGGCTCGCTTTCTCAACACCCAAGAGCTGGTCCCGTCCGCAAGGCTCTGTCAGCGCGTCCCCACCATGCGCAACAGCGCATCGAGACTGGCCGCGTCAGGCAGCGACGGGATAGCCCCATACCCCGTGGTAGTGAGGGCACCCGCTGCGCATGCCCGCTGCATGATCGCCCGCAGAGCCTCGTCGTCAATCGCTTCAATAGACAGATCGTAAGCCAGCAGGCCATCCAGCAACGCCGCCACGAAAGCGTCGCCAGCGCCTGTCGTCTCCACGACCCTGACCGCCGGAGACGGCACCTGCCCTTCCCGTTCGCCCGCGCAATACCAGGCCCCGTCGCGCCCCAGCGTCACGGCGGCCAGCTTGCCCCGAAAACCGGCTACTTCCAGCGCCGCGCGGAAATCGTCACCGCACTCCGGAGTCAGGATCGCCAGGTCACCCCGGCTGATCTTGAGCACGTCCGCCCGTGCGATGGCCATGCGCATCACGTTCAGGCCGGTCTCCTGGTCGGGCCACAAATGGGGCCGCCAGTTGGGGTCGCACGAAGTTAACACACCGTTTTCACGGGCGATCCTCAGGGCCGCCAGTGTTGCCGCGCGGGCCGGATCGGTGCGCAGGCTGATCGAGCCGTAATGCAGGACGCGCGCTGCCGTGATGATCTCCGCGCTCACCTGGGCCGGGTACAGATAGTCGTGCGCGCCGGCGTAGAACTCGAACTCGTGCTGCCCACTCACTTCCTGTTTGACGAAGGCCAGGGTGGTGAAGTGGTCGGGATCAACGCGCAGCAGACAGTGCACGCCCAGTGCCTGCAAATCGCGCTCGATCTTGCGCCCAAACGCATCCCGGCCAACAGTGGCGATCAACTGCGCCTGCCGCCCCAGTTTGGCCAGTCCAGCGGCCACATTGGCCGGTGCTCCGCCGGTCGCCGCCGTATACTGGGTGGCAGACACCAGCGTCTCGCCGGGTTGACGTGATACGAAATCAATCAGAGCCTCGCCAATACACACAACGTCCATGGCGCACTCGCGCTCCTTGTCCGAGAAACCCCCTATCCCCTTGCCAGACCGCTGCACCCTGCCGGGCACACCGTGCCATTTTGGAACAAGTCGGTCATCCGCGCAAAATCGCGCCTGCCAGTATAATGAGAGACACGCTCCACGCCAGCGGATCGCGTCCCGAACAGGCCGCCAAACCACCGCTGCACCGGGCGTGGGCCTTGCTGAATGCCACGCGCAGCCGGTTTGTCTGTCGTGCCAGGCCGCAAGAAAGGATACTCATGGCAACGACGGTGTTGCCCGAAACGACTCGCGCGCTTTATCCGTTCAAGTCGCATTATTTCACGCTCAGCGATGGCATCCGGATGCACTACATAGACGAAGGCCCCGGCGACGGCCCTCCGCTGATCTTCTTCCACGGCTACCCGACGTGGAGTTTCGCCTATCGCGCGCTGATCGTGTGTTATGCAGCCCAGGGTTACCGCTGTCTGGCGATGGATCATGTCGGCTACGGCCTGAGCGACAAACCGACCAGCCGCCGCTACCACACCCTGCGCCGGCATATCTATAACGCCATCGAGTTCATCCAGGGCCTGGGATTGCGCGATGTCACCCTGATCATGGAGGACTGGGGCGCGGCCTTCGCCCTGGGCTATGCTATCCGCCACCCGGAGAACGTCCGGCGGCTGATGATCATGAATTCCTGGGTCTTCACCCACTCTTCCACTTTCCCCATGCACCCAATCGTCCGCCTGATCGCCACGCCAGGAGTCGGCGAGCTGCTGTTCGGCATCCTGAATCTGGCTTTTCCCCTGGGGCTGCAACGCTGGACGGCCCGTCAACTCTCGCCCGCGGTGATGATGGCCTACCGCGCCCCTTTCCGCGAAGCCCGTCAGCGCGCGGCTCTGGTTCAGTTTCCACGCATGATCAGCACGCACCCCAACCACCCCTCGACTCCCCTGCTGCGCGAGATCGAAGAGGGGCTGAGCGCTCTGCGGCGAACTCCGACACTGCTCGTCTGGGGAGCGGAAGACCCGATCTTCCCCCCGCCCCTCGCCCGCCATTGGAAAAGCAGGTTACCCCTGGCCGACGGTCCTCATCTGATCGCTGGTGCGCGCCATTACCTCACCGAGGACGATCCCGACGCGCTCATGCAGCACCTGGACACCTTCCTGGCCAGGACCGAAGCGAGCGAGGGCGCATCTGCGCAGTGAGGCCATCAGCGGGAACTGGCACTGTTTGCCCGGAGTCATCCAACACGTCATAATTGGCGACATGCCAGCAAACACACAATCGCCTGTACTTCAACAAACCATGCCACAACGCCATAGCACAACCTGCTCTTGTGGGGCTGGAGCAACTGTGCCTGTCGGGAGCCTCTATGCCTGGCCCGCTTAAACTGCCCACCCCTACGCTGGTGCGATCCACCGTCAGCCTGCGCCGCGTCGTCGATCGCCTGCGGCGCGAGCCGTTGGTCGCTGCCGACACCGAGTCCAACAGCCTGTACGCCTACCAGGAACAGGTCTGCCTGATACAGCTTTCTTCGCGCAGCGAAGATATCATCGTAGACCCCCTGGCCGTTGAGGATCTCTCGGCGCTCAACGATCTGTTCGCCGACCCGACCATCGAGATCGTCTTCCACGCGGCGGAATACGACATTCTCTCGCTCAAGCGGGACTTCAGCTTCTCTTTCACCAACCTGTTCGATACGATGCTGGCCGCGCGGGTGTGCGGCTGGACAAAGACGGGACTGGGCAATATTCTGGAAGACTTGTTCGGCGTCACAGTGGACAAAAAGCATCAGCGGGCAGACTGGACACAACGCCCTCTCCCCCAGGAGCAGTTACGCTACGCGCAGATGGACACGCACTTCCTGCCCGCGTTGCGCGATCATCTCTACGCCGAACTGGTGTCGCTCGACCGGCTGGAAGAAGCGCGTGAGATGTTCGACGCTCTGTGCGCCATTTCGCCCCCTGAGCGCCCCTTCGACCCGGAAGGCTACTGGCGGATACCCGGTGTGCACGACCTGACTCCGCAGCAAATCGCCGTGGCCCGCGAACTGTATCTGCTGCGCGACGCTGTCGCCCGTCGTCTGGATCGCCCGCATTTCAAGGTGTTCAGCGATGAAGTGTTGGTCACCCTGGCCAGACTGGGGCCACGCCATCCGGATGACCTGAGAACCGTGCCCGGCCTGAGCCCCCAGGTGATCCTCAAAGAAGGGCAGGCCATTCTGGAAGCGGTCGCGCGGGGTCGTCGTGCCAGGACGCCGCGTCCTCCAACGCGCAACCAGAATTACGATCCGCTGGTGCACGAACGCTATCAGGCGTTGCACGAATGGCGCAAGAAGCGCGCTGCCGAGCGGGGCGTCGAATCGGACGTCATCGTCCCGCGTGAGACGCTCTGGGCTTTGGCGCGTCTGGCTCCCAGCAACCTGGAAGAACTGGACAACATCCCTGGTCTGGGACCCTGGCGGCGCGCGGCCTATGGGGCAGAGATGCTGGCTGTGCTGGCGCAGGTCGCGGCGCAGATCACATCGCCGCACGAAGGCGACTGAGCGTCGCGGGAGGGCAAGAGACAATGAAAATCACATTTCACGGCGCTGTGCGCACGGTCACCGGCTCGCAACACCTGATCGAAGTGAACGGTCACCGGCTGCTGCTCGACTGCGGGCTGTATCAGGGGCCGCGGCGCGAGTCGTTCGAGCGCAACCGCACCTTTCCCTTCGACGCGGCCAGCGTAGACGTGATGATCCTCAGCCATGCGCACATTGATCACAGCGGCAACATCCCTAACCTGGTCAAAGCCGGCTTCCGCGGCGACATTGTCTGCACCTTCGCCACGCGCGATCTGTGCGCCACCATGTTGCTGGACAGTGCCCATATCCAGGAGCGAGACGCCGAGTTCGTCAACAAGAAGCGCGCCCGCCGCAACGAGCCGCCCATTCAACCGCTCTACACCACCGAAGACGCGGTGAACAGCCTGGAGTATTTCAACGCCATCGGCTATCACCGCTCGCGCGAGGTGCTGCCCGGTATCACCGTGACGTTGCAGGATGCGGGGCATATGCTGGGCAGCGCCATCGTCACGCTGGATATTGAGGATCGCGACGCCGGGCGCGATGTGCGGCTGGTCTTCAGCGGCGACCTGGGGCGCACGGGCATCCCCATCATCCGCGACCCGGAGACCGTCGAACACGCCGACGTGCTGTTGCTGGAAAGCACCTATGGTGGGCGCAAACACGAACCCTATGCGGACTCTGAGAAGAGGCTAGAGCAGATCGTCAATGAGACCTACCGGCGCGGCGGCGCACTGATCATCCCCGCCTTTGCCGTAGGCCGCACCCAGCAACTGGTCTACACCCTGCACAAGATGATGCTTGCCCGCGACATCCCCTCGCTGCCTATCTACGTAGACAGCCCCCTGGCGATCAACGTAACCTCGGTTTTTCGCCTGCATCCCGAAGCCTACGACGCAGAAATCCGTCAGTTCATGCTGCAGGAAGGCGATCCCTTCGGCTTCGATCAGCTACGCTACACCCGCTCCGTTGAGCAGAGCAAAGAACTCAACTTCCTGCGCGAACCGTTCATCGTCATCAGCGCCAGCGGCATGGCCGAAACCGGGCGCATTTTGCACCATCTGCGCAATCGCATCGGTGACCCGGCCAACACCGTTCTCATCGTCGGCTGGCAGGCTCTCGATACGCTGGGGCGTCGCCTGGTGGAGCACGAGCCGGTTGTGCGCATCTTCGGCGAAGAGCATCAGGTGCGGGCGCGGGTAGAAGTGCTCAACGGCTTCTCCGGTCACGCCGATCACGACGAACTGGTTGCCTGGGCGAGAGCCATCACCAAGCGCCCGCGCCAGACCTTCCTGGTACACGGGGAAGAACCCGCGGCACTGGCTCTGGCCGATGCGTTGCGGAATGAGGCGGGCTTCGAGCAAATAGACATCCCTCAACTCAACGAACAGTTCACAGTATGAGGGAACACCGACAGGAGCTATCCGGAGGGCAAAGACGGGCGATTTTTCGCCTGACGGTTGACGAATCTTTCCCCGTATGCTACACTGCTTGCCACTAATGACCGGCTATATTGGCCCGTGATGCCACGAAAGGATACGAGACCATCAGCGCAGGAGAATACCGGGTTAACGAACGGATACGCGCCAGAGAAGTGCGCCTGATCACCGATGATGGCGAGAATCTGGGCGTCGTGTCTTTGCGAGAGGCGCTGGAGATCGCAGCGCAGCGCGACCTCGATCTCGTAGAAGTTGCGCCCAATGCGGTCCCCCCTGTCTGCAAAATCATGGACTTCGGCAAGTTTCAGTATGAGCGCGCCAAGAAAGAACGCGAGGCGCGCAAACAGCAGAAACAGATCGAAGTCAAAGAAATCCGGTTGCGCCCCAAGACAGACGACCATCACCGTCAGTTCAAGGTGCGCGACGCGCGCCGCTGGCTGGAAGAGGGCATGAAAGTCAAGGTGCGCGTGCGTTTCCGTGGGCGCGAAATTACGTATCCTGAAATTGCGCGCGAGATGTTGCAGGAAGTGGCCGACGAGCTGAAAGACATCGCCGTGGTCGAGCAGGAACCGAACATGGAAGGTCGTACCATGCTCATGGTGCTTGCTCCGGCCACCGACAAGAAGAAATAAGCCGGTTTCGCCCTTTGGCATGGGAAAGTGACGGGTTAGTTCTGTGCCGCACCTCGGTGCGGTACTGGTATGTTGAGCGGGAGTCCTGGTCGTGGCCAAAACCAAGCAGAAGAAGTCCAAGCTGAAGACCTACAAAGCAGCAGCCAAGCGCTTCAAGATCACCGCGTCGGGCAAGGTCATGCGCACCAAAGGTGGCAAGAGCCATCTGCGCCGTCGTAAGTCGGCCCGCGTCAAGCGCCAGTTTGATCAGATGCTGGAAGTGACCTCACCCGGTGCCATCAAGCGTATTCGTCGGCTGGCCCCTTATCTGAGCAAGTACAAGCAAAATCCCCCGGCCTGAGCGTAACGGGCCGGTCTCTGGACCCAAGGAGCAAGCGGTATGACTCGTGTCAAGGGCGGTTTCGTCACGCGCCGCCGTCATAAGAAAATCCTGAAGATGACCCGCGGGCAGTGGGGCACCAAGCACCGGCTGTTCCGTCGCGCCAACGAAGCGATGATGAAGAGTCAGTGGTATGCCTACCGCGACCGCCGTACACGCCGTCGCGACCTGCGCCGCCTGTGGATTGCCCGCATCAACGCGGCTGCCCGCCTGAATGGCCTGACTTACAGCCGCCTGATGCACGGCCTGAAGCAGGCTCGTGTGGAACTGGATCGCAAGATTCTGGCAGATATCGCCGTGCGCGACAGCAATACCTTTGCGTCGCTGGTGTCGCTGGTCAAACAGGCCTGATCGCTCCACCCTCTGAGATTGACAAAACCGGCGGCTGCGCCCGATCAGATCGCCGGTTTTTTGCTTTGCGATCAGTGGGAGCGCTATCGTCAACATCTAGATCACAAGGGTAGCCATCCGGCCATGACGCTCATCACCAGCCCGGCCAACGAACGCCTCAAACAAGTGCGCTTGCTGCAGCGACAGTCGCGCACCCGTCGTAAGCAGCGCCGCCTGGTGCTCGAAGGGGTGCGCCTGATGGCCGACGCCGTGTCAGCAGGAGTGTTGCCGGACTACGTGTTGCACCTGCCCGATCCAGACGAGGCCGTCCGCGCGCTGATCGAGCGCCTGTCCGCACAAGGCGTGCCCTGCCTGGCCGTGACCCCGCCCCTGCTAGCCGACCTGTTCGACACCGAAACGCCGCAGGGCGTCCTGGGCGTCTTCCCCTGGCCCGCGCTACCCGCCCCAGCCGCGCCCGGACTGGTGCTGGTGGCCGATGGCTGGCAAGACCCCGGCAACCTGGGCACGCTCATCCGCACGGCTGCCGCGGCGAACGTCGACGCGCTGGCCTTGACGCCCGGCACAGTGGATGCTTTCAATCCTAAGGTATTGCGGGCGGGCATGGGCGGCCATTTCCGCCTGCCCCTGCTCTGGTCCGACTGGGATCGGCTGCCGCAGCAGTTCCCTGACCTGCATATCGCCGTGGCCGACGCTGCCGGTGAGGTGTCCTACGAAGCATTCGACTGGACACAGCCGACTCTGTTGGTGATCGGCGGAGAGGCGCACGGCCCCCGCCAGCGGGTGCGTGCTCTACCCCATACCACAGTCGCCATCCCGCTGGCACGCGGAGTCGAGTCACTGAACGCGGCCATCGCCGCCAGCGTGTTGCTCTTCGAAGCGCAGCGTCAACGCCGCCTGGCCGGGCGTTGAATCCTTCATTCTGTCCCGCTCCAGCCAGATCAACCATCTCCTCCCTCCAAAGACAAGGGCCAGGCTCTGCGCCTCGCTCCGCTTCCCCTGCGTCTCAGCGGCGCAACGCTTGCCACGCAAACGAAGTACCCCCTGGTCACGCGATGGGCGTATGCAAATTGTCAGTGACTTACTTGACACGAGGGAATTTACCTCACCCTCACCCGGCGCTAGCGTGCCTTGTGGCCCCCTCTTCATGCATGGGCAGCAAGCCGAGCGAAGTGAGGCTGGGGGATGAGGCAAACCAAAGCGCGGCAAACTGCCTGACCCATTTGGTACGCCCCCCACGCGATTCGTGAACTTTGCCTTACGGGCCTATAATTCCGGGCATGGCGATTGCGCCTCACAGGGAGCAGGGCTATCTCTATGATTCCGGATCACGCCACGCTGTTCGGGCGGGTGCAGGCCGCGGCTCGACGCCTGGAAGGGCTGGCGCACCGCACGCCGGTGATGTCTTCGCGGACCCTCAACGCTTATGTGGGGGCCAACGTGTGGCTCAAGTGCGAGAATCTACAGCGCGTGGGAGCCTTCAAGTTTCGCGGCGCGTACAACGCCATCAGTCAGTTGTCCGCTGAGGAACGCGCGCGCGGCGTCATCACCTATTCTTCTGGCAACCATGCTCAGGCGGTTGCCCTGGCCTGTCAGTTGCTCGGCGTGACAGCTCATGTGGTCATGCCGGACAACGCCCCTGCCATCAAACGGGCCGCAACCGAACACTACGGCGCGCACGTGATCCCCTACGATCCGGCTACTGCCGACCGCAAAGCCATCGCCGAGGCCCTGGCCGCCGAACACGGCTATACTATCGTTCCTCCTTACGATCACCTGGAGATCGTGGCCGGACAGGGTACCGCGGCGCTGGAACTGTTCGAGCAGGTCGGCCCGCTCGACGCGCTGTTAGTGCCATGCGGAGGAGGTGGCCTGCTGAGCGGATCGGCCATCGCCGCCAAAGCGGTCTGCCCCACCTGCCGGGTGATGGGGGTGGAGCCGGAAGTCGCCGACGATGCAACGCGCTCGTTCCGCACCGGCGTACTGCACACCGTGCACAATCCACCCACCATCGCCGACGGGACGCGCACGCCCTCGCTAGGGGCGCTCACCTTTCCCCTGGTGATGACCTATGTGGACGACATGGTCACCGTCAGCGAAACGGCCATTGGTGAAGCGGTGCGCTTCCTGTTCTTCCGCACCAAGCTCGTTGTAGAGCCGTCGGGCGCGCTGGGCGTGGCCGCCCTGCTAAGCGGAGCGGTGCACCTGAACGGGCACGTGGGCGTGATCCTGAGCGGCGGCAACGTGGACGCGGCGACCATGCGCCTGATTCTCAGCGCGGGTGTCATGTAGGGCGGTCACCGGGACACCGAGGGCGCAGAGGACAACAGAGGCGACAGACCCTGGGGCATTCTCTGTAGTCCTGGTGGCCTGTGAGGTGAAATTCGCCTCAGAGATGAAGCAGGCGCACGTTGATTATTCTTCACCCATTCGCTAGAATGGGGCTTACCGACATGTGGAGCGCGGAGTTGAGCAGGCTATGCCCCCTCTCTCCCCCGAAGA
>DAOTZZ010000079.1:0-30669 GCA_034433965.1 Anaerolineae bacterium
GGGGCCAAGGTCGTAGTCACCGCTGTCGAAGCGACCCAGGAAGAACGGCAACTCGCTGTTGCAGTCGCCGACTTTGGAAAAAGCGTGCGGATTATTGCCCAGCGCCTGTCCGCGCTCGTAAATTTCGCGCACACGCGGCCCGCCCGCGGTGAACAGCCCCGGTAGCTGCAACCACAAAGCCGTGTCTGGTGGGATGATGCCCAGGTCGGGCGTATCGAGCGTCTCCCCTTCTACCACCAGGACAGCGGATTCTTCGGCAGGCGGCGCAGCAGCAACCTCCACAGGAGCGGGCGGCAAAGCAAACCCGCCAGGCTTCGGTGTGTCCGGTTGCTCCGCGAGCGGTTCGCTGACAGACGACTGAGCGGCGGTGGAAACAGCTTCCTGTGCCGCGGGCAGCATCTCCTGATCGGGCGTGCTGAGCGGTATGTCCAGCGCGCTACTGATCAGCGCTGTCTCCAGCGGAGAGGACATGGCCTCCGCTGCGGCAGTATCTGCTATGGCGGGCGGCTGCCCGGTGGACTCTGTCTCTGGCGCAGTGACAGCAGCATCGGGCGCGGCGGTGACGGCATGTTCTGGCTCAGAGTTCGGCGCGGTCTCAGGCAAAACGACCGGCGCAGCGGGGACGACATTGGCCGGGAAAGCCGCGGGGTATGGCCCACTCGCGGGCAGAATCCCCAGGTCGGTCACAGGCGGTGAGGCCGGTTGAAGGGGAACCGACACGCCCATCAGTCCCAGGTCAGCCGTGCCACTGCCCGCCGGGATGATCAGCACCTGACCCGGCACCAGAGCGGCGTTCGCCGTCAGATGGTTGGCCCGCAGCAAGGCATCGGGAGTGAGGTTATAGCGCCGCGCGATCTGTTCCAGGGACTCGCCCTGCGCGACACGATGGGTGCGCGCTCCCGGCGGATAGGTAACCGCCGCGCCAGAGGGGATGATCAGCGTTTGCCCGCTGAGCAACACACTCGCCTCGGTGAGACCGTTGGCGTTGCGCAGCGCCTCAACCGTCACGCCGTAGCGCAGGGCAATGCGGAAGAGCGTTTCGCCCGGCTGCACCACATGGGTGGCCGGAGCCGAATCACCCTGGGCCAGCGCGGGCACCGCCAGGGCAGCCGTCATCGCCAGTAACAATACGACGGCAAACGCGAAGCGGAACATCGAGCATTCCTTCATTAAGACGATCGCTCTATACACCCTTACTATAGCTGAGATCGAGCGAGGGCGAAACTGCGAGGAAAAAAAGACCGGCTCTCATGCCGGTCTGTACTTCAAGAGGATGGTGGACCTGAGGGGATTCGAACCCCTGACCTCTACAGTGCGATTGTAGCGCTCTCCCAATTGAGCTACAGGCCCGCTGCGCGGACAAGTGCGCCTCAGTGTGAGCGAATTGTAGCAGTGGGCCGGAGCGCTGTCAAGGATGGCGAAGGGGCGCACCCGCCCCCACGAAGCCAGAATTCCTTGCCGAGGCGCAGAGGCGGCAGGGAGAAATCTGGCGGTGCCTTCTCTCAGCGCTCTCTGCGCCGGGCAGTTGGCCTTTGCGCGCAAACGAGATACGCCCGCGGGGTCGCAAACAGCGAACGGGCCGAGCCTCAAATCCCCTGCGGCTCTTCACCCGGCAGGCCGAACGCATAGCAACGCTTCTTGGCGTCCAGCGCGGCGGTGAGCAGTGTATTGCTCCGCGTGTGCCACGTCTTGAAGATGTCCTTGGTGAAGCTGGCGATCAGCTCCAGCGCCAGCGCTTCGAAGTCTGTGCTCTCGATATCCGACTGTTGTCGCGGCCAGCCATAGCCCCAGGCGAACCAGGAACCGTCCTGCAGGATCAGGAAATCGTAGAAAGCGTTGCCCTGCGGGTTGTCGGCCAGGAAGACGGCGATACGGGCGCACGGCTCCTTGAATTGCACCGAAGGGATGCGCGCTTCATCGAGCGGGTTGGGGCGGGCGAACCCTAACAGCGGGATGAAGATAATGCTCCAGTCCTCGATGAACATCTGAAACCCTTCCCGGCCACCGCCCGCCGGATGCGCCAGACGGCGATATTTGCCCAGGCCAGGGACGCCCGCCTGCGCAATATCCGTCAGGGCCTGTTCCAGGGCCGCGAACAGGCGCGTCGAGAAGTCGCGCAGCGCTTCCTCCAGAACCGCGCGCGTCTGTTCGCGCTGACGCATCATGGAGTTCAGAATTTCGATGGCTTCCTGACGATCTGCGCTGTCCACCGCTCTCCTCCTGCCAGATCGGGTGTCGCTCCATCCACTCAACGGTAGACCAGAGCCGCTGTGCGCGCAAGTGTCCCTAAAGTCCCATTGGGGGAAGGTTCACTGCGGAGACGCAGAGAGCGCGGAGAAAAGGTCAACACCCCGAAGACTCTGCGTTCTCGTCTGCGTCCTCCGCGACCTCTGCGGTTTAGCCCTTGTCGCGCATGCAATCCGAAGCGCTCTGCCAGGGCTACCCGTGCCGGTGCATGAAACGCTGAATGCGCTCCAGCGCCTCCTCGATTTTCTCGTAGGCTGTGGCATAGCAGGCCCGCACAAATCCCGCACCCGATGCTCCGAACGCCGTGCCCGGAATGACTGCCACCCGTTCTTCGCGCAGCAGCGCTTCGGCGAAAGTCTGCTCGTCCAGTCCGGAGGCACTCACGTTGGGAAAGGCGTAGAAAGCTCCGCGCGGCTCGAAGCACCGCAACCCCAGCGAGTTGAAACCGTCCACCATCAGGCGGCGGCGACGATCGTACTCCGCCCGCATCCGCTCCACTTCTTCCTCGACCTGATCGAGCGTCTCCGCGACGGCGATCTGCGCTACTGTGGGAGCCGACATGATGGTGTACTGATGAATCTTGCGCATGGCGGCGATCACCTCGGCTGGGCCGAGCGCATAGCCCAACCGCCAGCCGGTCATAGCATGGCTCTTGCTGAAGCCGCCCAAAACCACCGTGCGCGGACGCATCCCTGGCAAGGTGGCAAAGTGCACATGTTCGACGCCGTAAACCAGGCGGTCGTAAATCTCGTCGGAGATCACCAGCAGATCGTGCCGCTCCGCGACGGCGGCGATTTCCAGCAGGCGCTCGCGCGACATCACCGCACCGGTGGGATTGTTGGGATAGCCGATCAGGATGGCCTTGGTGCGCGGCGTGATGGCCGTCTCGACCGCCGCGCCGGTGACCTGAAATTCCTCTTCGACGAAGGTGTCAATCACCACGGGCACACCGCCCGCGAAGGTCACTTCGGGCGCATAGGCCACAAAGCAGGGCTGTGGGACAATCACCTCGTCGCCGGGGTCCAGCACCGCGTTCATCACCAGGTAAAGCGCCTCGCTGACCCCCACTGTGACCAGAATTTCGGTTTCCGGATCATAGCGGATGCCGTAGAGCCGCTCGATGTAACGGGCGATGGCCTGGCGCAGTTCCACAGTACCGCTGTTGCTGGTGTAGTGCGTGTGCCCCGCTTCCAGGGCGCGGACGCCCGCCCGGATGATCGGCTGTGGCGTGACGAAATCTGGTTCCCCGATGCCCAGCGAAATCACATCGGTCATGGTGGCGCTGATATCGAAGAATTTGCGGATACCAGAGGGCGGGACAATCCGCACCCGCTCAGAAATGAAGTCGCGCATGAGTCGCTCCTTACGATAGGAAACACGCGCCTAAGTATACTGAGTTCATGTCCTGCGGGCTACGGTTGACAAAAACGCACCGCGGAGGCTCAGTGGACGCAGAGAGGAGCGCAGATTCCCTTCTGAGTGATCCCAGGAAGACTTTGTGAATTCTGATGGTTTGCCTCACTCCGGCCTGGCGAGGCGCGCTAGGGCCGAGTGGGGTAAAGCAGGGCAGCGCAAGCCGTCTCTCCAAGTTCTTTGCCTGATTTCATGTCTATGACCCTGTGATCTAGAGGCTGTTATGAACTTGTGCCCGGGGTTTTTCCCTTACCCCTGCGCCCCTCTCCCACGCGACTGCGTCGCGGGGCGAGGGGAACGGCCTGCGCTGTCACCCGCTGGCGCAGCAGAACAGCGCCGCTACGAGCGACACTCCTTCTCCCGCAGCGCGGGAGAAGGAGTTGGGGTTGAGGGAGAAAAAGTGCATAACACGCTCTAGGTGATGAAATCTCCTTCCAGATCCGCATGTGCCCGAAAATTTGTGGCGCCTTGCGCCGGCTTTTTCCCTATAATCTGTGTCACAACGGGACATTGATCCTGGGCAGCCATCCTGAGGGATTGTGGTGAGCACATTGTCTCCATCCCGTACTATCTTGGGGCGTCCGCGGCGCTGGTGGGTGCGCACGCTGACCCTTAACGCCATCATCGGTCTGCTCTTCCTGGGCGCGATACAACTCGTCCCCGTCCCGCGCCAGAACCCGCCGGTGCTCCGCGAGCCGGTCTGGGACTCGCCGGAGACGCGGGCGCTGGCGCAGGGGGCCTGCTTCGATTGTCACAGCAACCAGACCGTCTGGCCGTGGTACGCCCGCATTGCGCCGTCGTCGTGGGTGGTGTGGTACGACGTGACCGAGGGGCGCGAGGCGCTGAATTTCTCCGAATGGGATCGCCATGCCGACGACGAATACGTTGATCCGGATGATCCCTTCCCTCCCAAGACTCTTTCGGAGCGTATCGAGGCGGTCATCCGCGACGGTTCGATGCCGCCAGGCACCTATCGTCTGGCGCATCCGGCGGCGCGCCTGTCGGCGGCGCAGAAGGAAGCGCTGATCGAAGGGCTGGTGCGCACAGTACAGGCCAACCAGGATACTCCGTGATGGCCCTCTGGCAGAAGGCTGTCCCCGCCGCACTTCTTGTTGTCTGACATCTTAATGTATTCTCCCTTCCAATAGCCCCTTTGTACTACCCAACTCCTCCCTGCGGTGATGTTGTGGGTCGTGGAGCGGTATAGCGTATAGAAAGGCCGGCCATACCTTTGTCCACGCAACGGCTTGAGAAGGAGTTCGATCATGAAAACGTGTTTGCGCCTTGGGATTGCCTCCGTGGCCCTGATCCTGGCGCTGGCGTGGCTGGCGGGAGCACCGCTGCCTGCGCTGGCCCAGGACGGTGGCGAAGACACGGTGGATGTGCCCATCGAGATCGAAGGGTTCGTCGAAAGCATCACGCCGGAAGCCATCATCATTGACGGCTACACCATCGCGCCTGCCGGGGCGTTCGTTCCGGCCACGCTGCAGGTAGGCGACTATGTGATCGTCACCGGCTGGCTGCTGCCCGATGGCGACACCATTCAGGTCATCTCGCTGACGGTGGTCACCGGTCAGGACTCCGATAGCGATGGCGTGCCCGACGACCTGGACAACTGCCCCGCGGTCTACAATCCCGATCAGGTAGACACCGACCTTGACGGTTTCGGCGACGCCTGCGATGGCGATGACGACGGAGACGGCGTGCTCGATACCGAGGACAACTGCTCGCTGGTCGCCAACCCCGATCAGGCCGACGCTGACGAGGATGGGATCGGCGACGCCTGCGAACCCGACAGCGACGAAGACGGCGTGGCAGACGACCTGGACAACTGCCCGGCGCTCTACAATCCGGAGCAGACCGATACCGACGCGGATGGCCTGGGGGACGTCTGCGATGGTGACGATGACCAGGACGGCGTGCTCGACGCTGAGGACAATTGCCCGTTGGTCGCCAATCCCGATCAGGCCGATGCCGATGAAGACGGTGTGGGCGATGCCTGTGACCTGGGCGAGGACACCGACAACGACGGTGTGATGGATGCCGAGGACAATTGCCCGCTGGTCGCCAACCCTGACCAGGAAGACGCCGATGAAGATGGGATCGGCGATGCCTGCGAGAGCGATGACGATGGGGACGGCGTGATGGATGCCGAGGACAACTGCCCGCTGGTCGCCAACCCCGATCAGGCCGACGCTGACGAGGACGGGATCGGCGATGCCTGCGATACCGACGAGGACGAAGACGAGACTGTCTGCGACCGTCCCAATCATCCGGTCGCCGAGGCGCTCGCCGCTTCCTTCGAGGTGGACTACGACACGATCATGGGCTGGCATTGCGACGGCTACGGCTTCGGCGAGATCGCACGGGCGTTGTTGCTGGCCGAGTACGACGGCACGGTGACCGCCCAGGAGCTGCTCGATCTCTTCGCCAGCGGCCTGGGCTGGGGGCAGATCAAGAAACAATACGACGTGCACCCCAGTGAGCTGGCGCCGGGGCAGACGATCTCGGTGCGCGCCCGCGAGCGCCATCGTGAAGAAACCGAAGCGGGCGACGAGGTTGAACCCGCTACCGCACCCGGCACCGGCCCTGGCAAGAGCGACATGGCTCCGGGGCACAGCGGCGACGGATCGCCGGGCAAGAGTGACCAGGCTCCCGGTCAGACCAAAGACAAGGACAAAGACAAGGGCAAGGGCAAACCATAGTCGTGGGCAGGCGGGGGGCCGGATAACCATCTCAATGCCAGGGGGGCTGGCCGTTCGTATGCAGCGTTTCCAGCCCCCCGCCTATTTCGTCCTCCAGAGGACGCGTTCATGGACGTAGAATGGGTTGCGCAGACAGGTACCAGTGGGCGGTGTTGCGGGCGTACCACATGGGTTATAGTAAGGGTCGGGTATTCTCTAGCGGACAGCACCCAGACCTGGCATGACTGGTACGTCGGAGCAACAGCTCATTGCGCGCGCGCAGCGCGGAGATGGTGATGCGGTGGCCGCCCTCTATCGTCGTCACGTAGACGCCATCGCGCGCTACATCGCCTACCGCGTGCCAGACGATGCTGCCGTCGAAGACCTGACCGCGGAAGTCTTCCTGCGCATGGTGGAGGGATTGCCCACCTACCGCAATACCGGCGCACCTTTCGAAGCCTGGCTCTACCGTATCGCGGCGGCCCGCGTAGCTGACTACTTCCGCCAGCAAGCGCGCTCCGCCACAGATGCGCTCGACGAGGGCTCTGCCGCTGATGTCGCATCGGCGCTGGAACTCGACCTGGCCCAGCGAGAAGAACTCGATACGCTGCGCGCGGCCCTGCAGCAACTCAACGAGGAACAGCAGACCATCCTGTTGCTGCGTTTCGTGGAGCGCAAAAGCCATGAGGAGGTCGCCCGTATCCTGGGCAAGAGTGAGCGGGCAGTGGCCGTCGCCCAGCATCGTGCCCTGAAGAAGCTGGCCGAACTGCTGGGCACCAACAAACAAGATCGCCACTACCTGCGAGGGCGGTCGTGATGGGACACAACGAAGAACACGACCTGTGGGCTTTGCAGGAACGGCTCGACCGGGCTGTTCCGCCGGGCACGCGCGCCGTCGGTGACGCCGCTGACGATCCGCTGGTGCAGGCTGCGCGACGCCTGGCGCAAGGTCCGGCAGTGCGTCTGTCTCCGGCGGCGCAGGCGCGCATCGAGGCACGCCTGCGGGCACAGGTCGCCGCCCAGGCGAGCCGCCCTGCCCAACGCACGCTCTTCCGCCAGCGGCTGTTGCCCGCGCTGCGGATCGCGGCGGTGCTGGCTATGGTGCTGCTGGTGAGCCTGTTCGGCGTGGCCCAGGCTTCAGCCGATAGCCTGCCCGGCGACCGCCTCTACCCGGTGAAACGCGCCATCGAGAATGCTCGCCTGGCGCTGGTCTCGGCGCAGAGTGAACCAGCCCTGCGCGTGCGCTTCGCCGAACGGCGGCTCGACGAGTTCGAGCGGCTGCTGGCGCAACGTCAGGTCTACCCCGCCGTGTTGTTCGACGCATCCGCGCATCTGGAGCACGCGCTCGACCTGCTGGGGAGGGGCTATGGCGATCGCCTGGCCCTGAGCGAGCGCATCGCGACGCTCACCCGTCAGCAGACCGCGCTGATCGCGCGCGCTGAAGCGTTGGCCCCCTTCGACGCTTTCCAACAGCTTGGCGCAGCGCAACGCCGCAACCTGACCGTGCAGGAACGCCTGGTTGCCGAGGGCAGCGTGCCCGATTTCCGCCCGGACTATACGCCGACGCCTACTCCTACCGAGACCCCGACACCGACGGCTACCTTCACGGTCACTCCATCGCCGACGCCGACGGAGACATCCACGCCAACAGACACACCGACGCCTACGCCCACGCCCACCGCAACCGCGACGGTCTCGCCGACACCTACCGGCACGCTGACCGTGATGGTCACCCCGACGGGCACACTCACCGGCACGCCGGTCAAGGGGCGTCCGGGAGCGGGCACGCCCACTCGCACACCGCCGGGGCACGGGCCAACCCCTGGCCTGGGCGACAATCCGCCGGGGCAGGGCGGGACACATCCGGGCATTGGCAACCAGGGCCAACCCCCAGGGCAGACCAAGCCCAAGGACAAGCCCTAGACCTGGTCTTCCGGGACGATGGTGTGTGGCTGCCGGAACTTTCCCCCGCCGAGCACTTCGCGCTGGAGCGCCTGCTACTGGTCGTCTCGCCGGAGGGACACCTGATGAAGCTTCACCGGGCGAGGCTGGAGAGCCAGAGAGTGCTCAGCAGCGCGGAGCTACAGGGGCGACACAACGGCGAGCGGGTGCGCGTGGCGGGGCAGTTGGCGCTGCTCCAGGCTCCTCCCGCGGCCAAAGGGGTGCACTTCCTCTCGTTCGAAGACGAATAAGGCCTGCTGGACTTCATCGCCTGGCCGGTGATGTACGAGCGCTGCCGCCGTGTCCTGGGCGGAGCGGACGTGCTGTGACCTGACCTTCTCCCGTGCGACAGAAACCACATCTCGCCCATAGTCCACTGTTCTCATGGGGGCATTCGCTTTTGGGGCAGGCTTCGGAGATCGTTTGAAAACCTCACCCCCCGGCCATCTCTCCATACACAGAGAGGGCGGAGTAAGCATCGGGCTAAGTCCCCTCTCCGCACGCGGAGAGGGGACTTAGAGGTGAGGTAAACTGGCGGAATTCGCAAAGTCTTCCTGAGATCACTTCTGTGCGGAGTTCTGGCCTCCAAATCCGAATGCACCCTGTTCTCATCACAAGGTACGCGGAAGTTGCGTCTTGGGGCAAAAGCCAGCCCAAACATCAGCTCTAAGACGACCTGCCCGCCGCTTATACCGAGCTCTGCCTCTGGCCGAGCATCGCCCGATGGATGATCGCACCCAGGTGATGAGGCTCTTCGCTCAGCACGGCTTCGAAATGTTCCTGGGCTTGCTCGCTGGCTCCCAGCCCCAGATACCCCAGCGCCATCATATAGTGGCAGTGTACCCGATTGCGGCGGTTCAGGTCAGCGTCAAAGACCAGGAAGTCCGGCAGCGAGACGGCGAAGTAATCCATGACTACCTCGTCGTTCAGATGCGCCTGACCATACGCCACCAGTCTGTTGAACACTTCCTGCGCCTCAGCGGGGCGGTTGAGTTTCTGGAGCGCCAGTCCCTGATAGAGGATCATGTCCGGCGGCTGATCGTTATAGTACATGGGAGAAGTCGGCTCCAGCAGCCCTACGCTTGCCTGCTCGAAGTATTCCTGGGCGTGCTCAAATTGCCCCAGCGCTTCCCAGGCACAGCCGAGATAGTGGAAAATGTGGTTCTCCAGGGTGCCCTGCAGCTTGCCCTCGCCCAGATTGGGCGGGTAGACGCGCGCGCGTTCCAGCAGGGCAATGGCCTCTTCGAACCGCTGCGCGGCCAGGCTGCGCCTGGCCAGTTCGACCAGGCTCAGCACATACTGGCCGGTCACTTTGCCTTCGCCCCCTTCCCAGGGATGAAAAGTCCGGCTCAGGAGCATGTCCAGCGCTTCGTCGGGGCGGCCCAGGGCATTCAACAGCATCACCTGTTCAATGGTAAGGTCGTCTCTTTGAGCGACCAGGTCCGCGTGGCGCTGTAGCGTGGCCAGGCGTTCCGCCGGATCGTGCCCCATGCGCTTGCGCAGTTGATCTAGCTCGAAGAACACCCGCGCATCGGTCGGATTCAGACGAAACGCCTGCTCATAACACAGCAGGGCACGAGCGGGATCGTGGCGCTTGTTCATATATGCCAGCCCCAGGTTGCGATGCACAGTGGGGAAGGAGGGATCGAGCTGTTGGGCGCGTTCCCAGGCGGCAATGGCCTCGTCGTAGCGCCGGTGCGCGTACCAGAAATTGCCCAGGTAGTAGGGTGCGCGCGGGTCGTCGGGGAAGTGCGCCATGGCGGCTTCCAGTGCGGGCACCGCTTCAAGCTCATTGGGGAAACAGTAGTCCGGCGGCAAACGCCGCGCCTGGACGAAACAGTCTCTGGCTGTTGTCTCGTCGCCAGCCTGTAGATGGATCCAGCCCTGGAAGTACTTCACCATCGGATCGGGCGAAGGCGTTTCCTCCAGCAAAGCGATGGCCTCGGCGAAACAGCCCGCGTGCAGATAATCGAGTGCAATCTGAATGTACGAGTGTACGTTGTCGCGCATCAGAGTGCGATAGGACGAGTCGCCGGTCAGGAGATGCCGCTCGTACCAGGCTCCGAAGTCCAGGCCGTCCAGAGTCAGGCTGTACGTCACCACGGCCAGCGCTTCATCAGCGCGTCCCAGCCGACGCAGCGCCGCTGCCTGCAGGTGACGAGCCTGGTGATGATGCAGGTTGGTCACCAGGGCCTGCTCGCTCAGTTCGACGACCTCTGCCCAGCGACCAAAGCGACCAGCCAGCCGCGCCAGTTCGAAGTAAGCAGGGCTACGCCAGGCGGCATTCCACACCGCCTTGTAGAAAGCGTCATAGGCTTCCTGGTAGCGTCCCTGCATTTTCAGCGCCAGGCCCAGGTTGTAGAAGGGTTCTCCGTCGTAAGGATTGGGATTGCGCAGGGTCAGGCGCTGAATTGCTCGTCGAAAGTATCCTTCGGCTTCGGCGAATTTGCCGCGCCGGTAGAGCAACAACCCCAGGGCATTGTTGCAGCGCGCATCACCGGGGTCGCGCCGCAGCGCTTCCAGATAGTAGGGTTCCGGCTCGTAGGTGGCGTGCCGATACTGTTCGAGGTGCAGCCCGTTGAGGAACAGTTCCTCGTTCGACTCAATCTCGCGCGGCGGTCTGGCTGGCATGGCCGGGGCGGGAATCGGCGGCTTTTCCTCAGGCAGGGGGGTGAAGGCGACCAGTTCTTGCTCTCCGTCCAGCACCCGTAGTGTCACCTGTTGCGGGAACACGCCAGCAGATAGCGTCACCTGCTCCTGCAAGACGATCTCCGGCGATAAGGCCAGGGTGCGCTCGAAGAGGATTTCTCCCGCCGCCCGCAGTTCGACCCGGACGGTGCGCGGGCTGCTCACATAGGCGCCGATACGGGCGGTCTGCCCCTCTATCTCCAGATTGATGACCGCGTCTTTCGAAGCGTTTTTCGGCGGGCCGATGCGTTTGAAGGGCATGAAGACCTGTGTGAAGCGTTTTTCCTCACCGGGCATCAGCCAGGAGAAATCGGGCTGATTGTCCGTATAGGCCCCGCACATCAACTCTACATACGGGCCGTCTTCGTCGGTCAATTGACGATCCCAGGCTCGCCCAAAATCGCCATTGCCCCACGTCCATTGCTTTTTGCCCGGCACGACATGGTGATTGGCGACGTGCACCATGCCCGCCTGCACACCGTGATCGTAGCAGCCCAGAAAGTCGAAATCGGAATGGTAGGCCATGTAGGAAGTGGGGACGGGAATGTTCTTGTAGCGCGAAATGTCCGTCCCTGGGGCGTAATTCACCTTGTAGTAGACGCCCGTGGCAATGGGAAAGTCTGACACGGCGCGCTTGCCATGATCCATCACGGCGTGCACGTCGGGAGGGAAGACCGATTGATAGTCATCGTTGGCGTGAACCGCCGGGTTGGCCCACCACAGGAAGGTCTGCGGTACGCTGGTGCGGTTGTAAAGCTGCACCTTCACTTCCAGATAGGCGCGGTCGGGGTACAGGGTGAAACCGGCCATGCCCTTGGTGTGGAACATGCGCTCGATCTCGCTGAACCACACTGTCTTGCTGCCGTCTGCTCCTTCCTCGATGGAATAGTCTACCGGCTGAAAAGTGCTGGGGCGGTGATGCTGAGGCCAGTTGAACTCGATGCCGCCCGATACCCACGGCCCGGCAAGACCTACCAGGGCGGGCTTGATCACGCGGTTGTAGTACACGAAGTGATAGCCGTTGGTCTTGTCCAGGGCCATTTGCACGCGCCCGCCCAGTTCTGGCAACAACATGATTTTCAGGTAGCGATTTTCCAGGAAGACGGCGGTATACGGTCTGTCTTCTCTGTAGTCGAAGACTCGCTCGATGACGGGGTGCGGGTACACCACACCGCTACTGCCCTGGTAAACCCGTTTTTCCAGGAACATCGGGTTTTTGTCCGGTTGTCCGACACCATAGGTGGGGATGATGACGGTCTCAACCCAGGCCAGGACCTGGTCACGGCGCTCGTTCACGGTGCCCTCCTTGGATGCTTTGTCTGCAATCTAGCATGGGCAGAGGGCGTACACAATAGGAAAAATAATGATATGATAGACTATGTTATGGTCTGTGCCGGGCTGTCTGAGACATAATTTCCAACAAGAGGTGGACATAAATGAGCGGGGCGATCCGCATTCGCGAGGGGTTCCGTGACCAGATTCTTTATGTGGTGCCGCGCCCGATTCTGGAGCGGTTGCGGCAGCACCCCTTGCTTTACCAGCTTGTTCCCACGGATATTGGCTTTTTCCCTCAGGCTCGTTATCACTACTGTGCCCGTCCGGAAGGCGCCCCGGAGCATATCCTGATCGTGTGCGTGGATGGCGCAGGCTGGTGTCAGATTGGCGACAGTCGTCACGTGCTGACGGCCAATCGCGCGGTGCTCATTCCCAAATATACGCCTCACGTCTACGGGGCGGACGAGAACATACCCTGGACGATTCACTGGGTGCATGTGGTCGGCGTCGTGGCCGATTACTACGCCAGCCTGCTACCAGAGGACGTCTACACGATGTCCGTAGACCCGCACGCAACGCAAATGGTGGTGAGCCTGTTCCGCGAATGTTACGAGTCTTTCCTGGGCAGCTTTGTGCTCCAGCGCATGATCTATATCTCGCAGACCCTGCATCATCTGCTGGGGACGCTGTTCTTCAACAATCGGGCCTTTTCGCCAACGCTGCGCACCAGCCGCTTCCACAACCTGGAAGAAACCCGCAATTTCCTGCGCCAGAATCTGCACAGCCGCCTGACCCTGGACGAGATGGCCGCTCATGCCCGCCTTTCCAAATCTCACTTTATCCGCCTTTTCAAAGAGCAAACCGGCTACTCTCCAGTTGACTATTTTATCCATCTTAAGATGCAACATGCCTGTATGTTACTGTCCGTCACCCGCAAGACTATTCGGGAGATCGCCTGGGAAATTGGCTACGACGATCCCTATTATTTTTCTCGCATATTTAAAAAAGTGATCGGCGTGTCTCCCCGCCGTTATCGCGAAGAGCAGAGTCGCACGCACTCGCACGCGATCCTGGAGATTGGAGACCTGAGCAATCATAAGATAGTCTAGGAGATGGTCATTTCTGCCATTGTTTTGCCCTGTCCGAAGGGCGCACAATTGAAAATGGGGAGAGTTGGCCCCGTTCAACGCAGCTTCCATTGCCCCCACGTTTGAACGCATGTCACCGCCCGCGTTAACCGTGCCTGTATCACGCTCACAGTGAAGGAGGAATCCATCTCAATATCGCGTTCTAAACTAAAGTCGTGCACGACAAGTTAGAAGGCTATCCGAGATCGAAAGGAGTTTGTAGCTCATGTATCGCTTCAAGTTTGTGGCTAGCAGCGTGATCATCGTGCTGCTCCTGGTTGCGATGGGCAGCCAGGCGCTGCCGGTCCGTGTGCAGGCGCAGGAGCAGATCGTCTTGCGCTTCGCCAACTGGGTCTCCGCCGAGGAAGCCAGCCGCGCGCGCGTCCAGAAAGTGATTGATGCCTTCCAGGCCGAGAACCCCGGTGTCACTATCGAGAACATCCCCATCCCCTTCGACCAGGTTCGGCAACAGCTCATCACCATGTCCGCGGGCGGTAACCCGCCTGACATCATGCTGCTGAACGGAGCCTGGCCCTATGAACTGGGCGGGATGGGGGCGCTGCTCGACCTGAACACTGTCGCCCCGCCCGAATACCTGGCCGATAACTGGGAAGGCGGTCTGCAGGCGGGCACCTACGAGGGCAAGCTCTACGCGGTGCCGCAGGGCATGACCCCGCATGGTCTGTGGTGGAACAAGAAGCTCTTCGAGCAGGCCGGTCTCGATCCCAACAAGCCGCCGCGCACCATGGAAGAACTGAACCAGGTCATGGCCACGCTGAAGGCCAACCTGCCCGAAGATGTCTATGCCATTGGCATTGACACCACCAAGATCGACTATGCGCTGACCGGCTTCTGGCCCTGGATCCTCACCACGGGCGCGCGCCCGATGTACAATGGCGATTACGATTTCACCAAGCCGGAGGTCGTGGAAGCGTTCAAGTGGCTGCAAATGGTAGCCAAAGAGGGCTACACGCCTCTTGGCCAGCAGATCAAAGAAGAACGTGAACTGATGGCCAAGGATCGCATCGCCATGAAGCTCGACGGACCGTACTTCGTGGGCATTCTGCGCAGTCTGAATCCGGCCCTGGAGGGTCAGGCATTCTATGACACCTTCGCGGTGACCACGGTACCTGTCGGCGGCAACGGTGAACCGGTCACGCTGGCTGACCTGCATCAGATCGGCATCTCTTCGCAGACGGAACATCCGGACATTGCCTGGAAGTTCATCGAGTTCTTCTGCAGCAGCGACATCGCCGTCCGCGAGTACATCGTGCCCATGGGCATGATCCCGCCGCTGAAGAGCGCCGCTGAAAAGTACGCCGATCTGCTGAGCGACCCGGTGAGCCAGGCCTATCTCAACGAGATTCTGCCCTCGATGATCGGCGGCCCCTACGATCCGCAGTACGGCGCGGCGGCGCAGTTCATCATCCAGGCCATGCAGGAAGTGGCTGTCGCCGGTGCTCCGGTGGAGACAGCGCTGCAGAACCTGACGCAGAATCTGAAGATTCTCTATCGGCAGTAGTTTCAGCCCGGTGGGAGGGATGCCAGGGTGCATCCCTCCCCGCTTTTCTCCACATCCTGTTCAAGGAGCGCGCCATGCAACATATGGCATTTTCAAACGCTCATTCGTCCGGCAGGCGGTTGCGCGGACTGCTTTTTTCCCGGCAGGGGCGGCTCAGCGACAACCTCTACGCCTTGTTCTTTCTGGCCCCTGTCCTGGTTATCCTGACGATCGTCATCTTCTACCCGCTGGTGCGCGTGCTCTCCTACAGCGTGACCAACGCCAGCCTGCTCTTTCCGAACCGCGAAGAGTACATCGGTTTGGAGAATTTCGATTACCTGCTCAATCAGGATGCGATCTTCAGAACCGCCGTCAAGAACACGTTGGTCTTCACCTTCTTTTCGGTGATGGGCGGTTTTGCGCTGGGCTTTGCGCTGGCCTTGCTGCTTAATGAGAATATCCCCCTGCGCAACGTGCTGCGCGGGGCAGCCCTGATTCCCTGGGTGATTCCCGGCGTGATCGTGGCCCTGATGACCCTTTACATGTTCAATGGGGAAGTGGGGATCATCAACTATACCCTAAAGTCGGTAGGACTCATCGAGGAATTCATCCCCTGGTTTGGCAGCCTGGATCATGCGATGCTGGCGGTGATCATCGCCAACATCTGGAATCAGACGCCCTTCTATATGCTCATGCTGCTGGCCGGTCTGCAGACGCGCCCGGACGAATTGATGGAGGCGGCCAAGATAGATGGCGCGGGCTCCTGGGCGCGCTTCCGGCATATCACTCTGCCTCATCTGTCCAAAGTCATCATGATCATCACTGCCCTGATGGTGATCTGGAATTTCAACAATTTCGATCTGATCTGGACAACGACTCAGGGTGGCCCGGTCAATGCCACCATGGTGCTTTCGGTGTACACCTACCGTCAGGCTTTTGTGAGCTTCAACACCGGCTATGCCAGCGCGATTGCGGTGCTGTGGTTGCTGGGGCTGCTGGCGTTTTCCTACTTCTACATCCGCGCGATGGAGGGCTAGGCGATGCTGTCCCTCGATCTCGATCTCGACCAGTATCCGCGCTTCAAACGCAGCGCCACCATCATCCTGCTGCTGCTCTTGATGGTGTTCATCTTCTTCCCCACCTTCTGGATGCTATCTACCAGCCTGAAGCCCAATGAAGATGCGTTCGCCGTGCCTCCGCACTGGATTCCCCAGCAGGTGACCCTGAAGAACTACGAGACACAGATCAACGACCGCAGCGGGTTCCGCAACTATTTCCGCAATGGCGTCGTGGTCTCGGCGGGTACGGCGCTGGTCTCGATCCTGGTGTCTATGCCGGCGGGGTATGCTTTTGCACGCCTGCGTTTTCGGGGCAAGCGCACCCTGTTGTTGATCATCCTGGCGTCGCAGATGTTCCCCGCCGTGATCATTGTGATCACGCTCTATTCGCTCTACCGCGAGATCAAGATTCTCGATACCTATCAGGGCCTCATCCTGGCCTTCACCAGCTTCAGCATTCCTTTCTCGGTGTGGATGCTGCGCGGCTTCTGCGAAAGCGTGCCGGAAGAAATCGAAGAGGCCGCGTTTGTGGACGGCTGCAGCCGGCTGGGCATTCTGTGGCGGATTGTCATTCCGCTGATCAAACCAGGGCTGGTCGCCGTGGGGCTGTTCTCGTTCCTGAACGCCTGGAACAACCTGCTCTTCGCGCTGAGCCTGACCACGCGCCTGGAGATGCGCACGATTCCCCCCGGTTTTCTCCTCACCTACGTGGGCGAATTCCAGTATAAGTGGTCGGACATGTTCGCTGGCTCAGCCCTGGTGACGCTGCCGACGGTCATCCTGTTCATCGGCCTGCAGCGTTTCCTGGTCAAGGGGTTGATGGCCGGCGCAGTGAAGGGGTAGGCTGCGCGCCGAGGGGGTGAGTATGGTGGACACGACCGGTTGGTGGCCTGTCGAACTGGAGGGCAAGCCCGATTTCGAGCAGGCCATGCAGCGCGTCTACGCCTGGTACGAAGGGGAAATCCTGGATCGCGTGCCGGTGCGTTTCATGGCGCATAATGCCGCCTTCAACCTGGGCGATGTGGAGGGGAAGCGTCCGCCCGAAGAGCAGAAGAAGCGCTGGTTCGACGTTGAGCGCCGCGTCGAAGAGTATGTGCGCTCGATCGAGGGCAAGCGTTTCCTGGGCGAGACGTTCCCCGTCTTCGACCCGAACCTGGGGCCGGATGTCTACGCGGCCTTCTACGGGGCAGAGCTGACCTTCGGCGAGGTGACATCCTGGTCACACCCCATCGTGCACGACTGGGACGACATGTACCGTCTGAAGCTCGACACGAACAATGAGTACTTCAAAACCATCGAAGCGCTCATGCTCTGTGCCATCGAGCGCTGCGCGGGCAAGGCGCTGGTGGGGTACACCGACCTGCACCCCAGCGTTGATTGCGCCATGTCCTGGCGTGGGACAGAGCAGTTTTGCCTCGATCTCTACGAAGCGCCGAACAGGGCCAAAGAACTGATCGAGATCGCCTATCGCGATTTTCACACCATCTACAATCACTTCGACAACATCCTCAAGAGCCATCATTTGCCCTCGGTGTGCTGGATCGGGTTGCCATCCTTCGGGCGTTTTCATGTGCCCAGTTGCGACTTTTCGGCGATGATTTCGACCGAGCATTTCGTGGAGTTCAGCCTGCCGGCACTGTTGCATGAAATACAGCCCATGACGCACGTGGTCTATCATGTGGACGGGCGGGGTGTTGCCCGGCACCTGGATCACATCCTGGCCGTGCCGCAGATCAACGGCATTCAGTGGGTGCAAGAAATGGGCGAGGCCCGGCCTATCATGCAGTGGGTGCCACTGATCAAGAAGATTCAGGCGGCGGGCAAGGGCGTCATCGTAGACCTGCAACCGGACGAACTCGAACCGTTCCTGGAGGCCGTGGAGCCGCGAGGGATTTTCCTGTGGATCGGCACGGAAGACGAAGAAGAGCAACAGGCGATCCTCAAACGCCTTGAGAAGTGGCACTGAGCCGCGTATTACCAATGGTGGAAGAATCCGATGAGCGCTCCTTCTCCCTGCCCAGAGTCTGATATCGCCCACTACACCTGCTACCGAACTCGCGAATCTTTACGCATTGACGGCCTGCTGGACGAACCTGCCTGGCAGAAGGCACCCAGATCGCCTCGTTTCGTGGATATGGTCACGGGCGCTCCCGGTTTCTTCGATACACGGGCGGCGGCGCTGTGGGATGATCAGCACCTTTACATTGGCTTCTGGATCGAAGAACCCTTTGTGGAGGCACACCTCACCGAACGCGACTCGCTCATCTTCAATGAAAGCGATGTGGAAGTCTTCATTGACGGGGGCGATTGTTATTACGAGTTCGAGATCAACGCCCTGGGCACGATCTACGAGGTCTTCTTCATCTGGCAGGACGCCTATACCAGAGGCAGCCGCTTCGACGTGCCGGAATTCGATCTGCTGAGCCGCAAGGCCCTTTCCTTTGGGGGGAACTACGACCGCGACCCGCACACGTTCTGGTGGGGCACTCACCCGCGGGGCTGCCGGTGGGCCTTTCTGGACTGGGATTTCCCCGGTTTGCGGGCCGCGGTGCATGTGGATGGCGTCCTCAACGACTCCTCCACCATTGACCGGGGCTGGACAGTCGAGCTGGCGTTTCCCTGGGAGGGCATGAAGTGGCTGGCCAACGGGCGGTCGCTGCCGCCTCAACCGGGCGATACCTGGCGCATCTTCTTCGGGCGGTTCGAAAAACTCTCGGCCAACGGGGCGGAGATCCAGCCTCATCCGGCCTGGGTGTGGAGCAGACATGGCGTGGCCGATACGCATCGGCCAGAGTGTTTCCCCTACGTGCACTTCTCAGAGGCGTTCGTGGGCGAGTGAGGTGAGAGTCAGGCGGCGTTTCTGCGAGAGCACCTCTTCATAGCGCACCAGAAAATCATAGTAGCGGTGCATGACCGCCCGGTCCAGGTCAATCCGCCAGCGGATGCGCCATGGTCGTCATCAGGCTGATGTTGTGCGTGGTGTGGTACATGCGTGTGTATTGCACCACGACCGGCACGTCTGAGCGGATGCGCAGGCCATAGGGGGTGTCGAAGGGAATCTGATAGCCGCCTACCTGTTCGGGAACATCTAGCCGGATGTGATAGCAGCGTTCCGCCGGAACAAC
Organism: Anaerolineae bacterium; assembly: GCA_034433965.1. GTDB lineage: Bacteria > Chloroflexota > Anaerolineae > Aggregatilineales > Aggregatilineaceae > UBA2029. The sequence goes on from DAOTZZ010000079.1 coordinate 19,060, forward strand.
GATCTGCACCCCCTTGATCGGTTCGCGATCGGCAAAGTAGAAGTCAAACTCCAGGTGTGCGTCTGCGGTAGTGGCATTGATGACGCACACCGCTTCGTGATTCTTGTAGGTCATATCATTGCCGATGGGCGTTACCAGATACCCATCGCTGATAAACCAGACTTTGGCCCCTTGATCAGACATAATCGCTCCTCCAGAACAGGTCACGTCTTGACAGCCCCGGCGAACAGGCCCTGCACCAGATAACGTTCCAGCACCAAAGAGATGGCAATCGCCGGCAGGATATTCATCAAGGCCAGCACCGACAGGATCCAGAAGCGGATGCTATCTCCGGTGAACTGCGACGCCAGCATGATGGGGAACATGGTGCTGCGGGTGGCCGTGAGGATGACCGCAAACAGGTACTCGTTGAAGTTGAAAATGAGCGACAGCAGGAAAGATGCCACCAGGCCAGGCACTGCCAGCGGTAGCGCGATCCGCCAGTAGATCAGCCAGGGAGATGCCCCGTCAATGGCTGCGCTCTCTTCGATCTCCAGGGGCACCTGGGTGAAGAAGTCGCGCATGATCCACACAACCAGAGGCAGATTGAACATGATGTAGGCCAGCGCCAGGCCGATCTGTGTGTCCAACAGCTTCAGGTCGCGATAGAGCAGCAGGTAGGCCAGAACTACCGCCACCGGCGGCAGCATACGCTGCGAAACAAACCAGAACGCCAGGTTGTCGTTGCGCATAGGGCCGATCTTGTAGCGAAAGCGGGCCAGGCCATACCCTGCCATTGCGCCGAAAAACACGGAGAAGAAAGCGCCCCCAAACCCCACCATCAGGCTGTTTGAGTAGGCTTTCTTGACCGCTTCACTCTGTGTGCCGAACAACACATCATTCCACCACTTGAGCGTAGGGGTGAAATCTCGCCAGGGCACCAGCGATCCCTTGGCCACATCCACAGGTTCTTTGAACGAGGTGATCAGGATGTAGTAAATCGGGAAGTAGACGACAAACGTCCAGAAAAGCAACACGGCCCACATGCCAAGGCGAGAAAGCAGATGCCCCCACCGGATGCGCGCTCTTCCGGCTCGCATCCTCATCAATGTGCTCGTTAGCCCTTGTGCGATGACTGACATACGTCGTCTCACTTTTCAGTTGTCCCGACGCCAGCGCGTCAGACGCTGGGTCGCAGCGATATACAGCGTGGCAGTGATGGTTATCAGGATCAGCAGAGCGTAGGCCATGGTCGTGGCATAGGCGATCTCGCCATTCTTGACGCCCATATCGTAGGCGTACAGGGTCACCGACTCGGTGGCGTTGCCTGGCCCTCCTGCTGTAGCCACCCGAATGATGTCAATGACCTTGAAGGCTTCCAGGCCGCGTATAAGGACGGCGACGCTGCTGAGGGGCAGCAACATGGGAAAGGTGATGCGCCAGAAGCGTTGCCAGGCATTGGCTCCGTCAACCCGTGCTGCTTCCTCGATTTCTACCGGAATGTTCTGTAGCCCGGCCAGCATGACTAGCAGGAAAAAGGGCGTCCATTGCCAGGTGTCAATCAGGATCACCACGATCATGGCCCGTGTGCTGTGTGTCGTCCAGCTCAGGCGGCCACGCGCGTCGGTCATCAATAGCTCACCGAGCAACTGCGGCACGTCGTGGTTCATCAGGTAGATCGCGAGGGGACCGCGTACCTCGTGCAGGATAAGCCGACCGATCATAAAACTCACGGCCACCGGACTCATCATCATGGGCATCAGGAAGCTGAGCCGGAAGAACCAGCGCCCGCGAAAGCGCTGGTTCAGCAGCACGGCCAGGAAAGAACCGAGCAGATACTGCAGCAGGATGGCGCACACCACAAAGACAACGGTGTTCTGCAAGGTGGTCAGAAAGCGCTCATCATCAAAGAGCCGCGCCCAGTTGTCCAGGCCGATAAAGCGCGTCTCGGCCCGCGCCAGACGCTTGTTGGTGAAGGTCATGGCCAGGGAATAGGCGAGGGGGAAAAGGCTGAAGGCCAACACGATCAGCGCGGCGGGGCCCAGGAAAATGCGCGACCAAAATCTGTTTTGCGAGGCTATCATGATGGCTTCCTAAGGCTGGCTATCGCGAACGATGCAACGATCGAGACTCAGGGCAGCAGAGCCGGAGTTCGGCCAGAACCCCGGCCCTGCCAGCTATGGCCTGTCACTCCAACGGCGGCAGGCTCAACGAGTCACGGTAAGCCTTCAACTGAGCTTCACGCCCCAGGCGATCGGTGATTTCGTTCCAGGCGGCTGCCGCATCGTCCAGCGCTTCCTGAGGACTCTTCTGCCCGGTCAGGGCTTCGGAGATGGCCAGTTCCAGGGCGTCCTCATACTGGTTGTAGCCGGGGATGCGAAGCTGGAATACCACGTTGTCGGCCAGCAGGCTGTTCAGGATCGAGTCCACATAGGCCTGGGCATTTTCCTCGGACGGGAAACCGGCGCGCTCGATCCAGCCTTGAACGTCCTGCAGCGTCGAGATGCGCGCCGGGTTGACGCCCGACAGCGGTGTCTGAGAGGCGATGGTCATGGTCTCCGGGCTGGCCATGAAATCCGCCAGGCTGATGGCCGCTTCCATATTCTTGGCGTTGGTGGGGATCATGATGATCCAGCCGCCGAAGGCCGCGTAACCCGGCTGATTCGGCTCCTCGAAGGTTTCCCATTGGCCCGTCAGGCTATTCCAGACCTCGGTGCTGCCGGGCAGGATGGCATAGCTGGCCTGCCCTGGTTCCAGGATCGACTCTATGGGACTGTTGGCCGCCACGCCCACATCAGTCCAGTTGACTGCCAGACCGACCACGCCGGTGATGAAGTCGAGCTTGCACTCGGAGAAGCCGTAGGTTGCTACACCAGGAGGCGCGTAGGGCAGCGAGGCTACCCAGTCCTCAAGCGCCCGGACAAAACCGGGGTTGTTGATGCGGGCGTCCATCGTGACCGGGTCGAAGTAGAAGGCCGGGTCATCGGGGTGCTTGGCATAACCGACCGCCCGGTCGGAGAAAGCGTGGAAACTGCCATTGCGGCGGCCTGCCACCTCCGCCCAGCCATAGGGCAGCCCCGCGTCTTCCATCATGAACTGTGCAACATCCTTGTATTCTTTCCAGGTCTTGGGCACAGCCAGCGGATAGCCGAATTTGGCCTCGAAAGCGGCCTGGTAGTCGGGGTTGTTGATGATGTCGGCGCGGTAGTTGAGCGTATGTACGTCACCGTCCCATGGCCACGCATATTGCACACCGGCCCAGGTCAGGTTCAGGTCGAGGTAGCCGGGGATCAGGTCGTCAACCCGGATACGCTCTTTGGACTCTTCCGGCACAGGGATGACATAGCCTCCCCCCATCAGGTCGCCCGAAATACCTGACGGCACGACCAGGACATCGGCGATGAAGGTGCCCGTGGACATCGCGGCCAGGACCTTGTCCTTGATATCTCCGAAGGGGATCGGGTTCATTTCGACTTTGCCCCCGGTCATCTCCTCCCAGGGTTTGGCAGCCTGGGCGAAGTAGTCGGAGTTGCCGCCCGCGTTGTTTGCCACCACCACTGTCACTCCCTCAAACTGACGTTTGGGGGCTGCGGCGGTCACCGATCCAAGGGCGACGAACAACAGAGCGGCGATGATAAGCAGGCTAAGACCTTTCTTGCGCATCTTTCTCCCTCACTCACACTGAAAAAACGGACGCAGGGTTTTTGCTCGATATGTGAGACTGTTCCTGATCAAACACCCTCCCTTCCACAGACCCAGACATGCACCCGCCAGCGTTCAACTCTCTGAGCGACTCAGAAGAAGCTCCTGGATCAGCCGCTGCCCGCCTACCGCATCCTGTTGCTCGAAGACGCGGGCCAGGGTTTGCTCGTCAACCCGTTCGAGCAAGGTGAGCATGTCTTTGACCACCGCTATGTTGTTGGCACATTCCGCAACAGGATCCTGATACTGAGGAAAAGTGTCGAAGTAGATCACACCGTCGTAATTGAGTTTCTTCATGTAGTAGAGCAATTCCAGCGTCTGCAACAGATGCACGCTGCCAACCATCAGGCCGTCGTCGCGGTAGCCATACCCGTCGTTGAGGTGCAGACCCAGCAGCCGGCTGTGTCGGGCGGCCAGCATGGCGGCGTATGCCGGCTGTTCCCCTGCGTAGAGCACGTGGCAGAAGTCCAGCGTGACACCAAGGTTGGGCAGGCCCAGTTCACGAATGGCGAGCAACGTTGTGCCAATGTCGCCTAGCAGGCTGAAACCGCGCGGTTCGTTGGGTTTGTATTCGATGCTGATGAGAACCTCTGGGTTGTGCAGGGCGACCTGGCGCAGCCCTTCAAGCTCTCGTTCCCATAGCCAGGCGTAGTCGGCCTGAAAGGCGTAGTCGAACCCATCCTGTCCCAGCCAGATGGTCACCAGATTGCCCCCGGCCTCGGCCAGCAGATCAATCCCCCGGCAGGTCATGGCAATCGCCTTTTCGCGCACAGCCCGGTCGGGGTTGGTGAAAGCACCCAGGGCGAAAGCTGGGTCGCTGTAGTAGCGCATGGCAAAGCCATTGAGTGCCAGGCCATGAGCAGCCAGCGCGTCTCGCAGCTCTGGGAGGGTCAGATTTTCCAGGTGATCGGGGTAGTTGAGGTCCACAGAAGTCAGGCCAGGCACCTGGGCCACCCGTTCCAGCAAGTCCAGGGTGTTCACCCGGCTGCGACCGTCTTTCCAGTACAGTTCTGGCCGCGCGGAGAACGAATTGAGGCGGCTGGCGAAGCGTATCATTTGGGGCATAATAACCATCACCGTGTGATCCGCAGAATCGGATCGGGTTTATCGGATACAGCAGTCAAGTGAACATTCTGATGATAGCTCAAGGGCTTTCTGTACAAAGGAATTCACAAAATAAATCAGTTTGGTAAAGTTATCCTCACTATACGACACCTTTTTCGCCATGTCAACTGGGTATTGCTCGTGATCTTTGAACAATTTTTTTCTTTCATATGGCAATACAGGTAAATCTCAGCGCCTTGCTTGAATTTGACTTTTCACAATAATCCGTATTCTGGTAAACTAACTTGCAAAACATAAGCTCTGTGGAGCGAGTCATGAATGACAATATCCGTAGCATCGGCCCTCACCTGCGTATGATGATGCCCCATCTCACCCCCCGTGAACGGCAGGTGCTGCAACATCTGCTCAATACCGGGCCGGCAGTCCGCGACCTGACGATAGGTGAGATCGCCGAAAAAACTCAGGTCTCCGAGGCCATGGTGGTCAAACTGTCCAAGAAGCTTGGCTACAGTGGCTACCGTGATTTGAAGGAGATGCTATACCAGTACAGCCTGTTGCCCGTGACCGAGATGTACCAGGAGATTGATCTGGACGACTCCCCGGACGTGATCGTCACCAAGGTCTTCAAGACCTCCATCCAGGCGCTTGAGGAGACTCTGGCTATTCTCGATATGGCTCATTTCAACCGTGCGGTTGACACGATCCTCAACGCTCGTCAGCGTGATTTCTACGGGGTCGGCGGCTCGGCGACGATTGCCAAAGATGCCTGTCACAAATTTCTGCGCATTGGCCTGCGCAGCAGCGCCTACGATGACTCGCATCTGATGATGATGTCCGCTTCTCTACTGACTTCGGAAGACATGGTGCTGGCGGTATCGCATTCGGGGCAGACCAGCGCCATCCTGGAAGCAGTGCGTCTGGCCAGGCGCAACGGAGCCACAGTCATTGCCCTCACCAACTACTCGCGATCCGCCCTGGCCAGAGAAGCGGATGTCGTCCTGTGTTCGACGGCGCGTGGTTCACCACTGATGGGAGAAAACGCCGCGGCCCGCATTGCGCAACTGAACATCATTGATGCTCTGTTCGTCTGTGTGGCTCAGCGCGACTATCTGCGTGCCGAGCAAAATCTGGAGAAAACGATGTCCTCTGTGCAGCAGAAACGGGAGAGCGAAAGGTGAGCACCCGTAGACCTGTGATTGTGGTGCTGGGCAGCCTCCATCTGGATATCCTGGTCAAAGCCCCTGACCGACCACGCAAGGGCGAGACTTTGCGCGGCTCAGCGTGGGCGCTGAGTCCCGGCGGCAAAGGCGGCAATCAGGCGGCCTGCGCAGCGCGACAGGGGCCGGATGTCTATATGGTCGGTCGGGTCGGTTGTGATGACTTTGGAAACAGGCTCATGGATGCCCTGCGGACGGCGGGCGTGTACACCGATTATGTGCTGTGCGACGACAGCGGGGGCAGTGGCATGAGCGTGGCCATCATTGACGAACAAGGGGACTACGGGGCGATCATCGTCTCAGGCGTCAATATGCATATCGGCGAGGACGACATTCGTCGGGCAGGGGATGTGATCGCCAGCGCCGATTGTCTGCTGCTGCAGTATGAGATCCCCCTGGATACCGTTCGGGCAGCCGCGCAGTATGCTCATCAGCGTGGCGTGCGGGTGATTCTAAACGCTGCGCCTGCCTATCCTGCTCCGGAGCATTTGCTGGAATATGTGGATGTGTTGATCGTCAATGAAGTAGAAGCCGAGATGTTGACCGGCTATTCCTTGGAGACACTCTCCCAGGCGGAACAGGCGCTACATGCTCTGAGTCGGCTTGTGCCCACAGTGCTGCTCACGCTGGGGGCGAAGGGAGTCTATGTCGCCGATCCCGAAACGGGGATCAGCCATTTGCCCGCTCATTCGGTGCCCGTGGTTGATACGCATGGAGCGGGCGACGCCTTCATCGGAGCGTTCTCCGCGCGGATGGCGTGGGGGGATACACTTCTGGAAGCGGTGCGCTATGCCAACGCTGCTGGTGCGCTGATGGTCATGCACGCTGGCCCTCAATCGGACGACGTGACGCCCGACCGTATCCGCGCCTTCCTGTCTGGGACTACACCGGGCGGTTAAGGGCCTGCGCCCCAGCGGACTACCAGCCAAGCAGTCTGTAGTACGCTTCAGCCAGGCTCTCGGCTGCGACGGCGAGCTGCTCGGCGGTAGTGAAGCGCCCAATGCTGACCCGGATGGTGCTCGAAGCGTCCTGGCGACTGACGCCCATGGCCTGCAGCACGTGCGAAGGTTCGATCGTCCGGGAAGTGCAGGCCGACCCTGTGCCAAGCATCAGGTGCGGCACGTTCAGCAACAAAGCGTCGGCGTCTACGCCGGGGAAAGTGACGCTGCTGGTATTGGGCAGACGGCGTGCGCGGTCGCCATTGATCCGTATGGTCTTCACCCTGGCGCACAACTCATGCTCGAAATAGTCGCGCAAAGTGCTCAAGTGTGCCGCTTCCTGAACTATCTGTTCCAGGCAGATCTCACACGCTTTGCCAAGTCCCACAATGGCCGGGACGTTCAACGTACCTGGTCGGATGCCTCTTTCCTGTCCGCCGCCCACGTAGACGGGTTCCAGCGGCAGCGCTCCGGGACCGCTACGGACATACAAAGCACCTACTCCTTTAGGACCATAGAGCTTGTGTGCGCTGAGAGACAGCAAGTCCACGCCCCATTCGGCCACATCAAGGGGTATCTTGCCGACAGCCTGCGCAGCATCACAGTGCATCAGCGCGCCGTGCTGATGGGCGATTTCTGAAATCTCGGCGACCGGTTGAAGGCTGCCGACTTCGTTGTTGGCCGCCTGGACAGACACCAGCGACGTTGCCTCGTTGATTGCCTCCTCAGCCGCATCAAGTGACACGACTCCCTTGTCATCTACAGGCAACACAATCACTTCGAAGCCCTCCGCCGCCAGCTTCTGGCAAGGCAGCAGCACCGATTTGTGCTCGACGGCTGAGGTCACGATACGCTTTCGCCCGCGCCTGGCGGCGGCTTTTGCGATCCCTTGAATGGCCAGATTGTTGCTTTCCGTAGCCCCCGCCGTGAAGATGATCTCTGCCGGCTCGGCTCCAAGCAGGCTGGCTACATGTTCCCTGGCCTCCTCAACGCCTTGCGCAGCCAGCCGTCCCTGCTTGTGCAACCCATTGGCCGGATTGCCGTAAACCTGCGCAAAGAATGGCAGCATGGCTTCGAGCACGCGCGGATCACAAGGCGTGGTCGCGTTGTTGTCCAGGTAGATGTCCGCCTGTGTCATGTGCTTTTCAGTCCCAAAGTATCTCGTAGCGAATCTCGCTTTCGTACTGCCGGTATTCGGCATCCAGGGCTTGCAGTTCCTCCCAGATGAATTGCCTGAGCATTTGGGCGGGGCGCACACAATAGTGCTCGAAGTCCTCGCGAGAGACTTCGCCATGTGGGAAGAGTAGCTTCATCAGACCACTGGCTATGGCCTGCACAGCGTCTTCGTTGCGCTTGTATCTTTTCTCGCCAATCAGTTGGACAGTCCGACCACACCATTCATCGAATGACAGGTCTTCGCGCAGTGCCAGCAAGGCATCGCCTAGGAAGTCGGACTTCAGGCCGATGCCAGCCGCGAAACACTCGCTGCTCAGCTTCCTGATCCGCCAGCCAGGCAACAGGCCGCGAATGCGGTCAAGAAACGCTGGCTCGCGTAGAAAGTCCGGCAGTTCTTTGACCAAGGGGGAGGCGAGGGGTCTTTGCTGAGCATCGAGCTTGATATTCGCCAACAGCACCAACCCGCAGTCACTGGCTGTCTCGTGCAGACCGCCGCGCGTGAGCCGCCCATTGGCCAGGAAGCCCTTGAGACCGCCGATGATTTCCTGAGGCTTCTCGAATTTCAGTGTCTGCACTTCGTCCAACACTACGACCTTGTAACGAGCCAGCAGCCCCCATTGCCCTGTAGCGTTATTCACGAAGAGCACCGCAGGCGATACGTTGCCGCCGCTCACCAGGCGCACCTGCGGGCTGATGTTCTCGTAGATATAGCTCTTGCCCGTGCCCTTGGGAGCCAGCTCGATCAGGTGCATGTTCTTCTGAACAAGGGGCAACAGGCGGCATAGCAGCAGTATCTTCTCGCTTTCCGCAAAGACGGACGGATTGTAGCCCATCGAGGTAAGCAGCACGTCCATCCATTCGCTGAGCGAGAATTTACTGCGTTTTTCTTTGAACAGATCGAGGTTGACCGTTGCCTGCATGGGCTTGAAATTCACCACCGCTATAGGCGATTCGCCGCTAGCCTCAGGCACCCTGACTAACTCTACAACGCCCCACAGGCCCTGATTGAGCAGGTCGGGATACATCTCGACCAGGCCATCGGCGATCTGCGCGTCCAGGATTTGCAACAGACTCATCTTGGCCACGCGCTCCTGCCGATTGCGATTCAGCACTACATCTACCTGCACAGAAGTGAGCACCTTCACGGTCTCACCGTTGAGCAGGCGATTCTTGATGATGTTGGCCTCTTCGGGGCGTGGCAAATAGCGGTCGGCCCACTGCAGCACTTTCGCAGTATCTTCGGCTGTCAGTTCGCCCGTCCCCGGCACGAGTTCGTCCAGCAACCATTCTCCGACGTAGGCGGGCACGCCGCGCTTGCCCAGCTGACTCGTGCGCAGGCGTTGCTTATCGAAGGCCAGCTTGCCGAAGACTCGCAGAACTTTGCTATCCAGGTCGGTTTGTTGCATGGAAAACCTGCCTGCTACAAGCTGAGATCGTCCTGGAAGGAGAGGCTACGCCAGTACAGTTCTTCGCTCTTGATCTGTACAGCGGCCTGTATTTCGAAGTATTCTCCGCTGGGCCAGCGTATCACCACCGAGGCGGTCGTGTGTTGGGCTTCGTCTTGTGAAGGCCACTGATTCAAGTCCACCCTGTAGTGAGATTCCTTGACGGCTGGTATTTCGCTTTCGAGATCGAAGGACGCCAGTCGCCTCTCTTTCCCAATGGATAGATAGAGCGAACTCAGGACGAGCACAGTCTCGTAGTTGTTGATGACCTGGATGTCGAGAATACCCGGCTGCCCCGCTCTGCCTTTTCCGGTGATCAGCACCTGGACGCGAAGGCTGCCCCCCTGAACAGGCGCAACATCACGCTCCAGCTCAATCCAGGGCACCAGCACTTCTTCCGGGAACAAACCGCCGTGTGCGTAGCGCTCGGAACCCTGTTTACCATCATTGGTGAGGAAGGCGCTCTCGTCCAGCACGATCGCGACATCTTCTACCAGGCCGAAGCGTTGGCCGAACAGATACGCCAGATTGCCGTCCAACACATAGCCGGAAGGAGGGTATTCCAATTGAGTGCGCCCCCAAGCCGCCCGACCATGGGCCTGCATACCCTGAGGGACTGGCACAGAGCGCTGAGAGGTGCCGAGCAAGCGCCCGTGATCGGATGTCAGGATGACGCGCAGTGCGATCTGAGGGGGCAGTTGATTGACGATGTCAGCGATCTTGCTGGCAACTGTATTGAGTTGCCCTTCGACCTCGTCCTGGAGAGTGTCATAGCTGTTGCGTGAGTGATAGGTGCGGTCGGGTTCCTGGATGCGCCAGATGAATATGTCGCTGGGCTGGCCTGTCTCCAGCTTTTCAGGGGGGACTTGCTTTCCGAAATATCCTCACCCAGAAGCGGCACTTCGGCGCTTTCCCTGGGCAACACCCCTTTCACCAGCGCTTCTTTGGCAAACTGCGTGATGGTGGGAATCGGGGCGAAGACCAGATCGTTCCGCCGCAGCGTCAAGCGTCCGGCCTTGCCCTGCAAGGTTGCCAGCAGTCGTTGGGCATCCACATAGTGCAGCCCATCCAGCACGACCAGCAGGCTCACAAAGCGGGATTTCCTTTGACGCAGCGCTCTGGCGCTCAGAAAGCTGAGAGGCAGGGAATCGGCTGAGACAGTGGCAGGCGGGTAGAAGTCGAGATACCACTGCGCAAAGGAACGGCCTGCGTCCAGCACACGTTGATAGGCTTCCCTGTTCCCAGTTGTCCGTTGCCATTCGCGGAATGGCAGATACTCTTCTCTGAACCATTGGCGAACGTCCGCCGCAGAGGCGGGCAACTCGGAAGGTTCAGCGGGGCGTACCAACCGTCGCAATTGCTCCCACCGCGAGCCGGACACGACCTTTGCCAGCTTGTTGAGATACCCCTCAGTCAGATGTTCGGGGTTGTGTACAAAATAGGAGTGCACGACCTCTCCGGCTACCTGCCTGAGCGCAGGAAGCAAGGGCTGCTCTAGCAACCGGGCCACAAAAGCCCCCTGCGTTTTAATCAGGCGGGATCGCCAGTAATCGGCTGCCCTGTCTCGCCAACGCTGAGGGACATCGGTAGGGAACAGTTCCGGATATCCATGCGTCCTTGGCGTGATGCAAAGCCATTCTTCGAGCATATGGCGGGCTGCCTCTGGCCCGTCAACGTCATAGATCGCTCTGAGTTCGTCTGGACACTCAGAAAGCCAGCGCTGCTGTATCACCTGGATCACACAGCGCTCTGCGTCTGTCAGCTGACATTGGTCGAGCCACAGGAGCCATTGCGCGGCGTGCTCCAGGGAAAGGGGGGCCTGCCACAGATAGTGCGGATACAGAGCCTGCGCGATCTTTGGTGCAGTGAGTGGACGCTCCAAAGTGTCGAACCGCGCTCCCATCTTGGCGAAAAGATCAGCAGCCTGTTCAAGACTGAGACCAGGGACCGCGGCCTGGATTTCGCGGCAGGGCGAGAGCGCTTCCTGCCAGCTTATCTTGCGTCCGCTGAGGAATATCTCCGCCCACTCACATAGCCGCGCACCACGGATCAGCCAGTTTCCCTCGCCGACTGCGTGGGCCAGGAACC
>DAOTZZ010000080.1:0-7702 GCA_034433965.1 Anaerolineae bacterium
CCGCCCGTCCTCGCCGAAACCGACCACCGCCAGGGCATAACCTGCCGGTTCGGCCAGGGTCGCCGAGCCGCGCAACACCACAATCAGATCGCCCGTCCAGAAGGGAAAGCCGTCATATTCATAGAACGCGATCCCGCCGGGGTTACTCTGTGGAGCGAAGGTGAAGGCGGGCGGCTCGGTATTGGCGCAGCCATCCGCGGCGTCCGGCGGGGAGAGAGGGTCAGGTTGACGGTCGCCAGCACAGCGCGGAAAACCATAGTCTGCGCCGCGCACCACGCGGTTTAGTTCGTCCGGCGGACCGCCGACGCGCGTCTCCGGCGACACGCGCCCGCTGTCCACGATCCACAGCTCGCCGGTGCGCGGATGCCAGGCGAAGTCCCAGGGATCGCGCAGACCGGTCGCTTCGACGCGCTCGTCGCTACCATCGAGCGCATAGCTGAGCAGCATACCGGGGCGGACGTCCGCCGCGTCGCACCAGAGGCATCCCGCACCGACGCTCACGTACAGCCGCCCGTCCGGCCCTATCTCCACGCTGCCCGGCCAGAAGCCATCGCGCGTTCCTGGCAGATCGGGCACCAGTACCGTAACGGCGTCAAGACGCCCGCCGTCGGTCGCGTCCAGGCGCAACAACCCGCCCACCGAGGCCACGTACAGCGCGCCCTGGTGTACCGTCAGGCTGGTGGGATACGTCAGCCCTTCGGCGACGACAGACGGCGCGTCGAGGAACTGATCGCCGTCGGCGTCGCGCATCGCCCAGATCGCCCCCTGCGCCGTGCGAGCCAGGTAGAGTGTGCCATCCGGCCCCAGCGCCAACCCCATCAGCGACGGCGCGGCCTGCGGCGGCATCACGTCATCGAGCACCACTTCCAGACAGGTAGTCAGCGGGTTGTGCCAGGGCACCCATTCCACACGGCGACAGGGCGGCCCGTCGGCCTGCAGGCGCGGGTAGACGGTGCGCGGAGGAGCGGGCGCGGTGCTTTCAGCGCAAGCGGCCAACGTCGCCAACAGCAGCACTCCCCCCAGTAGACCGCGCCACAAAACCTGTCGCATAGCCCTCTCGTTCCGCGCAGTTCTCGTTCGCACGGGGGCGATCATAGCCCGCCCGCAACGATTACGCCACGCGCCAAGAGAGATTTACCTTCACTCAGTTGACCCGCGCGGCGCAGTGTTGTTCAATAGGATTGGCTGCCATGCCACCGGACTGATGGGGCATCGGCTGGAAAAGTTCGCATTTCGCTATACAGGTCAAGGAGAGAGAATTTGATGACGCGCAAGTTTCCTTCACTCTTGATCGGCATTGCCATCGTGATCGTGATCGGCTCGTTGCTCAGCGGTTGCCAGGGCGAGAAGGGCGAACCCGGCCCGCGCGGCCCGGAAGGCCCTGCCGGTCCCGCCGGTCCACCCGGCGAACCCGGCCCACAGGGTGAGCCTGGCTGCACCCCTGCGCTCAGCTTCGAAGGCTCCGTCCTACAGATTGACTCCGACTGCGACGGCGAAATTGACCTCACGCAAGACCTGCAAGGCCCGCAGGGTGAGCCTGGTCCGCAGGGCGAACCCGGCCCCGCCGGCCCGCCCGGCCCCAAAGGTGACCCTGGCCCTGCTGGGCCGCAAGGCGAACCTGGGCCACAGGGCGAACCTGGCTGTACCCCAGTGCTCAAGTTCGTGGGAAGCGTGCTGATGGTGGACTCCGACTGCGATGGGGACTTTGACCTGAACCAGGACGTGCAAGGCCCGCCCGGCCCGCAGGGTGAGCCTGGTCCGCAGGGTGAACCCGGCCCCGCTGGCCCGCCCGGCCCCAAGGGTGACCCTGGCCCCGCTGGCCCGCCTGGCCCCCAGGGTGAGCCTGGTCCGCAGGGTGAACCCGGCCCCGCTGGCCCGCCCGGCCCCCAGGGTGAACCTGGCCCCGCCGGCCCGCCCGGCCCACAGGGTCCGCAAGGTGAACCCGGCGGTTTGAAGGGCTATGAGATCGTCACGCGCGAGGGGACGTTCACCAGCCTGGGCGTGCTGACGCTGCGCTGCCCGGACGGTAAGCAGGTCATCGGTGGCGGCGGGAGCGCTTCCGACCCGACCGTCTCGATCTACACCAACATGCCGGTAGGCAGCACGGGCTGGCGCGTGCGCGCCCTGGGTATAGGAGGCGGCCCCTACACGCTGACCGCCTACGCCATCTGCGCAGCAGTGGAATGAGCCGCGCCGCGTATCTCTGACAGACACATGCCGGGGCAGACGCTCCGGCATGTGCTTTCCCCATTGGCACGACACATGCGGCTTGCTACAATCACGCGCGGTTTGTGACGGCCGTTCGCGGAGAGTGTCTCCCATGCCCGACCCACACGGTCACCCACTCGACTTATCTGTCGTGGTGCCCGCCTACAACGAAGCGGAGAGCCTGCCGTTGCTGCACGAGCGCATTCGCGCGGCGGTCGAGCCGTTGGGTCTACGCTGGGAAGTGATTTACGTGGACGACGGCAGCACCGATGGCACGCGCGACGTGTTGCGCACGCTGCATCAGGCTGACGCGCGGGTAGTCGTGGCCGAGCTGCGGCGCAACAGTGGCAAAAGTCTGGCGCTGAACACCGGTTTTGCGCTGGCACAGGGCGCGATCGTCGTCACCATGGATGCCGATCTGCAGGACGATCCGGCGGAAATCCCCAACCTGCTGGCCAAGCTCGACGAGGGCTACGACGTGGTGAGCGGCTGGAAGAAGCACCGCCAGGACCCACTCTCCAAGCGCGTGCCTTCGTGGATCGCCAACCACATCACGGCGTGGATGACCGGTCTGCGCCTGCACGACATGAACTGCGGGTTGAAAGCCTACCGCGCCGAGTGTGTGCGCGAGCTGCATCTCTACGGCGACCTGCACCGCTACATCCCCATCCTGGCCCATTACAACGGCTTCCGCGTCACCGAGATTCCGGTAGTGCACCACAAACGGCGCTTCGGGCGCTCCAAGTATGGGCCAGGGCGCTTGCTGCGCGGCGGGCTGGACTTGCTGACCGTGCTGTTTCTGAACAACTTTCGCTACCGGCCATTGCACCTGTTCGGGGGAGCCGGGTTGTTGCTGCTGATAGCCGGTTTTCTTATCAATGCCTATCTGTCCATCGAGTGGTTCCAGGGGATGCGCCCGCTCAGTCAGCGCCCGCTGCTCACGCTGGGCGTGTTGCTGATGCTGATGGGCGTGCAGTTGGGGACGATCGGCCTGCTGGCAGAGCTGGTCGTCTCCGTGGTGCAGCGTCAGGAAGACCCCCTACGCCTGACCCGCACCGTGCGGCGGGCCGGCGGCCAGGTCAGTGATGCGCTTCCGCCTTCCACTGCCGACGTCGCACCTGCCCGCGAACTGCTCAAAAGCGAGGAAGACCTGTGAAAGCCACGCTCAAACGTCTGCGCGATGCCATCTGGCACAAAGATTTCTCCGCCGATCAACTGCGGCGCTATGTGGGCGACTACCAAAAGTGCTATTTCACCTATGCGGGCGATGAAACGCTGCGGGCCAACGCCGCGTCTGGCGGCAGTGTCTCGGCCCTGCTGATCTACCTGCTGGAGAGCGGGCAGATTGACGGGGCGCTGGTCTGCCGGACAGTCATCCGCAATGGGCACGCCCGCCCGGAATTCACCATCGCCCGTACCCGCGAGGAGATTATCGCCGCGCAAGGCAGCAAATACGCGGCGGTCTATTTCACCAACGACGCGCTGCCGCTGCTTCAGGAGTTCAGCGGGCGGGTGGCGGTGGTCGCCCTGCCCTGCGATGCGACCAGCCTGCAACGCGCGCGCGCCAAGTTGCCCGACCTGGACGCCAAGATTGCGCTGGTGATCACGCTCTTCTGCGGGCACAACTCGGAGGCAATCCTCACCGATGCCATCACCGCTCGTCTGGGCCAGGGACACGGTCCGCTGACTGGCTATCGCTGGCGCACCGGTCACTGGCGCGGCAACCTGGAAGCGACCTTTGCCGACGGGACAAAGGTAGTCAGGCCGTTTGAAACATTCTCGGACTACCGCAACCTGTATTTCTTCGCACAGCCCAAGTGCCATCACTGTTTCGATCACTTCGGCTATCACTGCGACATCTCCGCCGGTGACATCTGGTCGCCGCGCATGAAGGCGAACCCCATCAAGCACACTGCGCTCATCACGCGCACCGACGCCGGACAGGCGCTGGTCGAGGCGGCGCTGGCGGCGGGTGTTCTGGTGGGGAGCGAGGAGCCCATCGAGGAGGCAGTGAACGGGCAGGCGCGCACCGCTCCTTTTCACTACAATGTGACCGCCCGCGCGCGCGTGGGCCGACTGTTTCGGCTGCGCATCAAAGACCGCACCGACGCGCATGTGCGCCCGGTAGACTACCTGATCGCCTTCATTGTCTTGTTCAACGAGCGGGTTTCGCGCACCGGGCCGGGCCGCTGGCTGATCCTGCACACGCCGCGGCCTCTCATCCGCCTGTACCTGTATGTCTTGAAAGGACTGGAAAGTCTGTAGCGTGGACACCGAACGCACAGTCGCCATCACTGGCGCGACGCTGTGGGGCAATCGCGGCGCAGAAGCCATGCTCGTGACGACCATCGGGCAGGTGCGCGCCCGCCGCCCCGACGCGCGCATCGTGATCTTCTCCTATTTCCCCAGGCGCGACCGCGCCCTGGTGCGCGATCCGCGCATCACCGTCATCGGGGCGCGCCCCCGCGACCTGGTATTGCGCACCTTTCCCTTCGCCGTGCTGGTGTGGCTGCTGGGATTGCTGCGCCTGCGCTGGCCGGATCGCCTGTTGCCGCATCCGGTCCGCGCCCTGCGTCGTTGCGACGTTCTGCTGGACGTCAGCGGCATTTCCTTCGCCGATGGGCGCGAGAAGTACCTGCCCTTCAACATCCTGCTCATCTGGCCGGCCATGCTGCTGGGCGTGCCGGTGATCAAGCTGGCACAGGCGCTCGGCCCGTTCAAAAATCCACTGACGCGCCTGAGCGCCCGGCTCTTCCTGCCGCGCTGCCGCCGTATCTACGCCCGCGGCGAAGTGACCGCCGCCCATCTGCGCGACCTGGGGCTGCCCCCTGACAAATGGGAACTGGCCGCCGATATCGCCTTCCTCTACGACCCGGCCTGTAGCCTCACCGAAGAAAACGAGGCGCAGGTGGACGCGCTGGCCGCCCGCCTGGCCGAGCTGCGCGCTGCGGGCAAGACGATCGTCGGGCTGGTGCCCAGTTCGCTGGTGCACACGGCCTCAGCCAAAGCGGGGCGCGACTACGCTGGCCTGTTCGTGCAGATCATCCGCGACCTGGGCGGGCCGGAAATGCATTTCGTCGTCGTGCCCAATGCCACGCGCCAGGGATCGCCGTCCTTCGCCAACAACGACCTGGCCGCCATCGCCATCTTGCGCGAGCGGCTGGCCGCCGACCTGCCGGGCGCACTGGGCGAGCGCGTGGACGTGGTGGACTATGACCTGAACACGGCAGGCAGCCGTCGGTTGTTCGCGCAGTGCGATGTGATCATCACCTCTCGCTTTCACGGCATGATCTCGGCGCTGACGCTCGGCGTGCCGCCGGTGGTCATCGGCTGGAGTCACAAATACGCCGAAGTGCTGGCCGAGTTCGGCCTGGAACGGTTCGCCGTAGACTTCGCCGATCCCAACGCGGATGTGCTGACGCTGGCCCGCGCGGCGCTGGCAGAACGCGATGCCGTGTGCCAACAGATCGCCGCGCACATCGAAGCGGTGCGGGCCTCGGCAGCCGCGCAGTTCGCCTGTCTGGACGCTCTACTCACGTGACCGCCAAGCTTCTCCGTCTGGTCAAATGGCTGTGGCTTGTCGTGGTGGCGGGCGCAGTGGTGCGCTACCTGTGGGCGCACTGGGACGAGGTCGGCCCGCAACTGCGGACGATCGCGCTCCCCCGCCTGGCGCTGGCCGCAGCCCTGCTGATCGCTTCCAAGCTGCTGCTGGTCTTTCTCTCGCAGCAGTCGGTCGCCATAGCCGGGCACTCCGTCCCCTACCGCCGCATGTTCACCATCAACGCGCTCAGTCAGCTCGCCAAGTATCTGCCGGGGGGCATCTGGCACTTTGTCGGGCGGGCGGGCTACTATCACACCGATGGGTTGCCTCTGCGCGCCGTCACCCAGGCCATGATCGTGGAGAACCTGTGGCTGGTCTTCTCGGCGTTCATGGCCGGTGTCAGCAGCCTGCTGCTCTACTACGCCGACGGCTGGCGACTGGGCGTTGCCCTGGCCGGGCTGATCGCGGTGTGGTGGGCCGTGCTCTGGCTGATTCGCCTGCGCTTCAGCGGTCAGCGGGACTGGCGCGTCAGCCTGGGGACGCTCGGCTTGCAGGTGTTGATCTGGGGACTGGTGGGGGCGAGCCTGTGGGCAGTACTGCCCGCGCTGGACGGCTGGCGAGCGGGCAGCCTGGCCATCGGCGCGTTCTGCATAAGCTGGGTGATCGGCTACGTGGCCCTGTTTGCGCCGGGCGGAATCGGGGTGCGCGAAGCCGCCATGACCGCGTTGCTGGCCCCCGTTCTACCCGCGCACGACGCGCTGCTCTACGCCGCCATTCATCGCTTTCTGTGGGTCGCCGCCGAGCTGACGCTGGGCATCATTGCCAGAACGCCCCTGGTCGCGCCCCCGCCGCCAGTGAGCGCACAGCCATCAGAAATGCCCCGCCCGTGAACTAGCTGTGAGAAAGCCGCCATGCGTCGCTATCGTAACCAGATTCTCGCCGGACTGCTTTTCATCAGCGTGGTGTTGATTGCCGTCGTCGCCATCACCGGCGCGGACGCGCTCGCTGGCAAGCTGGGCGATTTCCCAGTGTGGCTGTTCGTCCCCGTGCTGCTGCTCAAGTGCCTCAACTGGGCGCTGCGCTACTACGAATGGCGCTACTTTCTGGGGGTGATCGGCGTGCGCACGGTGCGCGGGTTGCCACAGCCGCCCCCGCCCAACCCCGCCGCGCCCGCCATCCGCGAGCGCGACAGCATCGTGCTCTGGCTGGCCGGGCTGGCCATGTCCGTCAGCCCCGGCAAACTGGGCGAAGTGCTCAAGGCGCTGGTGCTCAAGCAACTGAGCGGTATGGACTTTTCGCGCGGCGCGCCGGTTGTCTTCCTGGAGCGGTTGGTAGATGGCCTGGCGGTGATCCCGCTGACAACGGTCGCCATGCTCGCCGCCGGTGACGCAATAGAGGGCGGCGATGTATCGCTGAGCTACGTGCGGGCGGTGCTGGTCGGCGTCTCGGTGACGCTGGGCGTGGGCATGCTGCTGGTGCAGATTCGCCCCCTGGCCGAATGGGCGCTCGACCGGACGGCAAACTGGCCCGGCGTGCGGCGCGTACACGGGGCGCTGCGCAACCTCTACGAATCCAGCTACGACCTGATCAAGCTGCGGCATCTGCTGCCCATGACCGGCGTCGGCCTGATCGTCTACAGCGCCGACAGCCTGGGTTTCTTCCTGCTGCTGACCGGCCTGGGCCTCGAGCCATCGTGGACGTTGCTGGCGCAGGCGACCTTCATCCTCGGCTTCTCGGTGATCGTCGCCTCGATCTCCACGCTGCCGGGCGGCGCGGGTGGGCGCGAGTTGACCATCGGCCCCATGCTGACGGGTATCCTGGCCCTGCCCAAAACGACCGCGGGCACGGCGACCTTCCTCATCGGCGTCTTTCAACTTTGGGTGGGCGTGTTGCTGGGGCTGACGATGATCGCCCTCTTCCGGCGGACGCTGTTCCCGCCCGCCCTGGAAGATG
>DAOTZZ010000081.1:0-23489 GCA_034433965.1 Anaerolineae bacterium
GGATTGAACTGTGACGGCTTCGGAGGCGTCTCGCGGATATGGGCCATGGCCAGCTCTTGCTGGTCTGTGCCCACGAACGGCAGCCGCCCTGTGAGCATTTCGAACAGAACAATGCCAATGGAGTAGACGTCTGAAGCTGGGGTAGGGGCCTCTCCTTGCGCCTGCTCTGGCGAGAAATAGTGTGGGCTGCCCCATACTACCCTTTGCCGTTCCTGGTCGCGGGGCTTGGTAGCTGTCAGTGCCTGGGCGATGCCAAAGTCTGTCACCTTGACATTGTCGTTCTCGGTGACCAGCACATTCTGCGGCTTGACATCGGCGTGAACCAGACCGGCGCGATGCGCGTAGCCTACGCCTGCACAGATCTTGATCGCAATGCTCAAGGCGCGGTCAATAGAGAAAGGCGCACTGGCGCGGATCAGCTTCTTGAGATCTTCCCCGTCCACATATTCCATCACAATGTAGTGCGTGTTGCCATCTTGCCCTACATCGTGGACAGTGACAATATTGGGATGCGACAGGTTGGCAACGTTCCGCGCTTCCTGGCGAAAGCGCTTGAGGAACTCCGGATCGTTGGTCAGGCTGGGCCGCAGGATTTTGATCGCAACCGTACGTCCCAAGGCCAGATCGGTCGCCTTGTAGATGACGGCCATGCCACCCGATCCTTGCTGGGCCAGCAATCGGTAACGACCGTTGAGCAGAGTTTCCTGAGAAGAAGACATCGGGCAAATGCCCTCCGGCAATCCATAGGCCGGACGATAGCCAGTGAGTCACCTTAATAATGCTCGTTCCTGCGCGATCTTGCAAATGTTTTTCAGGTGATGAGGAAGCGGGGTTGTGAAACGACGCCGGACAGTGACGTTGCCAGCAGGTCTTCGCCCCGAAGATCTGCCAGAATGGATGCGCAGCAGCCAGAAAGAGACCGACTTTCTATGGCTGACCGTACTGCTGCTGGCATTTGCCTTGAACACACCCCTCTGGCTCCAGGATGGAGTCCCGGCAACGCCGGACATCCAGCAGCAAATCGTGCGGACCCTTGAAATGTCGCACAGCCTTCAAAACGGGGTGATTTACCCTCGCTGGGCCGCTGACTTCAATTCCGGATACGGCTCTCCACTCTGGAACTATCTCCCTCCGCTACCACACTGGTTGGCTGGTTTCTATCACGCTCTCGTTCAGTCTGATCCTGCCACCGCGGTGAAGGCAGTCACCACACTGGCAATAGTGATGGGGGTCGTGGCGCTCTTTGCTTTTGCCAGGCGTCGCTGGGGAACCTGCGCCGGACTGCTGGCTGCCCTGAGCTACGGCCTGTGCCCCGCTGTGGTATGGGACGTGCCACTGGTTACCGGCAGGGTAGGGACATTGCTGGCCGTTGGTGTATTTTTCTCTGCCCTGTGGAGCTACGACGCATTGATGACCACCGGACATCAGCGCGACCTGGTTCTGGCTACCCTTTTCACAACCGCACTATGGCTATCGCACGCACCGCTAAACATCTGGTTGGCCCTGGTGCTCTTGGGGTGGGTGGCCTGGAACCGATGGTCAGGGGCGTACGCCGCGCCTGCTGCGCGCCGGGCGACGCTGGCCTGGTTACTGGGACTGTTGCTGAGTTCGTTCTACCTCGTTCCCGCCGTCCTGGAATACAACCTGATCCGCTGGCAGGCAGCGACAGCCTGGCCGCTGGCGGACTGGCGGCCACTGCCCCTGACAACGTTGCTGGCTCCCCCCTCGCGTCCCGATCTGAGTGCCGCCAACCCACCCGTTTCGAATGCGATTGGAATGGCCGGGTGGGTAATGGCTGTCCTGAGCCTGGGGATCTGCTTCTATCAGGACTGGCGTCGCACGCCTGGCCCTGCTGGTTGGGTCAGTCGGGGGGAGGCCTGGCAGACGCGCCTGGTAACCCTGCCTCGTCATATGGCCGCTGCCCATCGCGAAATGCTCTACTTCGCCCTGGCGGGCCTGCTAACCTGCGCGCTCGCCACGCCCTTGGCCGATCCCTTGTGGGAGCACGTTCCCGCCTGGCTGAATGCCTATCCGCGCGATCTGGTGCCGCAGATTGGCGGTACATGTGCCCTGGTAACAGCACAGTTGGGTGCATCACTGCAGCAAATGCGCTCGCGGCGCATCGGATTCGCTGGCATGGTTGTCCTTGGTGGACTGCTTCTGGTCACGGCCTTGCCCTTGCGCATCCAGCCGCCTTGGCCTGCGTCGCGAACCCCTGCCAGCGTCGCCGACATCTTGCGCGACGAAGGGCGTGGTTATCTGGCTGGTTCGTTCGTGGACGGCTGGCTCTTGCCGTCTGATCTGGCAGGAGTTCCACAACCCTTGCCGTCGCTGATAGCTTCATATCAGAGCGGCTTCGTTGACCGCGTGATACGCGAGCGACTGCCAGCCGCGACTCAGGCCGATGTCATCGAAAGCGGGCCTCAGGCACAGCGGCTGATCGTCAATGCCCGCCGTCCTACTACGCTGGTGTTGGCACTTCTGTATTTCCCCGGATGGAAAGCTACCATAGATGACACGGCAGTAGCCATACAGCGCGACCCACAAACCGGTTTCGTCAGCCTGGATGTCCCTGTTGGGCGGCATGAAGTGCGAGTGGAGTTCGGCAGCACTGCTGCCCGTGACGCAGGATGGGCCATGTCCGCACTGACGCTCGTCTCCCTGGCCGGCGTAGCGCTATGGCGCAGACCTCGCTCGCCGGAAGCTGTTTCCAGGACGATTCTGTCCAGAATAGACACAGATCACCCGCCCCACATATGGATGCTGAGCAGTCTGAGCGTATCCATTGCGCTTGTTGCTGCAGTGATGCCTTTGGTGCCTGGTTGGAGGGCACGAGAATCACCACCCGGAGTCGTTGAGGGGGCGACGAGTTTTCCCCGCGCATTTCAGGGAGGTATTGACCTGTTGGCCTTCAGCCTGGACGCTGCGCAGCCTCTACATGCCGGAGACAGGCTCACTTTGCATCTGTACTGGCGTGCCGTGCAGCCAGACTTGCCAGACTATCAGGCGGAGATTGAACTGCTGTCTGGTGAGGACGAGAGCGTCACCGCCTGGCCCGTCGTGCAACGCCGCCACCCCGCGGGCATCCCAACCAGTCGCTGGACGTGGTGGCCACTTCTGAAAACCTACGTGCGCGATTCCTATCACCTGCGATTGCCGCGCGAGTTGCCTGCGGGCACATACAGGATCGCGGTGCGCCTCGAAACATGCAGCCTGGCAAGTATTGCTCCGTGCGCGACAGGCACGCCGCTCTTCGTCTATGACGGGCGCGGCACCAGCCTGGGTACGCAGGCAGTCTTGCCGGTAACCCTCCGCGTGCTCGCCGACTGACGCTTGCCATCCTGAAGACCAGCAGTATAATCCCAGCAGATTCGCTTCTGTCCGGAATCTATCCCAAGCTGTTGCCCTGGCGGGCCACAACTGTGGAGAATCACATGGATCAAAACGAAATCAAGACAAAGATTGACGCGGCTTGGCGTGTTTATCGGGCAGGCCAGCAACAGGCGGCCATTGAGCATTTCACCATGGTCCTGGCCGAAGACCCTGACCAGATTGACGCGCATTGGGGACTTGGTCTGTCGTATCGTCACCTGGGCGAAAGGGAAAAGGCTCGCCAGGCGTTCGAGAAAGTCGCTGAACTGGCCACTCAGGCGCTTCAGAACGAACCAGAAGATCGCGAGCGCTATTTCATGCTGCAGCGCATGGCCCGGCAACAGATCGATCAGATCGCCGAATTTCTCAACTGACACACACAGCAAGAACACCATGACCCTCAGCAAACGCGAGCGCCTGGAAAAGACCATTGCTGGAGAGGAAACCGATCGCGTCCCTGTCGCTTTGTGGCGGCACTGGCCGGGCGACGATCAGCGTGCCAGCGATCTGGCTGAAGCAACGATACTCTTCCAGCGCCAGTGGGACTTTGACTTCGTCAAAGTCACCCCTGCCAGCAGCTATTGCCTGGTGGATTATGGAGTGCAGGATCGCTGGGTGGGCCACCTGGAAGGCACGCGAGAATATGTGCGGCGTGCCGTGCAGCGCTCACTGGACTGGACAGAGCTACGGGTACTAGACCCGACGCGCGGTGCGTTGGGTCGTCAACTGGAGACACTGCGCCTGCTCAAAGAAGCCTTTGGCGACGAAGTGCCCTTCATCCAGACTATCTTCAGTCCTCTGGCGCAGGCCAAGAACATCGCCGGCAAAGAAGTGCTGATCGAGCACATGCGCACCGCGCCGGATCGCCTGAAGACCGGCCTGAACACCATCACCGAAAGCACTCTGCGCTTCATTGACGCTATGCGGCGCAGTGGCGTTGCGGGCATTTTCTACGCCATCCAGCATGCCTCCTACACTGTGATCAGCGAAGCCGAATACCGCGAGTTCGGGCGTCCCTACGATCTGCAAATCCTGGAGGCACTACCCGATTCGTGGTGGTTCAACATGGTTCATCTGCACGGATCGGCGCCCATGTTCGATGTCGTGGCCGACTATCCAGTGCAAGCCATCAACTGGCACGACCGTGAGACAGGCCTGACTCTGGCCGAGGGAAAGCTACGCTTCGGCGGGGCTGTCTGCGGCGGTCTGGGCCGATGGGATCCCATGCACAACGGTACCCCCGTGGATGTGCGCACCCAGGCACGAGAGGCCATTGAGCAGACCTTCGGGCGCCGCTTCATTCTTTCGACCGGCTGCGTGATCATGACCACAACCCCGCTCTCGAACATCCGCGCTGCACGCGAAGTGGTCGAAAACAAGGGCTGAGCCGGGAGGCAATACAATGCCCATCCGGGTCATCTCCGGAACCGCAAAGGGCCGCAAGTTGAAGATGGTGCCCGGCTCGTCAACCCGCCCCGTTATGGATCGCGTGAAGGAAGCGCTGTTCAACATCCTGGGGCAGGGTGTTGTGGACAGCACCTTTCTCGATCTCTTTGCGGGCACCGGCTCTGTGGGGATCGAAGCGTTGAGTCGGGGAGCGGCGCTGGCCCGTTTTGTCGAGAATCACCCCCTGGCTGTGCGCACCATTCACGAGAATCTGGCTCATACGCGGCTGGCCGACCGCGCCCAGGTGGTGCGAGCCAATGTCTTTGTCTACCTGCGGACTCCCAGGCCCGATCCGTTCGAATACATCTATGTTGCGCCACCCCAGTACCAGGGTTTCTGGAAAGAGACTCTGCTCTTGCTTGACGAAAACCCTGCGCACGTGCAGGAGGATGGGATCGTTATTGTGCAGATCGATCCCCGCGAGCGCCAGGAGATCTCTCTGCGCCATCTCCAGCCTTACGACATGCGCATCTATGGCAAAACCATGCTGTGGTTCTTTGAGCGCGTCTCTTCTGGCTAACAGAACGCTGTCAGGATAACCCTTTTGCCAGGAGGAAGCGCCTGGCAAAGGCCAACGCCTCTTCCCTGGAAGTGATCTCGCCCATCACCTGTGCCTCGGTCAGGCGTTCGATCAACTCCCCCACCAGTGGTCCCGGTCGCAACTGCAACTCCTGGATCAGGTCACGCCCCGTGAGCAGCGGCGGAGGAGCTACGTCAGTCTCGCGGCGGCGCAGGTAACTCTGCAGCAAATCGCGCACCAGTTCCAGATAATGCGTCCACTGCTGGCTATCAAGCATTACCCCATAGGTCGCCAGATAGTCGGCCAGCGCCAACAGGCAGATGTCTATACCCGCTTCACCTGTGTCGCGCCAGAATCGGCAAACGGCACGGCGCGTCAGTGGCGGATTGGCATAGAGCCAGTGGGGACGCATGTGATGGCGTACAATCGCTCCCAGGCGAGCGGTTTCTTCGTTGCTCAGGCGGAGAGCGCGAGCGCGATCCTGGGCGATGGTGGCTCCGACGCGCTCATGTCCGTGGAAACTGACCCTCTCGCCCACTTCCTGCCTGGCGGCAGGCTTGCCGATGTCGTGCAACAGAGCGGCCAGCACCAGCAATCCCCGGTGTGCGTGATGGTTGGCCCATTGTTGCTTCAGGTGCTCGCCAAGACTTTCTCGCATACCGCTGAGCGCAAAGGCAATCAATCCCAGTTGCACGTTGGCAGCATCGTCACTGGAGCGTTGACCTTCCAGCATGGTCGCGATTTCGTACAATCGTTCTACTGTGAGCAGGGTGTGCCGCCATACGTCGTACTGATGAGGAGGCGGCTGTGTCAATCCTGGCAGTAGCTCAACTTCCGGGATGATCTGTTGGAGCAAGCCTAGCTGTTGCAGCGCCGCCAACCCGGCCTGCGGTCGAGGTGCCTGCAGAATGGCAATGAACTCATCGCGAATGCGTTCTACGGAACATTCTTTCAGGCGGTGCACATTGTCGCGCAGCGCGGCTCGCGTCCCCGGCTCGATGAACAGACCAAACATGAGACTGAAGCGCACCGCGCGCAGACTGCGCACCGGATCGTCCGCAATAGCCCTCGGTGCGCAAAGACGTAGCCTCTTCGCCTGAAGGTCGGCCAGACCACCTAATGGGTCGTATACATGCTGCTCGTCGCCCGCCAAAGGCGCGGCCATGGCATTGATGGTGAAATCACGCAGAGACAGGTCGGTCTGCAAGTCTGGCCCACGGATGTGGGCCACATCAACCGTGATGGTTTCTTCCTGCCAGGGAATTAACGCCCGGCCCACGCCGCGCTCAACGTCGAGCGGATAATAGGCGCCCCCCAGTTCATCGGCGATCGCCCTGGCGACAGCGCAGCCGTCGCCTCGCGCCACCAGATCGAGGTCGTGGGAAGGCCGCTGGAGCAGCGCATCGCGCACCACTCCCCCGACAAGATAGATATCCGGCTGATCCTTCAAGAGGATACGCAGACGTTCGACGAGCGGCGGCCAGACCAGCGGGCGTGCTGGCACGACAGGCTCCAGAGCCAATCACGCCTCCTCCACCTGCACGTCGGGTTTGCACACGCCGATGAAGGGTAGATTGCGGTAGTATTCGTCAAGGTCGAGTCCGTAACCGAAGACGAACTTATCCGGAATCTCGAAGCCCACGTAGTCCAGGTCGATGTGTACCTGACGACGACTTGGTTTGCTGAGCAGGGTGCATATCTTGACGCTGGCGGGGTCGCGGGTTGCCAGGATGTTGAGGATATATTGCAGCGTGTGCCCGCTGTCCACAATATCCTCGACAATGATGACGTGTTTTCCAGCGATATCCTGCCGCAGGTCCATGTCTATACGTACACGCCCAGAAGTTTCGCGCGCGCCGCTGCCGTAGCTGGCAATCGCCATGAAATCCACGCTATGTGGGAAGTCTAGGTGACGCATCAAGTCTGTCAGGAACATGACACCGCCCTTGAGCACACAGATCAGGAGCACCGGGCGTACATTGGCGTAGTCAGTGCTGATCTGACGGCCCAACTCGGCTACGCGTGCCTGCACCCTGTCACTGTCTATCAAGACTTCCTGCAGATATCTCTCGTATGGTTTGGACATCACTGCTAACCCTTTGCCTGAGGACGAAGTCTCATCTCAATGCACGCGCGCGGTGTCACCCGAGACTCCCGCCAGAGTACGAGTGCCAATCAAATCGCGTGAAGCGGAGATACTCAGTGCCATCCACCAGTCCATGACGGTCTGATACAACTCCTCAGCTATCTGGATGTCCGCCGCCAATTGATGCGCCACAGCCAACAACGATCGTATGGCCTTGCTGAGCGGAGGGAACTCCTCCGTCGGAAATGAAAGAAGCTGCGCCCCCAGCTCAGGACGAACCGAAAGACCCTGTTGCGACGGGTCTGAAGAATGCTCAACCAACGCCGCCGAAATCTGTTGGCCCATGTCAAGCTGCTGTTCGCGCAACCGCAACAAGCGGAGATGCAGTTCGTCTGCGATATTGCGCAACAGTTCCAATCGCGGCGGAGAACTGAGCACCTGAGACTCCAGAAACTCCAGGAAAGCCGTGCTATCCCCCTTGGTCAGGCAATACTCCAGAGTCTCGATCGCCTCGAAGCGCAGGAGTTGAAATTCAGCGGACAGCGCTCCCAGTGAATCATCCAACGGTTCAGCCATCAATCTTCCTCCGGCGGGCACAACCGGTACAGGTACTCCCAGGTGTATATGCCCGTGTGATGACCATCGTTCCAATAGAATTGCAGAGCGTAGTTGCCTACGATCTCCAGGTTCTCAACGGAGTAATGGCGAGTAGGGATCAGGTGGAGTAGATTTTCCGGGTCAGAATGCCTGCCCATGTTGGCATGTCCTCCCCGACACTCCGCACACGGACAGGCAAGACGGAGGGGACCAAGCGGATAACGACAGACACGCCCATCATTCCAGCGAATGATCAGCACACCGGACTTCTGGTCGAGAGTGATGTCCTCTGGAAGAAATGCGTCCATGGTTATCTGCTGGCGCTGGCCAGTTGCCTGGCCTGACCGATCCAGTCATTGTTGCGGATGCGCTGAGGCCGCACCGCCACGAACGGAGCCAGACGCTCGGCCAGTGTCTCTGGAGTCATGGTGGCAAGCTGCGCAAAACTGACGATACCCGCATCACGCAGAGCCTGCGCAAAACGGGGGCCAATATCCCTGATCCGCGTCAGATCATCAGCCGGAACGGTAGCATCAGCAACAGGCGCAGGCTCTGCCTCCAGAGTATCTAGTGGCAGCTTGATCTCCGGCAGTGGCTCTGGCCCGGCTTCATGGACACGTGAACGAACCAGGAAACGCGCAGCGAGCTTGCCGCGCTTACTTTCTTTGAGCAGAAGCCACCCTACAACCGCGCTGGCAGCCAACCCAGCGCCCAGCACGATCGAATTTCTCACCGCTTTGTACATGGCGCGCTCTCTTTCATTCTGGTCTCAGGCACAGGTGTGCAATACAGACCAATCACAGCGGCCCGCCGGCTCTCCCGACCCTTCCCGTGATGGTGCGCGTATTGTATCATGGGGAGCAAGAGGGTGTCCAATGTGCTGTTCCAGGCCCTTGGCAATCCCAATTGATAATACTCACTTTAACTGTCTAATAATAAACATATCTCCTAAAATTCTTGGCCATTTGCGGGAAACACTAATAATCCCAGCGCCTCGCGTAATGAAAGAGAACATAATCCTTAGCACTTGCCTTATCTGTCAACATCCTTTATACTATACTCTGGCAATCGCTTACAGACAAGAGAGGCCAGCCATGGAACTGAATCAGATGGTGTCAAAAGTCCTTGAGGCGGTACGGATTCGCGGCGCAGGGGCACAGGTGATCTTACTGCACCCGGCCAGCCGCTACCGGTCAATGGTTGTCGCCCAGCTTATGAATTCGGTAGAGCAGCGCGTGTTCTATTATGCGATGGGGCCGGACGACGTAGACGTGCGTTCCTTCCTATCCGGCATCACTCATGATCTCGCCAACCAGCATCCCACCTTTGGCCGCCACGTCAATCTGATCCAGTTCGATCCGGAACAAAAACTGGTGGATTTGCTGGAAGCGTTTGTGGCCGATCTGGCCGATCTCTCCAGCGAACCGTTTATGTTGATCCTGGACGAATACGACCGTACCGATGGTGCAGACGACATCCAATGGTTCATCGAGCAGACGATTCTGCGGGTCCCTTCCCGTTGCCAGATTATTATCAACAGCCGGACGCTGCCCCGGCTCCCCTGGATTTCGCTGATCGCCCAAAAGAAAGCGGTCATTCTGCGCGACGACCAACTGGTCACCAGCAATTTTTACGACATGCGCACCGATGGGGTGATTCATCTGCAGGTGAACGCCTTGGGGCCGGGACTGGTCATTCACAACGGTGAAGTGATCAACACCTGGGAAGGACACCTGCCTCGCCTGCTGTTCTTCTTTGCCCTGGACAAGCCAGTGGTGACCCGCTCGGAAATCTGCCAGGCTTTCTGGCCCGATCTCGCCAGTGACCAGGCGGTCAATGTCTTCCATGTCACCAAGCGCCGCCTGCACAAAGCGCTCAACTTCGATGTGCTGGTACACGAGGGGGGCTATTACCGGATCAACCCGGAAGTGTCCGTCGAGTACGACATTGCCGAGTTCGTCGGCGCGCTTGTGCGCGGACGCGCACCGGAAACCGAGGACAAGACCAGTGCCTGGCAACAGGCCATTGATCTCTACAAAGGGCCTTTCCTTCAGGGGCATGTTGACCAATGGATCCTGGATCGCCGTGCCGACTATCAGAAAGGCTATCTGGAAGCGCTGAGCGAGATGGCACGCATTCGCTTGGCTGAGGGACGTCAGGAACATGCCTTGGGGCTGCTGCTGCGAGCAGTGAACGAGAACGACCGCTACGAACCCATTCACCGACAGATCATGCAGCTCTATGCCGATCTCGGTCGTCGCAGCGAGGCCGCCGCGCACTATCGTAAGCTGGCCGATCAACTGAAACAAGAAGGCAAAGAGCCGGAGCCGGAGACCAAGGCACTCTACCAGTCCATCATGTCCTGAGCGCGTACTCTCCCTGGAGTGAGACCGAAGGGAAAGCGGCAGGTAACATACCTGCCGCTTTGTTTTGTTACGCCCCTGGAGGGGATCGAACCCCCGACCGTCTGCTTAGAAGGCAGCTGCTCTATCCACTGAGCTACAGGGGCATCGCTCCGTCATTGTACGGCCCACACCTGACCATGTCAAGCGCATTCAGCAACCGGCTATTCTTCGTCGAGGCAGGGACGAATGCCCTTATAGACCGTCCCACCGCTGAGCGTCCTCAGGATTGTCATGGGTGGGCGACCGATCAACTCGCTCAGTTCCACGGGGGTAAGAGGTGTATTGCCGTTGGCCAGAAAGACGCGAAAGACAGCATCTACCAGCGACAGGTGCGGGGTGATGAAATCGGGCCGCTTGCTCGCTTCGCGCAGCGCCCGCTGCAATGCATCAACCTTTTTGACTTCCGCAGTGACCGGGTCGATCCAGTCCACCTCTTCGGTGTCGCGATGCTCCGAGAAGAAATCACGTTGTTCTGGGGACAGGTGACTCAGCAGATAGACACGCAGATCGCGTCCCTCCCGCTCCCACCAACTGTAGTCAATGTGGAACTTGGTGTCGAGCGTAGGTCGTATGCGCTTGCTGGCAATCCCGGTCGAAGAATTCACTGTTTCCCCTGATCTGCGTTCTGTCGTCAGGCCAGCCGCCAGTATGGCCCACCTACATGCTCAAATTCTGGGTTGGATACCAGTGTAGCAAAGATCGGCCCCGGTGGGCACCGGCGAATAACGTTCACCGCGCTGTAGAGTGTCTTGGCATGCACGGTGCGTTGCGGAGTCAGCTTTGCCAGTTCGGCAATCAACTCGCGTATGATGTCCGCCAAACCCCGTTGCGGCTTATCAGTCGAAATCCACAGCGCATCAATGCCTTTGAGATCGTCGGCACCGAGCACCATCAATTCATCGTATTCTGCCCCGATCGCACGTTTCTGGCTCTCAAACAGCAGTCGGTTGTTAGGTCCCGGCACTGCCAGGCGAATCCACTCAGTCCGGGGACGATGCGCATGAAAATCAACGACTATTCGCGAAGGGTCATCAGTGCGTCTGACGATGATATAGGCTCCCACAGGCAGGCGATGCCGACGATAGAAATCGGCCAGCCCATAGACGTAGCGATGCTCGCGTACAACCCAGCCGGGCATCTCCTCGCCCGTCTGACCATCAATCAGCGTCATCAGGATGCGCTGCGCTTCATACGCTGTTGGGAACAGATGTCGCAGATGCGAATTTAGCGGCAACGTCCCCGTCCTGCGATGAGGGAAGTTCAGGCTGAAGGTCACCGAGTCCGCAGGTGCAGTCGGGGAGCGCAGGTTCGAAAGCTCGTCGTCAATCTCGTGTTCGAGCTGAGCCAGTTCTTCGGTCAACAGCCGCCAATCGTACTCAATCGGCTTGTAGCGCAGGCGCTCCGGCACCTTGATTACCTCGGGGGGCTCAAGGTCGCGCAAATACCACAACACACGCCCCGCCGGCCCCACTTCATCAAAGCGCGGGTCGTGGAACATGGCATATTCCAGCGAGAAAATCTGCAAACGGCGGTTTGCCTCGCTGGGCAGCCCAACTTCCTTGATGATGCGCTCAGTTTCAAGAGGGCCGCCGTTGTGCATGACCAGCACTGCTTCGGCCAGATGCAGATGCGCGATAGTTACTTCCACCAACAAGGACTTGAGGAACCACCGCCCGGCGAAGTAGACGACATCCTCTTCTTTGCGCAGTCGCTCTTCCAGCAGATAAATGATGTCGTCGCCGTAATCGCGCATGATAGCGTCAATATCGGCCTGTGTGGCAGTGGGCAATTGCGTATCAACGCTGAAGTCAATGTTCAGTTGGTGAGGTGTTTGCAGCGCGCTGGCGAATTCGCGCGCCTCCCCGTCCTCGAACTCAACCCGAATTACCTTGAACTCGCCATGTTCCGGGTTGTTCCCCGGACGGACGCCAACCACCCGGCCCACAGCATAATCGAGCGCGGGAAAGACCAGCGTCTGCCCGACCTGATACTCATGTCGGGGCTGAAAAACCTCACCGCGCTGAAACTGCCGCCGCAACAACTGCGCTTCTTTTTCGATCCGGAACGCCACCAGGCGTCGGGCCAGTTCCTGGCTGGAGAGGGGCTTCTCATCTTCGAGGAAGACATTGAACAGGAATTCAATATCCTCGTCGGTCACCTCGAAGTGATCGGTCCAGTAGTGTTCAGAGGCTGTCTGATGTCGAAGCAATGCGATCCCTATGAGCGCATACTAGGTCGGGCGGGATGGTTTAATGAAGACCGGAGACGTATTATAAGGCAGCACGGGGCTTCTGACAAGCCGCACACGCGGAAAAACGGGCGCGATTGTGTCGGGTGTACAAATACCTGTCTTTTTCCCTGGCAGCGTCCTGGCTTGGGCTAGGCTAGCCGGGTTACGAACGCTCCCTGGCTCACGCTATAATCTGCAAAGAATTGGCGTGCCTCCGCCATTGTCTCCAGGATCCATGGTCCGCCGCACAAGGAAGGAACACTCATGACAAGCTCGACCCGACCCCTGCACGATTCTTTCAATGCACGTGCGACGCTCGAAACCGCCGACGGACGGCTGACCTATTACCGACTGTCGGCGCTATCTGAGCAGGGCATCAGCAACATTGATCGGTTGCCATTCTCGATCAAGGTCTTGCTGGAAGCAGCGCTGCGCAACAACAACGGCTTTGAGGTCACCGATGACGATGTGATCAAGATCGCACGCTGGTCGCCATCCATGACCGAAGACCACGAGATTCCTTTCAAACCGGCCCGTGTGATTCTGCAGGACTTCACCGGAGTCCCATCCCTGGTAGACCTGGCTGCACTGCGCTCCGCCTTGCAGCGCATGGGGGGCGATCCGAGTCGCATCAACCCGGCCATTCCTGTTGACCTGGTCATTGATCACTCGGTTCAGGTTGACGTGTTCGGAACACCAGATGCATTGCGCATCAACGCGGCAATGGAGTTCGAGCGCAACCGTGAGCGCTACGAGTTTATCCGCTGGGGACAGAAAGCTTTTCGCAACTTTCGCGCCGTACCTCCTGCAACCGGCATCGTGCACCAGGTCAATCTCGAATATCTCGCTCGCGGTGTGTTGACCCAGGAACAAGATGGGACCAGAGTGGTGTTTCCCGACAGTCTGGTGGGCACCGACTCGCATACCACCATGATCAACGCTCTGGGTGTAGTTGGCTGGGGAGTAGGGGGCATCGAGGCCGAAGCCGTGATGCTAGGCCAGCCGATCTACATGCTCCTGCCCGAAGTGATTGGCTTCAAGCTGATCGGGCAACTGCCCGAAGGGGCCACCGCTACCGATTTGGTGTTGGTAGTGACGCAGATGCTGCGCAAGAAGGGCGTCGTAGGCAAATTCGTTGAGTTCTACGGAAGCGGTCTCAGCAGCCTTAGTCTGCCTGACCGGGCCACACTGGCCAACATGGCTCCGGAATATGGGGCCACGATGGGTTTCTTCCCCATGGACGCGGAGACCATCCGTTATCTTGCCTATACCGGACGCCCACCGCAGTTGGTACAGCTCGTCGAACAATACGCCCGTGCACAGGGCCTGTTCCGCACCGATGACACGCCCGATCCGCTGTTCACAGACACACTCGAACTCGATCTGAGCACTGTCGAACCCAGTTTGGCTGGCCCCAAGCGCCCTCACGACAGGGTGCCGTTGACCGAGATGCGGGCGAGATTTCGGCAGGCGCTCAGTGCACCAGTTTCCGAGCGCGGCTTTGCGCTGGCCCCCGAAGCGGTCACACGTCGCGCTCAGATCAGGTTGGCACGGAACGGTCATGAAACGTTCGAAGTTGGGCAGGGCGTGGTGGTAATTGCGGCGATCACCAGTTGTACCAATACTTCCAATCCTTCCGTCATGATCGGCGCGGGTCTGCTCGCCAAGAAGGCGGTCGAGCGCGGTTTGCAGGTTGCCCCCTACGTCAAGACGAGCCTTGCCCCAGGCTCGAAAGTAGTCACGGCCTACCTGCAAGAAGCCGGCCTGTTGCCCTACCTGGAACAACTGGGCTTCTACGTGGTCGGTTATGGCTGCACTACCTGCATCGGCAACAGCGGGCCGCTGGCTCAGGCTGTCGCCGAGGCTATCAGCGAGAATGATTTGATCGCGGCAGCAGTGTTGAGCGGCAACCGCAATTTCGAAGGGCGCATCAATCCACACGTCCGGGCCAACTACCTGGCCTCGCCACCGCTGGTGGTAGCCTATGCTATCGCGGGAACAGTGGACATTGATCTCACATCTGAGCCGATTGGCACTGATCGGAACGGACGATCCGTCTTCCTGCGCGATATCTGGCCCAGCCAGGAGGAAATTCAGCAGACCATCGCTGCCGCCCTCAAGCCGGAGATGTTCCGCGAACAATACAGCAACGTCTATGATGGCAACGAGACCTGGAACGCCATACCCGTCGCTGATAGTCCCGTGTATGCCTGGGATCCCAACTCCACTTACATCCAAGAGCCTCCCTTCTTCACGAACCTCTCTCCGGAGCCTGAACCACTGCAGGATATACGCGGAGCGCGCGTACTGGCTCTTTTCGGTGACACCATCACGACCGACCACATTTCTCCCGCTGGCTCTATCGCACCCGACAGCCCGGCGGGGCGTTACCTCATCGCGCAGGGCGTCGCGGTGAAGGACTTCAACACCTATGGCACGCGGCGTGGCAACGATCGCGTGATGGTACGCGGCACTTTCGCCAACATCCGCTTGAAGAACCTGTTGGTACCTGGCGTGGAAGGCGGGGTGACCGTACATCTGCCTAGCGGAGAGCGCATGTCCATCTTCGACGCCGCTGAGCGCTACCGCGCCGAGAATACGCCACTGCTAATCATCGCGGGTAAGGAATACGGGGCGGGCAGTTCACGAGACTGGGCGGCCAAGGGGACAATGCTCCTGGGAGTGCGGGCAGTGTTGGCCGAGAGCTTCGAACGCATTCACCGCAGTAACCTGATCGGCATGGGTGTGCTCCCCCTGCAATTCAAACAGGGCGACAACGCAACTTCCCTAGGCTTGAGCGGACACGAAGTCTACGACATCGAGGGTCTGAACGACAGCCTGATCCCGCGCCAACAATTGCTTGTGCGGGCGACTGCTGCCGACGGCAGCGTCCGTGAATTCACGGTGATTTGCCGCCTCGACACCCCTGTCGAGGTACACTACTACCGTCACGGCGGCATCCTGAACGCCGTGCTGCGGGCGATCCTGCAGGAAAACTCATAGCCTCCCGGCTGCAGGCGAGGGGTAGGGGCCGGTCTCCGATGTGGGAGACCGGCCCCTTCGTCTGCCCAGGATGCGCAAAACAGCATCTCTGAGTAAGATTAGGGCATTGACAGACCTCAGAGCGTATTAAAAGGAGTTTGCGCCAGTATGCCCCGCGTCATCGT
Organism: Anaerolineae bacterium; assembly: GCA_034433965.1. Lineage (GTDB taxonomy): Bacteria > Chloroflexota > Anaerolineae > Aggregatilineales > Aggregatilineaceae > UBA2029. Next base: position 15,824 of record DAOTZZ010000081.1, read on the forward strand.
GGTTGGGAGCGCCAATGTGGATTTTGTTGTGCAGACCCCCCACATTCCCCGCCCAGGTGAGACAGTCTTGGGCCACAGCTTCGTAATGGCTATGGGGGGAAAGGGAGCGAACCAGGCTGTTGGTGCAGCCCGCCTGGGAGCCGATGTCTTGTTCATCGCCCGTGTAGGCATGGACATTTTCGGCGATCAGTGCTTGCAGGCTTATCGCGCAGAAGGGATTGATACCAGCTACATCACGCGCGACCCTGAAGAAGCAACCGGGGTTGCATTGATCGCCGTTGCGGCAGACGGAGAGAATAGCATCACCGTGGCATCCGGAGCCAACATGCGCTTGATGCCCGAACACGTGGAGGTTGCTCGCGAGGCTTTTGCGCGGGCAGATGCCCTGGTCATGCCCCTGGAAGTGCCGCTGGACACAGTGATGACGGCGGCGCGGATAGCGCGCACACACGGTGCGAAGGTAGTCCTCAATCCCGCGCCCGCGCGCACGCTCCCCCGCGAACTCCTGCAAACCGTTGATGTGTTGACTCCTAACCGCATTGAGCTGGCACAACTCGCCGGCATTGCCGAACACGATATTCTGAATCTGACGGACGAGCAATTGGGACAGGTACTGCTCGGCCTGGGAGTCAAGCAGGGTGTTGTCACATTAGGGGCTGAAGGAGCGCTGGTGATTGATCGCAACATGACCGTCCGTATGCCGGCTTTCCGCGTCAAGGCGGTAGACACGACCGCCGCAGGAGATGCATTCAACGCAGGGCTAGCGGTCGCTCTGGGGCGGGGGAGTGATCTGCAGGAGGCAGCGCGCTATGCCAGCGCCTGTGGTGCTCTGGCAGCCACCAAGATGGGCGCTCAGCCTTCACTGCCCACCGCCGATGAGGTTGCCGCTTTCCTGACACAACACTGACCAAGATCCTACTGACCGATCATCAAGCGCCTGCAAGTCCATGAAGTCTGCAGGTGAGGCGGGGAGATGAGATGATGACGGCCAAAGTATTGATCGTAGACGATGAATTCGCCATTCGGGATGCGCTGGGGCGCAAACTACAGCGCGAAGGGTTCGAAGTCGTCCTGGCAGGGGACGGCCTGGAAGGTTTGCGCCTGTTTCACTCGGAGCGGCCCGATCTGGTTGTGCTGGACATCGTGATGCCCGAAATGAGCGGACTTACCGTGTGCACCCGCATCCGCGAAGTGGCCGAGACACCGGTGATGATGCTCTCGGCACAAGCCATCACCGAAGAGGACATCGTCGAAGGGCTGAATGCAGGAGCCGACGAGTATCTTGTCAAACCTATTCGGCTCAACGAATTTGTTGCCCGCATCAAAGCATTGCTACGTCGCTCGCAGATGGTCGCCCCGCAGGCCGAATCTGGATACAACGACGGCTACCTGAACATAGATCTGCCTCGCCGGCAGGTCTATGTCAACGGCCAGAAGATACACCTGACGCCTACTGAGTTCAAGCTGTTGATGGTGCTCTTCGAGAACGCCGGGCGGGTAGTATCGCAGCGAGATTTGCTTGAACAGGTGTGGGGGCCGGAGTACGTAGACGACGTGTACTACCCCCGCGTCTATATCAGTCAGTTGCGCCGCAAGATCGAGCCAGACCCGGCTAATCCGACCTACATTCAGACCGAGCATCGCGTCGGTTATCGCTTCGAAAAACAGGGTAATTTCCTGCGCAGATAGCTCGCCACTGGCGACCACCATGAGTCTTACGGCCTTCATTCTGCTTCTGGACGGCCTGACGCTAGTCTTCGCATTGGGTTTGCTCCTGCTTGCCCTCTGGCAAGATTCGCGCAGCAACGCCAACCGCTACCTGGCGGTTTTTCTGCTCATGGTGGGCCTCTGGGCCGCCGGGTCGTTGCTCGCCCGCGCTGCCGCGTACACGAATGCAGAGGCCAACGCCATTCGCCTGGGGCTGCGTCTCATGGATCTGTCCTACGCCGGAGCAGGTCTGGCGTTGTACATCTATGCGGTGATCATCACCAGCGTGCGAGGGCGTTTGTTCCGCCTGGCCAGCACGGTGGGACTGGTAGGTGTGACAGGGTATCAGTTCTTCCTGCTTTTCATTGTAGAGATCAACCGCTCCTTCGACATCGGCCCCGCGGGAGCGCTGCGCTTCGCCTACAGCGCTCCTCAAACCACGCTCTTCCTGGCGTTGCATGCGGCCACGGCGTTCGTTACCTGGCGTAACCGGGCCAAAATTCGGGCTCGCGGAACCGTGTACGGTATTCTCCTCTACTGTATCGGACACAGTCTGGCCCTGGTCAGCCCTGGGCTGCGTAGCCTGGGCGTCGCCGAAGATACCAGCGCGGCAGCCGTGCTGGTCATGGCTTATACGGTAGTACGCCATCAGATCATGCTGCCTCTGCTAGGACGTGCCAGACAGCTCGAAGCAGTGCGCGATGTGGGTCTTGCCATCAGCAGCCGTCTTCGCCTCAACGAGACGCTGGCAGCCATTGCCGCGCAGGCCGCCGAACTACTGGGCGCAGACGGCGCAGCAATCTATCTCAAACGCGACGACGCCTTGACCCTGGCGGCTGTGTTCAACATGCCCGCGCAGTTCGTGGGCACCAGGGTCAGAGTGGGGCAGGGCATCGTGGGCACCGTCGCCAGTGACAAGCGCGCCCGGCGTCTGGAGCACTATGGGCGCGAATGGACTGGCGAGCCAGACCTGCCATTAGCCAAGGAGACATTTGGTGCAGTACTGTGCGCTCCGCTCGTGTTTGGCGGGGACGTGGTCGGTGTGCTGCTGGTTGTGCAGGGACGACAGGGACGCCTATTCGATCAGGAAGACCTCCGTTTACTCGAACTGCTTGGTCCGCAGGCAGCGGTGGCGATCACCAACAGCCGTCTCTTCGAGGCCGAGCGCGAGTTGTTGACAGACCTGGCGACCGCCAAGAGTCAGCTTGAGGCGGTGCTCACCAGTACCGAAAACCCGGTAATTGCGCTGGACCGGCGTTTCCGCATCATCTTCGCCAACCCGGCGGCGAAAACGCTACTGCAGGCAGATGTTGATCCTGTCGGCTGGAAGCTGACGGACTTTGTTCCGCGCCAGTTTCTGCCGGGCAGTGCCCGCGCCGCCCTGCGCGACCTGAAACAGAAGCGCGTGCACACCTATGAGATTGACGTCCAAGGGCATGTATATCTGTGCCACGTAGCCGGGTTGGGGCGCCCACGCCCAAAGGGGTGGGTGATTGTTTTAAATGATATTACTGAATTAAAAGAATTAGACAAACTAAAGAGTCAAATCCTGCAGATGACCAGTCACGACCTGAAAAACCCCTTGCAGGCAGCCATGAGCTATGTGGAGTTGCTTCAGGAAGACGGAGAGGCTGTCTTCACGGCGGAAATGCGCGATTACCTCAGCTCAATCTGGCTGCAACTCTCGCGTATGTATCGCCTGATCAACGGTATCCTGGACCTTGAACGGGCCGGGGCAGGGCGGCGCGTGAGCGAAGAATGCGACATGGCCAACCTGTTGGGACGGGTCGCTGTGGATCTGGCTCCTTCAGCCCGCGAGCGGCAGATCACCCTTGACCTGCACATTGGAGACACCTTGCCGCCCGTCTTGGGAGATGCGCAGCAATTGGGGCAGGCTTTCGCCAACATCGTGGACAACGCCATCAAGTTCACGCAGCCGGGTGGTCGGGTAGACATCGAGGCGTTGTCCTACGAGGGTCTCGTCTATGTCATTGTCCGAGATACCGGCATCGGGATTGCACCCGAAGACCTGCCGCACGTCTTCGAGCGCTTCTACCGTGGCAAGCAACGCCTCCCTGGGGAAGTCAGCGGGTCCGGCCTGGGGCTGGCATTGGTCAAAGTGGTGGTGGAGAGTCATGGTGGAGAGGTCTATCTGGACAGTACGCCGGGGCAGGGGACTACGGTCACCGTGGTGTTGCCGGCGAGCACACATGTTACCGCGCCGCATCCGATAGAGATGCAGAGGAGTTCCGGATGAAAATCTACACTCGTGGTGGAGACGAAGGCAAGACCAGTCTGTTTGCTGGCGGTCGCGTCAGCAAGAACCATGCGCGCCTGCACGCCTACGGCACCGTAGATGAGTTGAATTCCGTGTTAGGCGTTGTACTGGCCGCGGGAGCACCAGAAGCACTTGTGGCAAGCCTGCAGCGCGTCCAGGGGGAGCTTTTCGTGGTGGGAGCCGATCTGGCTACACCACTGGAAGCGCCCAGCAACTACGTTGTCCGTGTTTCTGCCCAGCTCATCTCAACCCTGGAAGCGGAAATTGACGAGTGGGATGCCCGGTTACCGTCACTCAAGCATTTCATTCTGCCCGGTGGGACGCTCTGTGCAGCCCTGTTGCATCAGGCGCGGACGATCTGCCGCCGCGCAGAACGCTGGGTGGTGGCGCTACAGGATAGCGAGGAGATCAACGGAGAGACCCTTCGTTACCTGAACCGCCTTTCGGACTGGTTGTTCGTGGCAGCCCGTTACGCAAATTACGCTTCCAATATGCCTGAAGTAATATGGCAAATAAAGTGAATGGCCACTTATCGGTAGCAGGCATTCAAAGAGGTTTCGGGGACGTACGGGAGGTGCTGAGGAATGGGCAGTGGAGGGATGAGTCATTTGGCACACGGTTGTTGTCTGGCACGGGAGCAGAGGCACGTCTATGGGCGGATAGGCCCCGCGTGTCTTCATACTTGTAACATAAGTAAAGAAATGTTATATTATGAACATCGAGCAAGAAACCGTGTAGACTGGAGACTGGTACAGTGTCGCGCACACCCATCACCTTTGGTCAGGCCCGCGATGCGTATCTCCAACGGGCCACTCTCAAATCCAGACACACCATTGAAGCCTACCGCCGTGCCATTGATCTGTTTCTGGAATTCCTGGCCGATAATTCAGCGTTGCGCATTCTGCCCATCGGCCACTATCAGGCCGTTACGCCCGCCGACATCCCACTTTCAGCCCTGTCGGAAGGTGATGCGCCGATTCTGCTCTATTTCGCCCAATGGATGCTCAGCCCATCTTCCGGACGCCAGGGTGACCAGCGACCCTACAAGCCCTCGACAGTCGAGTTACGTCTGGCCGGCGTGTTGAACTGGTTTCAATTCATGGACGATCACGGCTGGCTGCCGCCCAGTTTCCGATTACCGAACGCCAGGCGCATCGTGCGGGACGAACTGCGCGGACATTCGCGTCGCTTTGGCCCTCCACAGCCCCCAGCGCATATCGAAGAGGTGATCTACTACTACGATCACCTCAAACGCCCTCGTGCGCTTGACCGGCCCGATGCCGATCGAGAGCGTATCGAGCGCTGGGAGTTGACACGCCTGCGCAACTGCGCTCTGGTCCGCGCGCTGGCCGAGTCCGGTGGACGCATCAGCGAGGTGCTGAGCCTGAACCTGGACGATTTCCCGGCGCGTGCGCTCCAACAAGACCAGGTGCTCCGCATCGAAGTGCACGGCAAAGGCGGCCATGTCTACTCTCTGCGCTTTTACGACTCGTTGCCTGCCATCCGCGCCTACATCGAGCGCCGCGGGGCCTATCTGCGGGCCACGCGGGGTGGCAAGGTACCCTTGTTCGTCAGCCACGATCGTCGCTTCGACGGCAATCGAATGAGCCGGGTGGTCGCGTGGAGAGTCGTTCAGCGTGCGGCACGGGCATTGGGGTTGGGCAACATCACTCCGCACGACTTTCGGCACTGGCGTGCCACTCAGTTGCTCAACGCGGGCTACCCTTTGGATGTGGTGCAGGACTATCTGGGGCATCGCTCAGTAGAGACAACGCGCGCCTATTACGCTCACACTGATCCGCTCCGTGTGGACGAAGCAGCACGCAAGGTGGGACTGCCGCGCAACCTTGCCAACCCTGATGCAACCTAGGGCGATGAGGAGACTTCAGCGGTCTTTGTAACCCTGGCCGAGCGGTACTGCGAGCATGATACCTGTGAAGCCCAACAAGATGCCAAGGTGAAGCAACGCCGCCGGAAGACAGAGCCAGTACAACGCCTGGTCAAAGTGACCCTCAGAGACCAGCAAGGCGATGACCAGCGCGCTGACCAGCAGACTCACCATGACGACTGCCGTACCTATGAGTAACAACAGCCCGCGTTGAGTCGCCATGGACGACGACAGGCTGTTAATCGTTTGGCTCCAGCGGGGAGAGGTATCGAAGCGCCGCACCAGAGGGCCGAACAGCAAGCCGCCCAGTGTGCCCGCTCCCTGCCCAATCAACACGAGAGGAAACGAGATCAAACGAACGATTCCCCACCCTATCGCACGCATCACGTTTCCCTCCTGATATTCAGTGGGTCACCAGCCCGGCCTGCTCCAGGCGTCCTGCGAGCCAGTGTGGAACGCGCGCAACAATCTCTATACCCTTCTCTGTATGATGCTCCTTCACAATTACACCACGACTGTGTACAGCCGAAAGCCACTCACCTGCCTGATAGGGAATTAATAAATGTAACATAATGAGATCTTCCAGCAAGACCCTGTTGATTGCCGCACGAAGCTCGTCCATCCCCCAGCCAAGCAGAGCCGACACACGCACTACCTCACGATACCCCAGCGTGTTGAAGTCAAAGTCCTGGCAGCAGTCTCCACGGTCGATCTTGTTCAAGACCAACACCTTGGGGATGCGCGTCGCTTCCAACTCCGCCAGCGTGTCCTCTACCGTGTCAATCTGCTCCCAGGCACGAGGATGGCTGGCGTCCACCACGTGTAACAGCAGATCGGCCTCTGTGATCTCTTCCAGAGTCGCCCGAAACGCGGCAACCAGCGTCACGGGCAGCTTCTGGATGAAGCCCACCGTGTCAGAAATCAGAATCTCGCGCCCATTGGCCATCTCCACCCGTCGGACCGTAGGGTCAAGGGTGGCAAACAACTGATCCGCCACATAGACATCGGCCCCCGACAGAGCGTTCAGCAAGGTTGATTTGCCAGCGTTGGTGTAGCCCACCAGTGCCACGGTGGGAATGCCCGACCGAACCCGCTGTTGGCGGTGACGCAAACGGTGCGCTCGCACAGCTTCCAGTTCCTCGCGCAGCTTGACAATACGGCGGGAAATTTCGCGCCGATCTACCTCCAACTGCGTTTCACCCGGCCCACGCAGCCCCACCCCACCGGCTCCGCCGCGCGCCACCGCACCACCGACCTGACGTGCCAGGTGCGTCCACTGGCGCGTCAGCCGTGGCAGGCGATATTCGTATTGCGCCAGCTCGACCTGTAACGCGCCTTCCCGTGTGCGGGCGTGCTGGGCAAAAATGTCCAGAATCAATGCGGAGCGATCCAACACCCGGACATCTTCGCCCAACACCTTTTCTATTTCGCGCTGATGACGCGGCGACAGCTCGTCGTCGAAAATCACCATGTTGGCCCCGACCGCCGGCAGTGCCAGGGCAATTTCCTCCAGTTTGCCCTTCCCGATGAAAGTCGCCGGATCAATGCGCGCCAGTCTTTGCGCCGAGCGCCCAACCACCTGAATCCCTGCTGTCTGCGCCAGCAGGCCCAACTCATCCAGCGAGTCCTCAACCGAAAACTGCGCGTGACTTCCTCTTATCTCAACACCGACCAGATAGGCCCGGTCGGCATCGGCATGTGTGCTGTGCAGGGGTGTGCCACGTTCGGCGAAGTCCATTGGGTTCGTTCCGATCCCCACCTTGTCAGGCGGTCTAACGCCATGCGGTGTCCGA
>DAOTZZ010000082.1:0-12055 GCA_034433965.1 Anaerolineae bacterium
TCCGCCGCGCGATCAAGCTGTTTGTCTTTGCTTGGAATCGTCGCCAGATGCACCGCCGCACGTTCCCATCCTATACCGCTCACCTACGAGATTTCGTATGTCCTTAACCTTATCCACTCCCCTTTGCCCTCGCTCCAGCTCGGTTTCCGGGATACACTACAAGAGACACTGGCAAGGTCACCTCAGCAGTCTGGATGGTTTCACAGGAGAGACTATGCCTGGTTTGCGCGAAAAGCTGCGCGTGCTGATGCAGGCCAGCCTGCACGGTGAGCGCAGCGAGGCCACCCCTTCGGTCCGCAGGGCTGGAGCTGAAGTCACCGCATTGCGTCAGCAGATCGCGCGCGCCCTGGATGACGAAGATCGCCTGCAACAGAGCATTCAGGCCGCCGCTGCGCAGATCGCGGCGCTAGACCGGCAGGCCGACGAGGCGCTGGCCCGCGGTGACGAGGCAACCGCCCGTCACCTGGTCGGGCAATTGCAGCGCCGCCGTCAGCAGATCGCGTTGCTGGAGGCCGATCTGGCGCAGCACCGGCACGCCACCGCCGACCTGATCCGGCGCGTCAATAATCTGGAAGCGCTGGTTGCCCAGGCGCAACAGTCCGCCACGCGGGGTGAAGCCCCCGACGAGGACGAAGTACCGCTGGCCGAGCGCATCCGGCAGGCGCGCGCGGAGATCGCCCGCCGCGTCGAGACGCTGCGCACCTCCGAGACTGCTCCCGGCACCGACGTTCTGGATGAGCAGGCCGTCGAAGACGACCTGGCCCGTCGCCGCGCCCGCCTGAGTCAGTAGTGCCTACCTCGGTTGAGTTCCTATGTTAGAGTCACAGCAAGCGCCGGGTGTGTGCAAAATGTGTCAGCAATTCGCCGCGCTTTGGTTCACCTCAACCTCGCCACCCCTGAGACCCGGACGTAAATGCTTGACCAGGACTGTGAAAACCTCACCGATATCCCCTCTCCCCGCGACGCAGTCGCAGTGGGAGAGGGGGCAGGGGGTGAGGGGCAACCTCAAATTTACGTCCGGATCACAGTCGCCAACCCACTTGACAGCGGGGCCGAAATCCCGTTTAATGAGGGATAGGCGAACGTTCGCCTAACCGCTTCTCAGGGAAATATTCTTTCGCCAGTCAGGTCTTTGACATGGCCGACAAGGTCACCCTTAAAGATGTTGCTCGCCGCGCCGGGGTCAGTTACCAGACCGTCTCCAAGATTCTCCGCAACCAGATTCAGGTAACGCCCGAAGTCCGCGCCCGCGTGCAGCAAGCCGTCGAAGAACTGGGCTACCGCCCTAACGTCACCGCTCGCAGCCTGCGCCTGCAGACCAGTCACCTGATCGGCTATTCCTGGAAGCCTGCGCACGAGCGCTATATCAACCCCATCCTGGAAGAATTCGAGCAGAGCATTGTGAATGCTGCCGAGCGGCTCGGCTATCACATCCTGCTCTTTCCCTATCACCAGGGGCCAGACCTGTACCATCCCTACGAAGAACTGGTGCGCAGCGGGCGCGTGGATGGCTTCATCCTTTCCGACCTGGAATTCGACGATCCGCGCATTCCGGTGCTGGAACGGTTGCAGGTACCGCTGGTGGCCTTTGGCCGGGCGCACAGCGACGGCTCGCCGTTCCCCTACGTGGACGTAGACGGGCGGGCGGGCATCCGTCAGGCAGTGGAGCATTTGCTGGAACAGGGCCATCAGCGCATCGCCTTTCTGGGCTGGCCGGAACAGTCGCGCGTGGGCACGGACCGTCTCTCCGGCTACTGGGAAGCGATGGAGGCCGCGGGTCTGCCCGTTGATCCGTGCTGGGTCATGCGCGGGGCCGGACAATACGACTACGGGTACACGGCGACCCAGGCCTTGCTCGATCTGCCCGCAGAGCGCCGTCCCTCGGCCATTGTCACTGTCTACGATCTGATCGCCGTCGGCGCGGTGCAGGCGGTGCAGGAACGCGGCTTGCGGGTGGGACGCGACGTAGCTGTGACCGGCTTCGACGATACGCCGTTGCTGTCGTATCTGTTGCCTGGCCTGACCACGCTGCGTCAGCCGGTGTGGGAGATCGGGCAGCGGGTGGTACAGTTGTTGGTACGACTTTTTGAGGGAGACAGGCCCAGCGAGAGCGAGTTGCATGTGCTGGTGCCCCCCGAACTGGTTATCCGTGACTCCAGCCGGGGATACCGGCCCGGGTAGTTTTCATCATGGCCGACACGATCAAAGCACTCATCTTCGACCTGGACGGTGTGATCACCGACACCGCCGAATACCATTACCAGGCGTGGAAGCGCCTGGCCGACGAAGAGGGCGTGCCCTTCACCCGCGCTGACAACGAACATCTGCGCGGGGTTTCGCGGCGCGAGTCGCTGTTGCGGCTGCTGAAGGGTCGCCCGGTAGACGAAGCGCGTCTGGAAGAGATGATGGCGCGCAAGAACCGCTACTATCAGGAATTGCTGGAGGGGGTGACGCCCGCGGATTTGCTGCCGGGGGTGGCGGAACTCTTCAATGCGCTCGATGAAGCGAACGTTTGTATCGCCATTGCTTCCGCCAGCCGCAACGCCCGCACCGTCGTCGAGCGGCTGGGTATCGCGCACCGGCTGGCGGTCCTGGCCGACGGGAGCAGCGTCACTCGCCAGAAGCCCGCGCCCGACCTTTTCCGCTACGCCGCCGCGCGCCTGGGCCTGCGCCCCGACGAGTGCCTGGTCGTCGAAGACGCGGCGGCGGGCATCGAGGCGGCGCTCAACGCGGGAATGCCCTGCCTGGCGCTGGGGCCTGCCGAGCGCTTCGCCGAGATCGAAGCGCGGTTCGGGCCGGTGCCGCGCCGCGAGAATCTGGTCGGGCTGAGCCTGGCCGAATTGCACGCCGCCGCCCACCGCGATCCGCTGTGGACAGTGCGTCAGGATGGCTTTGACGTTGAGCGTCAGCATCACCTGGAGACGGTCTTCACCCTCGGCAATGGCTATTTCTGCACGCGCGGCAGCCTGGAAGAGGGCTATCCCGGCGATCACCCCCTCACCCTGGCGCACGGCGTATTCGATGACGTGCCTGTTTTCTTCACTGAACTGGCCAACCTCCCTGGTTGGCTCGACCTGAGCCTCATGGTGGACGGACACCTCTTCCGGCTAGATCAGGGCGTGTGTCTGCACAGCGAGCGCTGGCTCGACCTGCGCCAGGGCATCCTGCGCCGCGCGGTGCGCTGGCAGGCTCCCTCCGGGGCACTGCTCGACCTGACCTTCGAACGTTTTGCCAGCTACGAGCGCGAGCATGTGGGCGCGTTGCGAGTGCTGATCACCACTGTCAACCAGCCCTGTGAGCTCACTGTGGCGACCGGCCTGAACGGCCATGTGACCAACGAAGACATCGTGCATTGGGATCATCTGGCTCAGGGTCAGGCGGACAGCGGCGCGATCTGGTTGCACAGCCGCACCCGTCGCAGCGGGCTGGAACTGGCTGCCGCCGCCACGCTGACTGTTTCGACCGGCGCTGTGGCGCAGTGTCAGCTCTGCCCCGGTCACCCGCGCCTGATCGTCAGCGAGCGCCTGGACGTCGGGCAGACGCTGCAACTGGACAAGCTGATCAGCTATACCGTCAGCCGCGACGCCGTGCCGAACGCCACCGACGTGATCGGGCGGGCGCTGGCCGCGCTGAACGGCCTGTCCTATGAAGCGCTGCGGGCCGCGCAGGTGCGCGCCTGGCACGATCTGTGGAGCGCAACGGACGTGTTGATCGAAGGTGACGACGAGGCACAACTGGCCCTGCGCTTCTACCTGTTCCAGTTACTCGTCGCCGCGCCGCAGCATGACGAACGGGTGAGCATTGGAGCCAAGACGCTCAGTGGATTGGGGTATCGGGGACACGTCTTCTGGGATACGGATATCTTCATCCTGCCCTTCTTCACCTGCACGCTGCCACGCATCGCCCGCAACATGCTGATGTATCGCTACCACACGCTGCCGGGCGCGCGCCGCAAGGCCGCCGCCAATGGGTTCAGCGGGGCGCAGTATGCCTGGGAGAGCGCGGCGACCGGCGACGAGGTGACCCCCACCTGGGTGCCTCGTCCGGACGGCAAAGAGCCGATCCGCATCTGGACGGGCGACATCGAGATTCACATTTCGGCGGACGTGGCTTATGCCGTGATGCAGTACTGGCGCGTCACTGGCGACGACGCCTTCCTGCGCGACTACGGCGCGGAGATCGTGCTGGATACAGCCCGTTTCTGGGCCGAACGAGCCGAACTGGAGGAAGTGAACGGCGAGCGGCGCTACGTGCTGCGCGACGTAATCGGCCCCGACGAGTATCACGATCACGTGGACAACAACGCCTACACCAACCGCATGGCGCAGTGGCACTTGCAGATGGCGCTGGACGTGCTGGAGTGGTTGCGGGCGCACCATCCGGATCGCTACCAGGCCCTGCGCGCGCAGCTCGATCTGAGCGACGCTCGCCTGGCGCACTGGCGCGACGTGATCGCGCATATGGTCATCCCCCGCGATCCGCGCACAGGGCTGATCGAGCAGTTCGAAGGCTTCTTCGACCTGGAACCGGTCGCGCCGGAAGTCATCGCCGCCGCCGACCGTTCTATGCAGACCATCCTGGGCATCGAGGGGGCCAACCGCAGCCAGGTGATCAAGCAGCCGGACGTGCTCATGCTGCTATGCCTGTTGCGCGACGAAGTAGACGCGCGCACCTGGCAGGTCAACTGGGACACCTACGTCCCGCTGACCGATCACCGCTATGGCTCTTCGCTGGGGCCGAGCTTTCACGCCTGGGCGGCGTGCGAACTAGGCCGCCCCGACGAAGGCTACGACTACTTCATGCTGGCCGCACGGGCCGACCTGCACGACGTGCGCGGCAATGCCGACGACGGCATTCACGCGGCGTCGGCGGGGGGGTTGTGGCAGGCGGCTGTCTTCGGCTTTGCCGGGCTGCGCCTGGGCCAGGACGGGCCGACACTAGCGCCCCGCCTGCCCACGCACTGGCAACGGCTGAGTTTCCGCATTCGCTATCGTGGCGAGTCCTATCGTATTGACATCAGGCAAGGAGGTGAAGCGCGCATCAGCAAAGAAGTGCCATACAGCCAGTGATTGACCCCGTTACCGCGCCCGCCGGCGACAACAACTACCAGGGATCACCGCAGAGGACACGGGGGGCGCAGGGAAACGCGCAGAGTCCGCCGGCGTTCAGCGCGCGTCCAGCAGGAACGCTTCTGCCCAGAAATAGGGATAGAGCGGACGCAGTTCCACATGCGCAAAGCCCGCGTCCCGCAGGCCGTCGGCCCACTCCTGGATCGGCCCTTCCCAGTTGGTGCGGGCAGCCGAGCGGTCGAAGTAGCCGAACATCACCGGCATCAGGAAGCCCTGGGCCACCAACCCGCCGTCTCCTTCGTACTCGGCCAGACCGCGCTCGTAGCGCTCCACCACATAGCGCACATGATCGGGGCTGGCAAGCGCGGCGAAGCGCGGCACATCGAATTCGGCGATCAAGAGGCGCGCGCCGTGCGTCCGCAGCCAGCGGAACACGACCGGGCGCTCGGCGGGCGGGAGGGATTGCAGGCTCCACGTCGCCTGAATCACGTCCCAGGAGCCATCCTGCCCCTCTGGGCTGCCCATGAACGCCTGAAGCGTCTGGTTGAAGGCGCGGTAGGGTATGCCGCGAGCGTCCAGGGCAGCGCATGTCGTCGCCAGCATGGGCGACGATGGCTCGACCAGGTCCACCCGGCGCACGGCGTCGGTCAGGGCGGGCAGCAACGCCAGGCCATCGCCCACGCCAACATCGAGCAGGTGCAGGGACGGGTAGTGCCCGTACACCTCGCGCAGCGCCCCGTTGATGGCCGCATACAACCCCACATTGCCCCCGCCGCGGATGAACGCGCCGAACGCCGTACCATCCACGTAGACGCCCGCTTTGCCCTGGCGGGTTACGCGCTCCAGGTAGACCGTCGCCTGGGCAAAGACGCGGCTCTCCGGCTGACGGCGGGACGCTTCGGCGGCCCACCCCGCCGCCCGCGCGAAGTCGTCCGCGCCGAAGGCCAGGACGGCCAGGTAGAAACAGGCCAGGGCGTCATCCGGCTCTTCGCCCTGTAGGGCCGCGTAGCCTGCGCGTTTGTAGCGTTGCCAGAGCGTTTCCAGGCTCATGAGCATCTCCTGTTTGGGGGCGCGGTCTGATGACATCACTGCCGAGACGCAGAGCGCAGAGGGGAAGCATCAGGGGGCGTGCTCTCTGGGTCTCTGCGGTTCCAAACGATCCTGCGGCGTTGTCGGCGGCGCGGAGCCTGATTATGCTATGAGGCAGAGCGAATGCCAAAGACTGGAGAGGCGCACATGAAAGCCTGTGTGCTGGAACGCCCGGCTCCCATCGAGACAACCCCGCTGACCTTGCGCGAAGTGCCCGCACCTGACCCCGCGCCGGGCAGTCTGCTGGTGGCAGTGACGGCGTGCGGCGTGTGTCACACCGATCTGCATCTGGTCGAGGGCGAGCTACCACACCCCAAGTTGCCGGTCGTGCCCGGCCACGAGGTGGTGGGGCGCGTCGCTGCCGTCGGCGCGGGGGTGACACGCTTCCGCGTCGGCGACCGGGTGGGCATCCCCTGGTTGCATCAGACCTGCGGGACCTGCGACTACTGTCGGCGCGGGCAGGAAAATCTCTGTGAGGCGGCGCGTTTCACCGGCTACACCGCTGATGGCGGCTACGCCGAATACCTGACCGTGCCGCAGGACTTTGCCGTGCCTATTCCCGACCGCTTCAGCGACGAAGAAGCCGCGCCGTTGCTCTGCGCGGGCATCGTCGGCTACCGCGCCCTGCGCCAGGCCGACCTGCAACCTGGCGAGCGGCTGGGCATTTTCGGCTTTGGAGCGAGCGGGCACCTGGTGCTGCAGGTCGCCCGTCACTGGGGCTGTGAAGTGTATGTCTTCTCGCGCAGCGAGGAGCATCGGGCACACGCCCGCGCACTGGGCGCGGCCTGGGCCGGCACGGCGACTGACACGCCGCCTGCCCCACTCGACCGGGCCATCAGCTTTGCGCCCGCGGGCTGGCTGGTGCCGGTCGCGCTGGGACACCTGCGGCGCGGCGGGACGCTGTGCATCAACGCCATACACACCAGCCCCATCCCCGAAATGCCCTACGCTCTTTTGTGGCACGAGCGCACCCTGCGCACCGTCGCCAATGCCACCCGCCGCGACGCCGAGGAGTTTATAGCGCTGGCCGCGCAAATCCCGCTGCAGGTCACGGCGCAGCGCTTCGACCTGGACGCGGCCAACGAAGTGCTGGCGCACCTCAAGCGGGGCGCTATCACCGGCGCGGCGGTGTTGCGCGTGCGCTGACGGGCAATCGGGGAGTGAGCCAGCAGACCCCGATTGGCGTCCTCCCCGGCGTCAGACCAGGTCGTCGTCACCACCAGCGGCGGGGCCAGCCGAAGCCATGTCGTCGCCCAGATCGGGCAGGCTGGCCTCGATTTCCTCCGGGTCTTCGCCACGCTCCAGGCGCTGCACCACTTCTTCGAATTCCGGCCCCATGTCCTCGCCCATTTCTTCGCCCATCTCCCGCAGCAGGCGGCCCATGGTGCGCGGATCGTTTTCGTCCAGGTCATCGAACACGCTGTCGTCCGCCGAGTCGTCGGAGAGCAGCCGCGCCAGCGGCGAGCGACGGATAGCCACGCGCGAGATCAGGCGGGTCAGATTGGTGCTGTGGCAGCGGGGACAGGTATGCGTTGCCCGATCGTAGTCGGCATAGGTTTTATAGAAGAGCGTCACTCTGCGCCCGCAATCGTTGCAGCGAAAGTCATACGATGGCATAACTCCCACCCTCTTGTGTGCAATCTATGTGCCAGATTATCACGTCGTTGTACAGAGTCAAGCCGCAGCACGTAAATATTCCGGAAGAAATGTATCGTATCCATCCTCACCTATTTCTCATGCGCTGCGACCGTCGGTTGGATGAGGTTTGGGGTACAATCTGGGTGAAAGGCTGAACGACCCCAAGACCAGGACTGTACCATGCGCTTTTTCTACCAACTGCCCCCCTCCAACGGGGACGCGCCGGAACCAGGCCCGCGCCCCCCCATGATGCAGCGTGTCGCGGTGCGGTTGCCCGTCGCTGAGCCGCGCCTGACTTACGGGCTGCTGGGCCTGATCGTGCTCATCGCCCTCTACTATTTCAGCTTGCCTGCTCGCGAACAGGTGCTCTTCTTGAACGACTGGGCCAAGGTCAACGAGCTGATCCGCGATGGTGAATACTATCGCCTGTTCAGCTCGATGTTCCTGCACCTCAACCTGACGCACCTGATCTTCAACGGCTATGCGCTGTTCGTGCTGGGGCGGGATGTCGAGGCGCTCTTCGGCACGGCCCGTTTTGCCATCATCTATGTGCTGGGCGGGCTATCCGGCTCGCTGGCCAGCTTCATCTTCACCGACGCGCCATCGGTAGGTGCATCGGGAGCCATCTTTGCCATCTTCGGCGCGGAGATGGTCTACTTCTATCAGCACCGCGACCTGCACGGCGTGGCCGGACGCCAGCACCTGACTCAGCTCGTCATCCTGATGCTGATCAATCTGGGGCTGGGCTTCTTCGCTTCGACCGGGGCAACGAACTTCCGCATAGACAACGCGGGTCATATCGGTGGGCTGGTGGGCGGGGTGGTGCTGGCCTGGTTCATCGGCCCGGCCTATCGCGTCCAGCGCGATCCCAGCGCCGAAAGCGGGTTTAGCGTGGTGGACAGGAACCCGATCCAGCGCTGGGCGCTATGGTCGGCAGCGTATGCGCTGGGGCTGGTCGTGCTGATCGCTTACGCAGTGACGGCATGAGGGGGCTAGCCGCCCAGGAACTTCACCGCCCGCTCGACGCTATCCGTCGGGCTGACTTTGATCTGCGCGTCAACAACAGTGCCTTCCTCGTCAATGATCCAGTGAGAACGAATCACACCCATATACGTCTTGCCGTACATGGACTTTTCGCCCCACGCGCCCCACGCTTCCAGCACTGAGTGATCGGGATCGGAGAGCAGATCGTAGGGCAGGCGCTCCTGGTCTTTCCAGGCGCGCAGGTCGGCGGGCGTGTCCGGGCTGATGCCAAGCACGACAGCGTTGGCGATCTCGATGCGCGGAAAAGCGTCGCGGAAGCCGCAAGCCTGCGTGGTGCAGCCGGGGGTGTTGGCTTTGGGAAAAGCGAACAGGACGACTTTCTTACCGCGAAAATCGCTCAGCCGGACGATCTGTCCATCCTGATTTTGCAGGGCAAAGTCGGGCGCTTTTTCGCCGACGGCGGGCATGGTGCGTATCCTCCCTATGTGCTACTGCGAACGAGTGATCGTTCAGAATGTAGCACAGCCCGCCCGACGATGGCGACAGCTCAGCGCCTCTCGCGCGGTCTACCCGGCCTCAGTGCAGCGCACGCAGGATCGCCAGCACACGCCCCTGGACGCTCACCTTGTCGGCGTCCACGTAGATCGGCTCCATCAGCGGATTGGCCGGCTGCAGACGCACTTTCTTGCCCTCGTGATAGTACTTCTTGAGGGTGGTTTCGCCGCGCTCGGTCAACCATACCGCGACCATGTCCCCGTTGCGGGCGACACTCTGCCGCCGCAGGATGACGATGTCGCCATCGGCCACCATCGCGTCAATCATCGAGTCGCCGGAGACGCGCAGGGCGAACAGCTCTTCGCGGGGCGTCGGGCCGATCATGGCCTGCGGCACTTCGATCAGGTCGTCGGCGTCGTAGTAGTAGCCGAAGTCCTCACCGGGCAGGGGCACCGGCTCGCTGGCGACGATGGTGCCCACCAGCGGCACCTGGATCAGGCTGGTCGGGTCGGCGATGCCCACCGGAAACTCTTTGGCCGGCGTTTCCTGGCTGGCCAACCACAGGCCGCGCGACACTTTGGGCGTGCGCTCGATGTAACCCCGATCGACCAGCTTGTTGAGGTTGTAGTTGACCACCGAGGTGGAAGCAATGCCCACAGCTTCGCCGATCTCGCGGATAGTGGGCGGGTAGCCGTGTTGCTGCACAAAATCCTCGATGAACTGCAGGATACGCTTCTGGCGAACGGACAGGGTGTGACGATTCATCATGGGCTTACTCCACAGATTCGCACAACAGTTCGGTTGTTATCCCCAAGTATAAGACGAACCCATGTTCGATGTCAAGTGATTTAAGATTGGACTTAAGTTTGGGGGAAGCTGCCGGGCGAAATGCGGGCTACAGGAGGGCTAAAAAGTCGAGTACATTGTCAGCGCGTCCCCCCTGACGTATACTTGGCAGCATGAAGAGTACACCTTTGTCGGACCGAATGAGATGACTGCGCCGGACCACACCCCATACGCTGAACTCACGACCCTACACTCCTAACGTAGCGCTCAGGACCTGATCAGGAGAGGAGAAAAGGACATGGCTATCGCAGTGACCTGGTTGGGCCACTCGGCCTATTCCCTGCAGATCGGCGTGCATCGCGTGCTGATTGACCCCTTCCTCACGGGCAATCCACTGGCTCCCCTCAAGGCAGAGGCGGCGGAAGCCGACTTCATCCTGATCTCGCACGGGCACGGCGATCATGTGGGTGACGCGCCCGCCATTGCGCGACGCACCGGCGCAACGGTCGTCGCCAACAACGAGATCGGCATCTGGTTGCGCTCCAAACACGGCCTGGAACAGGTGCACGGCATCAATCCGGGCGGGGGTGTGCGGCTACCCTTTGGCCGGGTGGAACTGACCATCGCCCATCACAGCTCTTCGTTGCCGGATGGCAGCTACGGCGGGCAACCCAATGGCATTCTGATCAAGACGGAGGCCGGGCCGAAGATTTATCACGCGGGCGATACGGCGGTGTTTCTGGAGATGCAACTGATCGGCGACGAAGGCATTGACCTGGCCATGCTGCCCATTGGTGACTATTTCACCATGGGCATTGACGGCTCGCTCAAGGCGATCAAATTGCTGCGGCCCAAGGTGGTGCTGCCCATGCACTACAACACCTTTGACCTGATCCAGGCCAATGTGTCAGAATGGGTGCAGCGCGTACAGGCCGAGACGGAAGCCCGTCCCGTCGTCTTGCAGCCGGGCGAGAGCTTCTCGCTCTAGGGACGCGGCTCGCAGGGGACGTGAAATGAGAGCGCCCTTCCCGACTACAGTGCAGATCGGGCAGATGCCGCGAATACGTTTGCGCGGCGCGCGCCCGCTGGCGATCGCCTTGCTCAGCTTCCTGACCACCATGGCCGCTCTCGAAATTGGCTTCCGCCTGATGCCACAGTTCATCCCGCTCGAAGCATGCCGGTCTTCGTTGACCCTGGCGCACGCCTATTGCGAGAACGCCTTTCGCGTCTACGACCGTCCGCTGCGGCTTGGCTATACTTTCAAGCCCGGCTACACCTACGATGGCCCCTGGAATCCCGCCGATCCCAATGTGATCAACGCCAGAGAGGCCACCTGCGGCGACATCCCCGACCACACTTTTCACTATGTGGTGCACGCCGACGATCACGGCTTTGTGGGTAACGAGTCGCCCTGGCGCGATCACTACGACATCGTGATCACCGGCGATTCGTTCACCGGCAACTTCGCGCCTGTCTGGTGGATCGATCTGCTGGGTCAGCAGACCGGCATGAGCGTGCTCAACCTGGGCATGGAGGGCTGGGGGCCGCTGGCACAGGTGGAAGCCGTGCGTCAGTATGGGCTGGACAAATCGCCACGCTGGGTGGTGATGACCTACTTCGAGGGCAACGACCTGTTCGAGGTGGGCGAATACACCCGCCGCCGCGAGTCCGGGCTGGACTGGCGCACCTATCAGTTGCATCTGGTCAGCCCACCGGAGCGCCTGATCATGCCGCATATGCTGCGCTTCTGGGCGGAATCGTTGTGGAAACGGGTGGATCCAGAGCCGAAAATCTGCCGCTTCCCGATGACCGTAGCCACCAATGTGCATCACTTCGAGACGGTGTTCTTTCACACGCACATTGCGCAGCTCAGCTGGTCGCGCGAGCGAATTCTGGCGTCGTGGGAGTGGCAGCGCGCCACACAGGCGATCCTGTCTTTGCGCGATGAGGTGGAGGCGCGAGGTGCGCGCTTCCTGCTGGTCTTTGTGCCCGCC
>DAOTZZ010000083.1:0-9421 GCA_034433965.1 Anaerolineae bacterium
GGGCGAGGGGACAGGGGTTGGCGTGGGGATGGGCGTGGCCTGCAGCGCCCAGGCGGGCGCACCCAGCAAGCCCACCAGCAGAATCACGGCTGCCAGGGCCACAGCGAGCCAGCGCCCGGCCTTCATGTCAGGTGAATGACCTCGCCGCCGGTCAGGCGTTCCAGGTCGGCGGGCGTCAGGCGGAAGACGGCATGGGGCGTGCCCGCCGCCGCCCAGATTTCGCTGTACTGACGCAGGTCGGCGTCTATGAAGGTGCGCAGCGGGCGATCGTGCCCCACCGGCGGCACGCCCCCGATGACAAAGCCGGTCTGCGCCCGCACGTAGTCGGCATCGGCCTTGGCGATTGGCTCGCCGACGTGCTCGGCGACGCGCGCCTCGTTGACGCGGTTGACGCCGCTGGCGATCACCAGCACCGGTTCACCAGACTGCACGCCACGAAAGACCAGCGACTTGGCGATCTGCGCCACGGTGCAGCCAATGGCCGCGGCGGCTTCGGCGGCAGTGCGGGTAGAGGCGGGCAACTCCACCACCTGCCCCATCTCAAAGCCCAACGCGGCCAGCGCATCCTGCACGCGCTGCGCACTACGACTGAGCGGCTCGGCCATATGCCCTCCCTTCCAGAGATTGCGGATTGCGGATCGCGAATTGCGAAATTCGCAATCCGCCATTCCAATCACCGGTGGTCTGCTATACGCCTCATATCTCACCAGTGTAGATCGCATCCTGGTTTCCAGAAGCTGTTATGAACTTTTGCGAAGCATCTCCCCCTCACCCCTGTACCCCTCTCCCTCGCGACTTCGTCGTGGGGCGAGGGGACTTATTTGCAGTCACGCGCTTTTCCTGGATCGAGGGCGAAGGTACATAACACGCTCCAAGATTCCAATCCGCAATCCGCACTTCGCACTCCGCAATTCCCCTAACGTCCGTTGACGCGCTTCATGCCCTCCATCAGCACCCGGCTGACCTCCGGGCGGGTGAATTCGGGCGGCAACATCTCGCCGCGGGCCAGCATCTCGCGCACCTGCGTCCCGCTGAGGAAGACCCACGCATCGCGCCCGTGCGGGCAAGTCTTGGCGGTGACCACCGCCTCGCAGCGGCGGCAATAGAAAGCGTGCTCGAAGAACAGCGGCGTGATCCCCAATGCCTGGGGATCGAACTCGTCGAAGATGTAGTGCGCGTCGTAGGAACCGTAGTAGTTGCCCACGCCCGCGTGATCGCGCCCGACGATGAAATGCGAGCAGCCGTAGTTCTTGCGAGCGATGGCGTGAAAGATCGCTTCGCGCGGGCCAGCATAGCGCATGGCTGCCGGGAAAACGTTCAGCAGCACGCGGTCCAACGGGTAATAGGTGGACAGAATGGCCTGATAGCTGGCAATGCGCACCTCGGCGGGGATGTCGTCGGACTTGGTCTCGCCGACCAGCGGATGCAGCATCAGCCCGTCCACGATCTCCAGCGCCGTTTTCTGAATGTACTCATGCGCGCGGTGAATGGGATTGCGCGTCTGGAAGGCGACCACTCGCCGCCAGCCCCGCTCGACAAACAGGCGGCGCGTCTCGGCGGGCGTCAGGCGGATATCGCCAAAGGTGCTGATCACTTCCTTGGGCCGGTCGAAAAGCCAGATGTCACCGGCCAGACACACGTCGCCCTGGCGATAGAGCCGCGCCACCCCAGGATGTGCGTCGTCCGTCGTACCGTAGACCTTCTGCGCTTCGACCTGTTTGTCGTAGCGAAACTTCTCGCTCACGGTCAGCACGCCCAACAGACGTTCGCCATCGGGCGCGTCGGGGTCTGGTTCGGCGAGCGTCACCGTCTCGCCGATAGCAATGCGTTCGGCCAGGTCGTCGTGCACAGCCAGCGTCACCGGTACAGTCCAGGGCAGGCCACTGTCCAGGTGCATCTCATGTACCACGCGCTGATAATCGGCCTGGCCCATGAAGCCGGTCAGCGGGCTGTAGACGCCCGTGGCAATGCATTCAATATCCGCCGTGTTGAGCGGGCTGAGCGGGATGCGAGTCAGGCTGCGGGCGCGCTCGCGCATCACCTCGCGCAGCTCACCTTCGAGCAGGCGATTGACCAGCGTCCCGCCGTGCGGGGCGATCAAACGAATGGAATTCGCCGTCTGTACCATTATCGAGCCTCTTCTTACTCAAGGGAATCAGAGCGCGGGGCGCTCCGGCGACGCATTGTACCGCCCCAGCCGGGTTTTGGCTATGCTCGATTGAGGGGCGCTGTGCCCTTTCGTGGTACAATCGCCCGCCACGAACGCGCCCGCGCAAATCGCGAGGAGGCCCTATGACCACACCGATCTATCTGGCGCTGGTGATTCACAATCATCAGCCGGTGGGACAGTTCGACTTCGTCAACGAACACGCTGTGCACACCGCCTACGAGCCGCTGCTCGACTTGCTGGAGCGGCATCCCTCAGTGGCCTGCGCCATTCACTTCACCGGCAGCCTGCTGGACTATCTGATCGCGCAGCAGCGCCCCCTGCTGGAACGGGTGCGCGCGTTGGTGGCGCGGGGACAACTGGAAGTGCTCTCCGGCGGCTATTACGAACCGCTGCTGGCCACCCTGCCCGACGCCGACAAGATCGGGCAGATTGCCAAGCTCAACCGTACAGTCGAAGACCTGTTTGGGATGCGCCCGCGCGGGATGTGGCTGGCCGAGCGCGTCTGGGAACCGCACCTGGTGCGGCCCATCGCGCAGGCGGGCATTGACTATGTGATCATAGACGACACGCACTTCGAGGCCGTCGGCTTCGACCGCGAGCGCGAGCTATTCGGCTATTTCGTCAGCGAGGAACAGGGCGACACGGTGCGCGTCTTCCCCACCCTGTCGTACCTGCGCTATGCCATCCCCTGGGACAGCGTGCCCAACCTGATCGCGTGGTGCCGTCAACAGGCGGAAGCGCCGCTCACCGGCCCCGCGCCCAAACTGGCGCTGATGGGCGACGACGGCGAGAAATTCGGCGTCTGGCCGGGCACCTACGATTACATCTGGGGCAGCGGGCAGTACATGGAGACGCTGTGCGCCGCGCTGGAAGCCAACGCCGACTGGCTGCAGACCATCCGCCCCATGGACTACATCGCTCAGTTCCCCGCGCTGGGGCGGGTCTACCTGCCCACCGCCAGCTACTTCGAGATGGGGCAATGGGCGTTGCCGCCGGGCCGCTTCCGCGAACTGAAGGGGATCAAGGCGGAACTCGAAGCGGCAGGGCGCGAGGATGTGCTGCGCTATCTGCGCGGCAGCGTCTGGCGCAATTTCCTGGTCAAATACGACGAAGCCAATCAGATGCACAAGCGCATGTTGATGGTAGCGGAGAAAGTGCACGCCATGCCCGACGGCCCGGCCAGAGAGCGCGCGCTCGATCTGCTGTGGCGGGCGCAGGCCAACGACGCTTACTGGCACGGCCTGTTCGGCGGCGTCTACCTGTTCAACTTCCGCATCGCCAACTACGCCAACCTGATCGAAGCAGAAGCGCTGGCCGAGGGCGACCCGCCGCCGCTCACCGTCCGCCGCTTCGACTTCGACAAGGACTGCGCCGACGAGATCGTCCTGACCGGCGCGCCCTTCAACGCGCTGTGGAAACCGGACGCCGGCGGCATGATGACCGAACTGGACTACCGCCCTGGGCGCTATAACCTGCTCAACGTCATGACGCGGCGCGAAGAGGGCTATCACGACGAAATCCGGCAGGCCGCGGCGCAGGGCAGGCTGTACACACCGGAGCTGGCCGCGCAGGGCATCGCTTACAACGAGCGCGAGATGGTGCGCGTCAAAGAAGCCGGTATCGAGCGCTACCTGCTCTACGACTGGCACCGGCGCGGCGCGTTCCTCGATCACTTCCTGCGCGAAGACGTAGACCTGCCCGCTTTCTACCGCGCTTTCTACGGCGAACAGGGCGACTTCGCCAATCAGCCCTATCAGGCAGAGGTGCAGACTGCCGCCGATGTGGTCACCGTGACCCTGTGGCGCAATGGACATGTGTGGGTGGGCGCAGATCACCGTCCCGTGCGCGTGGAGAAACGGTTCACCTTCCGCGCCGGCGACGACCGCTACACCTGCACCTACACCGTCACCAATCAGGCGGACGCGCCGATCGCCGTGCGCTTCGCCGTCGAGACAGCCTGCGCATTCGACGGCGGGCAGGACCCGCGTTATGCTCTACAGATCGTCAACGGGAATCCGGCGGATGGTCTGGCAGACCTGCGCGAATACCGCGCGGTAACTTCACACGCCGCCGTCTCGCGCTTGCGCGGACTGGCGCTGAGCACCACCGTCGAGCACCCATGCACGCTGTGGACGTTCCCGCTGGAAACGGTCACCTTGAGCGAAGCGGGCTATGAGCGCGGTTACCAGGGCACGGTCTATCTGCACATCTGGGAAGTGCAGATCGCGGCGGGCGAATCGTGGCGGGGCTGGCTGGCGCAGGCGGTGCAGCCGTATAACACGTAGGCGGAGCAGGGAGTCTTGAGTCTTGAGTCCTGAGTCCTGAGTTCTGAAGTCGAGAGGCGAAACGCGCCAATCGGAAATCAACACATGGTGAGGAATGCTATGAGCCGTCGTGGGCTGAGTCTTGCGGTTGTAGTGGCGATAGTGATAGTTGGGCTGGCGGCCTGTTCGTCGGGGGGCGGTAGCCCGACACCGGCTTTCATCCACATCGAAGAGGGCGCAGAAGAGACGGCGGTAGCGCAGACGGCCACCGCGCGCGCCAACCCCACCCCGACTCCCGGCCCTTCGCCGACGCCGACCGCCACCAGCACGCCCTATGTCATCCCCACCAACCCGCCGGACTTCGACGGCAGCACGGTGATCACCACGGTGGGCCGTCAGGCGCTCACCCTGGCCGACTATCAGAAGCACGTCCGCTTCGACCGCTACCGCCTGCTCTATCCGGTGGTGAAGCTGGCGGAGCGCAACGGAGTCGCCCGCACGCTCGACCTGACGCGCTCTGAGAACCAGT
Source organism: Anaerolineae bacterium (assembly GCA_034433965.1). Taxonomy (GTDB): domain Bacteria; phylum Chloroflexota; class Anaerolineae; order Aggregatilineales; family Aggregatilineaceae; genus UBA2029. The sequence goes on from DAOTZZ010000083.1 coordinate 4,964, forward strand.
ATCTGGTTTCGCTGTTCACCACCCTGGCCGATAGCTACAGCTTCGGCAGGCAGTCGCGCCGCCTGATGATCATTGACGCGGTGATCGAGCAAGAAGCGCGGCGGCGCGGCATCGAGGTAGACCCCAATCAGTTCAACGCCAAGCTGCTCAGCTTCCTGGGGCTGATCGTCGGCGAAAAGGGGCAGATGCCGCCCGAATTCGAGGAGCGCTACGCCGAGTTCCTGCAAGGGCTGCGCACCTACGCCGACATGAGCGAAGAGGAGTTCCGCAAGATCGTGCGGGCGCGCACGCTCTATGATCAGCTTGAGTTCGTCATCGGGCACGAGCCGGGCGCGGTCAACATCAGTGAGCAGGTACGCGTCGGTGTGCAGGTGCGCGACATCATCCTCTCCGACTACATGACCGCCCTGCTGGTCGCCGAGCGCGTGCGCAACGGCGAGTCGCTGCACGACGTGGCCGCATCGCTGGGATTCGAGCGCCCCGCCCAGGACTGGCGCGTGCTGCGCTGGGGCGAACAGGGCATCACCGATGAGATTCGTCAGGTGGTCTACCGCGCTGCGCCCGGCGATGTAATCGGCCCGCTGCCGACCGGTCAGAGCTGGTATGTGGCGCAGGTGGGCACGGAAGTGCACGATATCCCTTCGCCGGAAGACGTAGATGCGTTGCGTCAGCAGCACTTCCTGGACTGGATCGAGGGGCGCATGACCGATCCGACCTACGTGGTGGACTATGAGAACTGGCTGCCCTACACGCCGCAGGAGCCGTTGCCGCGCGATGTGTCGCCGTTGCTACGCGACGAGAACTTCAAGCTGCCGGAGAACATGCCCACCTATGAGGAACTGTTCGGCCTGAGCGAGCCGTCACCGACGCCGACAGTCACACCGACAAGTCAGTAGGAGAAAAATTCTCTTGTCCTGACCAGATAAACCGATGAAAAGCCGGGCACAGGAAGACGGATTCTCTGCGTCTTCTCTGTGTTCCGCGCACCACGGCGATCCTTGCCGAGATTACGAAGCCCCCTCTGCCGCGCCATAGCGCCGCCGCGCCGGAAGCGCTATGATCTGCGCAAACGCGGTGTCGCCGAGGGGGGAGAGTGACACATGGCAGAGACACACCAGCAACCGTTGCGCGTGGCACTGGCTGGCACGGGTTTCGGGGCGCGCGTGCAACTACCCGCCCTGCTGGGCATGGGCGAAGTGGTGGTCGTGGCGCTGTACGGTCGCAACGCAGAGAAGGCACGCGCCATCGCCGCCGAACATGGCGTGCGGGCCGTCTACACCGACTACGAGCAGATGCTCGACGACGTGCAACCGGATATCGTCTCGATCAGCACGCCGCCCGCACTGCACTTCCCCATGACCATGGCCGCGCTGCAACGGGGCATTCACGTGCTGTGCGAGAAGCCGTTCGCCATGTCTGTCGCCGAAGCCGAGCAGATGGTCGCCGAGGCAGAGCGGCGCGGACTGGTCGGCGTCATTGATCATGAATTCCGCTACCTGCCCGCCCGCACCTATCAGCGCGTGCTGGTGGATCAGGGCTACGTGGGCGAGCCTGTGCTGCTCGAAGCGACCTTCCTCACTGCCATGCGCTGGGACCCCAACCGCCCCTGGAACTGGTGGATGGATGCGACGCAGGGCGGCGGGCTGCTCGGCGCGATCGGCTCGCATTTCATAGACGCCTTCCGCTGGTTGAGCGGGCGCGAAGTGCGCGCGGTGACGGCCACCCTGCACACCACCCCGCAGTACCGCCTGCGCCCCCTGCCCGATGGCAGCGGCTCGCGCGAAGTGACCAGCGACGATCAGGCGTTGCTGAGCCTGGAATTCGAGGGCGGGCTGCGCGGCGTCGTTCACCTGAGCGCGGTAGCGGGCGGTGAAGTCGTCCGGCTGGGCGTACACGGCACCGATGGCGCGCTGGTCGTGGAGGACGATCGCCGCTTGATCGGGCGGCGACGCGGCGAAGCACTACAGCCTGTCGCCATCCCGCCGGAGTACGAGCCGCCGCTGTGGGTGCCGGATGAAAATATCCTGCTCGGCCCCTTCGCCCGGCTGATGGGTTTGATGGTGGATCAGATACGCGGGCGGGCGACGATCACGCCGCCGGGTTTCGCCGACGGCCTGGCCGTGCAGCGTGTGCTCGACGCAGCACGACAGTCGGCGGCGGAGGGGCGGCGGGTTGTCCTGGAAACAGGCGCATGATCGCGCGCCCATCTTTCGAAGCGGTAATTTTGAACCCCAGAGACGCGAAGAACGCGGAGAACCTGCCCTTTGCGACCTCTGCGCCTCTGCGGTGAAACATTGTTCCCCTGGAACGAAAGTCTCCCTTATGGGGCAGAAGAACTCGTGGAGGATGGCGGAAAAATGACTCATCGTAACGCTCATCGTTTCCCGTTGGTGGGATGGTTGCTGGTGGTGGTGATGCTGGCGACCGCCCTCATCTGGCTGGCCTTCCCCGCTGGCGCTGCACCGGGGCTGCAAGGCGACGAAAACCTGCCCACGCCTACTCTCTATCCGGTGCAAAACACCCCCTACACCCTGACCGTCGTGGGTGGCAAAGAAGAGACCTACACCTTCACTCACGAGAACCAGAACGGCTTCGTCTTCGGCCAGACGACCGTCACCTCGGAGTATCCGCTGGGCATGACCTTCACGCTGGATGTCAGTTCGGAAAGCAGCACCGTTGAAGAGGTGATCCTCTTCGTGCGCTTCGTGCACGACTCCGGCACGCGCGCCCAGGCCAAATGGGACGCCGAACGCGGGCTGTGGGTGGCGCGGCTGTGGGAAGCGGGCGGTCAACCGGCCTGGACGCACTTCGACTTTCACTGGCGCGTGCGCGACGCGACGGGGGCCTTCGTGGACACCGAAGACTACCCGATGGACTACTGGGACCCCGATCATCAGTGGTATCGCAGCGAGAGCGAGCAGTTGATTCTGTACTGGCGCGACTTCGGCACGGACAACCCCGACGCCATCGCTCAGAAGATGGCCGACACTATCGCCGCGCTGGAAAAGCGGCGCATCGAGGGCTTCGGCGCGCCGCTGAGCTACAAACCCATCGCCGTGATCTATCCAGATCGCGAGTCGCTCTCGGCCATGTACGGCTCCGGCATATCCAATACGCGCGCGGCGGGCTTCACTTCCAGTGACCTGGGCATCAGCGTGCAGGTCTTGCGCGACGCCGGCTATGCGCCCAACCAGGAGAATTGCATTTGGGCCACGCCGCCCGAAGAGTGGACGATGGAACGGCGCATCAACACCATCTACGCTACCACCGGTCACGAGCTGGTGCACCTGACACAGTATGAGGTGATGGGCGGCATGATGGGCTATCTGTGGTTCTCCGAGGGCCAGGCGGAATGGTTCACCTCCGAGCCGGGCCTCTACGACCGTCGCCTGCGTCACCTGGCGACGCTGCAGGACCTGCCTACCCTGCAGATGGACTACGGCTGGCAGCTCAATCAGGCCGACGGCTGTTACGGTCTACCCTATGACATGGGCGCGTCGTTCCTCAATTTCCTGATGTACCACTACGGTGGGATTGACTTTCACCTGCAGTTGGTCAAGAAGATGCGCGGCGAAGGCAAGTCGGTCTTCAAGGCCGTCGAAGACCTGACGGGCAAGCCGTTCCTGGAAGTGGAGAACGAATGGCGCACTTACCTGGGCTTCCGGCCCCTGACGCCTGCTGACCTCGATCCGGCGCTGGCGCTGGAACCCTACGAAGACCCGCTGTTCGCCGTCGGTGACACGATCACGTTGCCAGCCATGCCGCCCATCGTGCAGATGTTCAAGTCGCCGGTGCCGCGCGCGGCGCTCTCCGGCTCGTGCTTCGCCAACACGCCGGTCAAGGTGCTGCGCATGGGGCAAAAAGACGGCATCGTCTACATCGAGATTGACTGCATGGGCATGGTCGGCTGGGTGAGCCGCCAGGCGCTGGTCGGCCCACAGTAGCATCACGCAGAACGCGCTTGACTGTACCTCACCCCCATGCGGCGCTGGCACACCTCGTGGCCCCTCAGCCGCGTCGGAGAGGGGACGAGCCAAGCGAAGCGAGGCTGGGGGTGAGGTAAAACAGCAAGGGCATTTGGTGCAGACCCTGGGATGAGAAGCCCCACCCCCCGGTCTACGCTATACTGGGGCGCAGCGCCCTGACTGACTGCTTTCGCCCGACAAGGAGCAACCGTACCGTCTATGAGGAACCGTCCTTCTGCCTCGCCGCAGGCTCTCTCCGCCCGCGAGCGCTGGACCTATCGCCTGGCGCTGAGCGCTTTCGCCTTCTTCGCCCTTTTTGGGCTGTATCTGTTGTGGTTCCCCAGCGACCTGCTGATCACCGTGTTCGTGGTGCTGCTCTTCGTCACGCTGAGCCTGGGGCTGATCGCTGGCGTGCTGGCCGTGTATTCGTCATAGACGCCGCGCCCGCACCCGCAACAGCGTCGGCGACCAGACGATGCCGCCCCTGGCATCC